>DATILF010000037.1:0-3553 GCA_035476755.1 Ramlibacter sp.
GTACCGATCGAGGACAGCGTGGGCGCCCTGTCGGACCTGGTGCGCGCGGGCAAGGTGCGCAGCATCGGCCTCTCGGAGGTGTCCGCCTCCACCTTGCGCAAGGCGCATGCGGTGCATCCCGTGAGCGCGGTGCAGACCGAGTACTCGCTCTGGACGCGCAACCCCGAAATCGCCGTGCTGCAAGCCTGCCGTGAACTGGGCGTGGCCTTCGTGGCGTTCAGCCCGGTCGCCCGCGGCTTCCTGTGCGACGCCCTGCACGACGTGACCACGCTGGACGCCAAGGACATCCGCAAGGCCATGCCGCGTTTCTCGCCCGAGAACTACGCGGCCAACCTGCGGCTGCTGCCGCCCTACAGGGCGCTGGCCCAGGAAGCCGGCTGCACACCGGCGCAACTGGCGATCGCGTGGCTGCTGCACAAGGCGCCGCACATCATCGCCATCCCGGGCACGACCAGCGAAGCGCACCTCATGGACGACCTGGGCGCGGCGAAGGTGACGTTGAGCGCAGACGTGCTGGATCGCCTGGAAACGCTTATCAACCAGCAGACCGTGACGGGCCCGCGCTACAGCGCGCAGAGCGCCTCGGAAGTCGATACCGAAGAGTTCCGATAGGGTAGATCGACTCAGGCCAGCGCCGGGCCGCCCCAAGCAGGCCTGGGCCCCCTCGGGGGGCAGCGACCCACACGAAGTGGGGGAGCGTGGGGGCTATCAAATCACCAGCATCGCGCGAAAGTCGTTGACGTTGGTGTGGGTCGGCCCGGTGATCACCAGGTCGCCCAGCGCGCTGAAGTAGCCATACGCGTCGTTGCGGTCCAGGAAGGCATCGACCTTCATGCCTTGCGCCAGGCCCCGCTGCAAGGTGTCCGGCGCGACGAACGCGCCGGCGTTGTCCTCCACGCCGTCGATGCCGTCGGTATCCGCCGCCAGGGCCCAGACGCCCGCTTGCCCGTGCAGGCTTTGCGCCAGGCCCATGCAGAATTCGCCCGCACGGCCGCCCCGCCCGCGCGGCGTGCCTTCGGCCTGCTTCTTCACGGTGACGGTGGTCTCACCGCCCGAGAGGATCACGCACGGCCGGGCAAACGGCTGGCCTCGTGCCGCGACGGCACGCGCCAGTGCTGCGTGCACCTTGCCGACTTCGCGCGACTCGCCTTCGATCTCGTCGCTCAGGATATGGGCTTGCACGCCCGCCGCACGGGCCGCTTCGGCCGCCGCTTCCAGCGACTGCTGCGGCGTGGCGATCATGTGAACGGCGTGGCCCGCGAAGACCTCGTCGCCCGGCTTGGGCGTCTCCAGGGCGCCCTGTTCCAGCAGGCTCATGATCGCGCCGGGCACTTCGATGCCGTAGCGCTGCAATATGGCCACCGCCTCGGCGCAACTGGTGGCGTCTGGCACCGTGGGGCCGCTGGCAATGATCGATGGGTCGTCGCCCGGCACGTCGCTGATGGTGAGCGTCACCACCTTCGCGGGCGCGCAGGCCGCGGCCAGCCGCCCGCCCTTGATGCGCGAGAGATGCTTGCGCACGCAATTCATCTCGGCAATGTTGGCGCCGGAATGCAGCAGCGCGCGGTTGATGCGCTGCTTGTCCTCCAGTGTCAGACCCTCGGCGGGCAGGGTCAGCAGCGCCGAGCCGCCGCCCGAGATGAGGCACAGCACGAGGTCATCGGGCGTCAGGCCATGCGCCATCGCCAGAATGCGCTGCGCGGCGGCCAGCCCGGCGGCGTCCGGCACCGGGTGCGAGGCTTCTACGATCTCGATGCGCTGCTTCAAGCCCGGGGGCCGCGGCGGGATGTGGTGGTAGCGCGTGACCACCAGGCCTTCCAGCGGCGCGTCCGCCGGCCACAGCGCTTCCACCGCCTGCGCCATGGAGCCGCCCGCCTTGCCCGCGCCCAGCACGAGGGTCCGCCCCCTGGGCGGCGGCGGCAGGAAGGCGGCCGTGTTGTGCAGCGGCAGCGCGCGGCGCACGGCGGCCTGGTACAGATGTTCGAGGAAGCGGCGGGGCTCGGTGGCGGGGTGGGGGGCGGTCATGCGAAAAGTCTCCAGACGGCATTGTGACGCCGTAACCGGGCTGTAACCCACAATGCCAGCGCCCTACTTCTTCCCCAGCCCCAGCATCTTCGCGCCCTCGGTATAGACCTTGGTCTTCTCGCGCATGAAGGCATCCATCTGGTCCACACCCACGTTGATCAGCTCGAAGCCGCTCTTGGCAGCCAGCTCCTTCATCTCGGGGTCGTTGTTGAGCGAGGCCCACAGGTCGGAGAGGCGCTTGCGCTCCGCGAGCGGCGTGGACTTGGGCACGCCGATGCCGCGATACGCGCCATCCACCCAGTCCACGCCCAGTTCCCGGAAGGTGGGAACATCGGGCATCAGCGGATGGCGCTTTTCCATGGCGACGGCCAACGCCCTCACCTTGCCCTTGTTGTTGATGGGGAAGGCCGAGTAGGTCACGGCGCCATCGATCTGGTTGCCCACCACGGCCAGCGCCATGTCGCCCGTTCCCTTGTAGGGCACGTAGGTGCTCTTGATGCCGAAGGCGGCGTTCAGGCGCTCGTGCGAGGCATGGTTGGCCGAATTGCGCCCGGAGCCGCCCAGGTTCATCTTGCCCGGCTCCTTCCTGGCGGCGGCGATGAAGTCCTGGAAGGTCTTGTGCGGGCTGCCCTCGGGCACCACCAGCGCGTCCGGCGTGAAGTGGAACCAGAACACCGGCGTGACATCGGCCGTCTTGTACTGCACCTCGCCCTCGATCGGCTGGAACACGATGTGCGGCAGGTTGACGCCCATGACGTTCAGCCCATCGCCGGGCATCGCGTTCATCTGCGTCCACAGCAGCGCGCCCCCGGCGCCCGCGCGGTACTGGATGATGGTGTCGATGGCCGGGCACTTCTTCTTGAGTACCGCCTGCTGATGGCGCGCCGACAGGTCGGACTCGCCGCCCGGCGGAAAAGCCTGCCAGTACAGGACGTTCTTCTCGGGGCACGAGACCCCGGAGCCTGTCGCGGTCTGGGCCAGGGCAGCAGGGGCCGCCGCCGAGAGGGCCAGAATGCCCATCCATTTGCCGATGTTGAAGTTCATGCTGCAGGTCTCCTGGGTTGTTGACGGCCATTCTGGGCAAGCAGCGCGCAGACGGCATGGGTGACTTCCTGAGTGCGGGCATTTCCGCCGAGGTCTCTGGTGTGAAGTTGCGCGTCGGCCGTCACGCTTTCGATCGCGCGCATCAACTGGCGCGCCGCTTCCGGCTCCCCGATATGGTCCAGCAGCATCGCGCAGCTCCAGAACGTGCCCACCGGATTCGCCAGGCCCTGGCCCATGATGTCGAAGGCCGAGCCGTGGATGGGCTCGAACATGGAGGGGTAGCGCCGCTCGGGGTCGATGTTGCCCGTGGGCGCGATGCCCAGGCTGCCCGCCAGCGCCGCGGCCAGGTCGCTCAGGATGTCGGCGTGCAGGTTGGTGGCCACCAGCGTGTCGAGTGACGCGGGCCGGTTGACCATGCGCGCCGTGCACGCATCGACCAGCTCCTTGTCCCACTTCACGTCCGGGAATTCCTTGCTGACCTGCA
>DATILF010000038.1:0-1937 GCA_035476755.1 Ramlibacter sp.
GCCCAGGCTTCGTCCACATAGCCGTGACGCATCGCCTTGAAGGCGCCGCGCATGCCGATGGTGCCCACGTAGATGTGCAGCGCGAACAGGCACAGCATCAGCACCGCGGCGACGGCGTGGACCATGTGGGCCACCTGCATGGTGCCACGGTCATAGACCAGGTTGGGAATCAGCTTGTCCATCACCAGGCCGGAAGCCACCACGATGAGGCCGAGAAAGAACACGCCGCCCCAGAACACGATCTTTTCGCCGGCATTGAAGCGGTGCGACGGGGGTTCGCCGCCGTGCTGGCTGAAGGCGCCGCCCGCGCGAAGCAGCCAGCCCAGGTCGCCGCGCTGCGGCCAGTTGTCGCGCAGGAAGGTGAGGAACACGATCACCAGCGACACCGCGAACACCGGCCCCGCGAAGTTGTGCAGCGTCTTGAGCACGTACGTCAGCCCGCCGAACAGCGACAGGCCCAGCACGGGCAGCAGGAAGAGCTTGCCGAACGCCATGACGATGCCCGAGATGGCGAGGGTGACGAAGGTGATGGCGTTGGCCCAGTGCGCCGAGCGCTCGAAGGCCGTGAAGCGCTCGATCCGCCCGCCCTCGTTGGCGGCATGGCCCAGCGGCCCGCGCACGAGGTAGAAGAGGGCCAGCGCGCCCAGGGCAATCAGGAACAGCGCGCCGCCGTAGGGAATGATCCAGTTGTTGCGCACCTGGCGCCAGGCTTCCCCGGCGGTGGTGAGGCGCGAGCCGGGGTATTGGACCGGCGGCTGGATCAGCACGCCGGCCTCGGGCGCCTGGCTCCTGGGCAGGCTGGTAAAGCCCTCCTGGCCCGAGACCACGCCCCGCCATATCGGCGCGTTGTTGCCGGGCTGGACCCGGTTGCGCTCGGCGTTGCCCTGCTTCATGTAATTGGGGTCGGCGCTGGCGTCGGGCTTGACCTCGGGCTTCACGTCCAGGATGTTCTGGCCCTGGATGCCGCCGGCGCCCGGTGGTGGCGGGTCGTCCTGCGGCCGGGTCTGCGCGACGCAAAGGCCTGCGGCCAGCGACAGGGTCAACAGCAGAGAACGAAGCAACATGGCACGGCCCTTTGCTGGCGGATTACTTGCTGACCTTGGTGTACTCGTTCTGGGTCTGCTGGGTGCGGTTTTTCACCTGCTGCTCCCAGCTGGCCTTGTCGCCCTGTTTCCAGCCGGGCGCGGCGTAGGCCATGCCCGTGCCCTGGTACGCCTGGCTATCGACCTTCACGCCGCTCTCGAGGGTCTGCGGCTTCTCGCCACAGGCAGCAAGGGCAAGCACCGCTGCCGCCCCGCCGAGGACTGTGAGTGCGCGCATCATGATTTCGCTCCACCGGGCTGGCCGGCCTGCCTGGACCCATAGGCCGTGCCCCAGCCCCAGGCCTCGGCGCCCTTGCCGCGCGTGATGACCCGGTTGCGGAAGATGTCGGCCACCACGTCGCCATCACCGGCCAGCAGCGCCTTGGTCGAGCACATCTCGGCGCAAGCCGGCAGCTTGCCTTCGGCGAGCCGGTTGCGCCCGTACTTCTCGAACTCGGCCTGCGAGCCGTTGGCCTCGGGGCCGCCGGCGCAGAACGTGCACTTGTCCATCTTGCCGCGCACGCCGAACGTTCCCGCGGCGGGGAACTGCGGCGCGCCGAACGGGCAGGCGTAGCTGCAGTAGCCGCAGCCGATGCACACGTCCTTGTCGTGCAGCACCACGCCTTCGTCGGTGCGGTAGAAGCAGTTGACCGGACACACCGCCATGCAGGGCGCGTCCGAGCAGTGCATGCAGGCCACCGAGATCGAGCGCTCACCGGGCACGCCGTCGTTGAGCGTGACGACGCGCCGGCGGTTCACGCCCCACGGCACCTCGTTCTCGTTCTTGCAGGCGGTGACGCAGCCGTTGCATTCGATGCAGCGTTCCGAGTCGCAGACAAATTTCATTCTTGCCAT
>DATILF010000039.1:0-10560 GCA_035476755.1 Ramlibacter sp.
GTCACCACCGACTTGCGCCTGAACGAGCCGCGCTACGTGACGCTGCCCAACATCATGAAGGCCAAGAAAAAGCAGCTGGACATCTTCAAGCCCGCCGACCTGGGCGTGGAGATCAAGCCGCACTTGAAGACCCTGAAAGTCAGCGAGCCGCCCAAGCGCTCGGCCGGCATCAAGGTGCCGGATGTCGCCACGCTGGTGGCCAAGCTGAAGAACGAAGCAAAAGTGATCTAAGTCTGTCATCCCGGACTCGATCCGGGATCCATGCTCGCCCGCCCAGGTGGATCCCGGATCAAGTCCGGGATGACAGCCAAGAATATAGATGCCGGATCAAGTCCGGCATGACAGCCCAGGATCAAGTTCGGCACGACAGCCGAAAACAGGAGCCCATTCATGACATCCCTCGTCGTCGCAGAACACGACAACGCAACTCTCAAGGGCGCCACCCTCAACACCGTCACGGCCGCAGTGCAGTGCGGCGGCGACGTCCATGTGCTGGTGGCCGGCCACAATGCCGGTGAAGCCGCCAAGGCCGCCGCCCAGATCGCCGGGGTGGCCAAGGTCATCCACGCCGAAGGCGAGCACTTCGCCCATGGCCTGGCCGAGAACATGGCCGCGCAGGTGCTGGCCCTCGCAGCCAGCTACAGCCACATCCTGTTTCCGGCCACGGCCAGCGGCAAGAACATCGCCCCGCGCGTGGCGGCCAAGCTCGACGTGGGCCAGATCAGCGACGTGACCAAAGTGGACAGCCCGGACACCTTCGAGCGCCCGATCTACGCCGGCAACGCGATTGCCATCGTGCAGAGCCTGGACGAGAAGAAGGTGATCACCGTGCGCACCACGGGCTTCGATCCGGCCGCGGCCACCGGCGGCAGCGCGGTGGTCGAATCCGCCAGCGCCGTGACCGACAGTGGCAAGAGCCACTTCGAGGGCAACGAGATCGCCAAGAACGACCGGCCCGAGCTGACGGCGGCCAAGATCATCGTCTCGGGCGGCCGGGCCCTGGGCAGCGCCGAGAAGTTCAACGAAGTGATGACGCCGCTGGCCGACAAGCTGGGCGCGGCACTGGGCGCCAGCCGCGCCGCGGTCGATGCGGGCTACGCCCCCAACGACTGGCAGGTGGGGCAGACCGGCAAGATCGTGGCGCCCCAGCTGTACATCGCCGCGGGCATCTCGGGCGCGATCCAGCACCTGGCCGGCATGAAGGACTCCAAGGTGATCGTGGCGATCAACAAGGACCCGGAGGCACCGATCTTCAGCGTGGCGGACTACGGGCTGGAAGCGGATTTGTTCACGGCCGTGCCGGAACTGATCGCGGCGGTCTGAACCATGGACGCATCCAATGACCACCCCGCGGACGGCGGCGCTCTCTCCGGCCTGCGCGTACTCGATCTTTCCCGCGTTCTGGCCGGCCCCTGGTCCTCTCAGCTGCTCGGCGACTTCGGCGCCGACGTGGTCAAGGTGGAACGCCCGGGCAGCGGCGATGACACCCGCGCCTGGGGTCCGCCATGGCTGAAGGATGAAGAAGGCCGGGACACATCGGATGCGGCCTACTATCTGTGCGCCAACCGGAACAAGCGCTCGGTCACCGTGGATCTCGGTTCGTCCGCCGGCCAGGCGCTGGTGCGCGAACTCGCCGCCAAGGCGGATGTCCTGGTCGAGAACTTCAAGGTCGGCGGCCTCCAGGCCTACGGGCTGGACTACGAAAGCCTGAAGGCCATCAATCCACGCCTGATCTACTGCTCGGTCACCGGCTTCGGCCAGACAGGGCCGTACGCGCCACGCCCGGGCTATGACTTCCTGGTGCAGGGGATGGGCGGGTTGATGAGCCTCACCGGCCAACCCGATGGCATGCCCGGCGGCGGACCGCTGAAGGTCGGCGTCGCGCTCACCGACGTGATGACCGGGCTGTACGCCACGGTCGCCATCCTCGCGGCCCTCGCATTCCGCGAGCGCACGGGCCTGGGCCAGCACATCGATCTCGCCCTCCTGGACGTGCAGGTGGCGGCATTGGCGAACCAGGCTTCCAACTACCTCGTGGGCGGACAGGTGCCGCGCCGCATGGGCAACGCACATCCTAACATCGTGCCTTACCAGGATTTCCGCACCGCCGATGGCCACATGATCGTCACAGTGGGCAATGACACCCAGTTCGCCAGCTTCTGCCGGGTGTTGGGGCATCCGCATTGGGCCACGGACGAGCGCTTCGCCACCAACGCCGCGCGTGTCCAGCAGCGGACCGAACTGGTGGGGTTGATCGATGCCGTGACGCGGACCAGGACCACGCAAACCTGGATCGCGCTCATGGAGAGCGCCGGCGTGCCCTGCGGCCCGATCGACACCCTGGACAAGGTGTTCGCCAATCCCCAGGTCGTGGCGCGCGGCATGAAGGTGGAGATGGACCATTCCGTCGCCGGGACAGTCCCGCTGGTCGGCAACCCCATCCGGATGTCGGCATCCCCGGTGCAATACCGGCGCGCGCCGCCCACCGTGGGCCAGCACACGCCCGAGGTGCTGCAGGGCTGGCTGGAGATGGGCGAGAGCGAAGTCGATCGCCTGCGCGGCCTGGGCGTGCTCTGAGTCACCCGCCAGGGGCCGGCATGTCGCTGCCCGCCTCTGGCCGGCGAAAAATCAGAACGCGTGACGCACGCCCACTTCGTAACCGCGGGAGCTGCTGTCGGCCACGCCCGCCGGAGGTGTTCCAACGGCGAAGGCCGCCGCACCGGAATTGCTCAGGTGCGATGCCGTGGCGTACAGAGATGTGCGCACCGACAGGTTGTGCACATAGCCGATGGCCGCCTGGCGCGCATCATTCGCGTCGGTCCCCGCGCCCGAGGCATTGGAGCGCTGGTAGCTCGCCCGCACCAGTCCCGAGGCGCCGACCGGCGCGGTCACGCCCACTTCCCAGTTCACCTGCTTCCTGGCCCCGTATTTCGCGCTCTGGGTCAGGGCGAACAGCTTCACGGCCTTCAGGTCATAGGAAATGCCGGCGTTCATCACCTTGAAGTCATCGGCCGTCGCGGTGCCCGTCGTCGCCAGGCTGGCCGCCACGTTCAGCGGCCCGCTCTGGTAGCCCAGGCGAGCGCCCTTGTACTTGTTGCCGGCCACGCCCTCATCCGGCGCCATCATGAAGTGGCCGTACAGGCCGCCCAGGCCCGACGGCAACAGGTACGCAACGGCGTTGTCCGTGCGCAGCAGGGTCGTGGCGCCGCTGCCGAGGTTGGTCGCCAGGTTGAAGCCCGAACCCACGCCGCAGGTGCCGAACGCGTCGAAAATCGCCAGGTTCCAGAACGAGGGATTCAGGTCGCGGCCGAGGCGCAATTCACCCCAGCCACCGGACAGGCTCACGGTGGAGCGCCGGTGCCAGAACTTGCCCGAGGCATTGATGCTGCCCGAATCGGGGTTCAGCGCGGCCTCGAGCCAGGCGCCGGCTTTCATGCCGCCGCCCAGGTCTTCCTCGGCGCGGAAACCCAGGCGCGAGTTGGCCAGGCCATCCGTGCTCATCTGCACCACCCGCGCGTTGCCGTTGGTCACGGACTTCACGCTGACGTCCATCATGCCGAACACGGTCACGGAAGATTGGGCGTGGGCCAGGCCGGCCAGCGCAGTGAGCGCGGCGACGGCGGTCAAACGAATTTTCATGGAGGTCTCCAGTCGTAGTAGTGGTGGTGGTGATCGGGATGGCACCGCGGGGCTGATCAGGCACGCTGCGGCAACGGGTTTACGTGCCGTTACTTTTAATGCTATCGTTAGCGCAAAGTCTAGGACCCGCCGCCGAGGACTGTCAACACAGGTTTCTGAATTCGCGAATGCTGCGCAGGCCGCATTCACAGGGGAAAATTGGATGCGGCCGGCCCGGATCGCGGGGCCCGCCTCGTGGCCCGATGGGTTATGCTATCGTTCACTTCAATTTGCACTGAATGCAGCCCATGGTGACGATCAAGGACATTGCAGCCCGCCTGGACGTTTCCGCTTCCACGGTGGGGCGCGCCCTGGCGGATGACCCGCGCATCAGCGACGGCATGAAGAAGAAGGTGGCGCAGGTGGCCGCGGAGATCGGCTACGTGGCCAACCGGGCGGCCCGGATGATGCGCGGCGCCTCCAGCAATCTCGTCGGCCTGATCGTTCCGGACATCCGCAACAGCTTCTACTCCACCATCGCCCATGCCCTGTCGAAGTGCCTGGACCAGGAAAACCTGCAACTCACGCTGTCCGAGACGGACGATGACCGGGACGTGGAACTCAAGCACGTGCGCGAGTTGATGGGCGCGAACGTTGCGGGCGTCATCCTGGTGCCCAGCGTGCGCCCCCACCTGGAAGCCATTCGCCTGCTGAAGGCGACGCCGCACATCCAGCTGCTGCGCAAGTACCCGGCGCTGGGTGAGCAATGGTTCGGCATCGACGACACGCAAGCCCTGCATGCGGCCGCCAGCCATTTGACCGACCTGGGCCACCGCCGCATTGCCTACATCGGCCCACCGGAAGAGATCCCTACCGGCGCCGCGCGCCTCAAGGGGTTTCGCCGCGCTCTGGCCGAAGCCGGCGCGCCCGCCACCGGCCTGGAAGAGCTCGGCCCGCCGGGCGAAATGGATTTCGGCCAGCAAGCGGTGCGGCGGCTGCTGGCGCAGAAGAAGCCGCCCACCGCCATCGTCACCGGCGCCGTGCAGCACACCCTGAGCCTGCTGGACGAGTTGCAGGACCAGGGCATCGAGGTGCCGCGCGAACTGTCGGTCGTCGGCTTCGGCGACGAACGCGGCTACAAGTGGTGGGGCCCGGGCCTCACCACCATCGGGCTGCCCGTGTCCGAACTGGCCACGGCCTGCGGCCTGTGGTTCGTGCACCAGTTCAAGCAGAAGTCGCCCACCTGGCCCGCCTACACCTCCCTGTCCCCCGCGACCCTCATCATGCGGGGCAGCACCGGCGCTCCCGGAACGGCGGCCGCCTCACGCAAGGCCCTGCGCGCCGCAGGCTGACGGGCGCCGCGGCGGCTCGCCGCGCCTGCCTGCCGCCACGCCGGCGCGAGCCAGGCTCTCGGTCCGAGCCAGGCTTTCGGTCATCTCCCCCAGCACGTCGAGCACGCGGCGCGCGTGCTGCGCGATGATCACGCCCTCCACGGTGGGGGCGAGTCCGCGGGCGTGGCGGATGAACAGCTTGCGGCCGTAGGCCTGCTCGACGCGAGCCACGCGGCCGCTGGCGCCCGACAACGACAGGTGGGAGGCCCCGGCGGCCAGCGACAGGCTGCCCAGCTCGGTGCACAACAGGATGAGGCGCAGCGACACCAGGTCGAGCCGCGCCAGGTTGGGCTCGCGTGGGATGCGCGGCGCGCGCAGCGATGCGGCTTGCACGAAGTTGCTACGCTGCCAGCGCGCGCCGCCAGGCATGGGCAACCGCCTCGAGCTGGGCCACGGGCCGCTGGATCAAGTCGCTGGCGGCACTGCGCACGCGGGCCTTCTGCGCGGGATCGACAAGGTACTCGACCGGCGATTTGCCGTCCACCCGCGCCAGCATCAAGGCCGGCAGCAGCTCGGCCGCGCGCGCTTCAAGCAAGGGGCCGGACTCCCAATCCACGTGTGTCAGGTATTCCTGCGCCAGCGCCTCGAACGATTCCAGCAGGCCGCTGCTTGCTTCGGGCCGGGCCAGGCACTTGAGCAGCAGGTGGTTGAGGCAGAACGCGAGGTCGAATGCCGGGTCGCCGTACCAGGCGCATTCCGCATCCAGCAGCACCGGGCCGGCCGGCCCGACCAGCACGTTCTTGGGGCTCACGTCGCCGTGCACCAGGGCGTGGTGGGTACCCGCCGTGCGCACCGCCAGTTGCAGCAGCCGCGGCGACAGGTCCGGATGGCGCGCGGCCGTGGCCAACAGGTACGGCTCCAGCCGCAACGCGAAGAAGTTGTCGATCGTCTCGAAGGCGGCCGGAAGACTGGCATCGCGCGCGCTCGCCGCGTGCAGCCGCCCGAGCACCTCGCCGACGGATCGGGCCGTCGCGAGCACGACCTGCCCGGCCATCAACTGCTGCTTCCAGACGGGGTGCGCATCGGGCGCGAGAAAGGACATCGCGAACAGGCCCGCGGCCTCATCGTGAGCCAGCGGTGCGGGCACATGAGTGGGGCAGTGCCGCGCCGCGAACTGCATCCAGGCCCATTCATAGGTGTTGCGATCCACCGGCGCGAGCCATTCGGCGGCCACCTTCAGCTGGGGCAAGGCGCGCTTCACGCAGACCGAGCGGCCAGGCAGCTCGACCTGCCAGATGTCGGAGGACACGCCGCCGGCCAGCGCATGCCAATGCGCGGTTTCGTCGGGACGGGCGAGCCGCTGGCCGATGAGGAAAGCGGTCAGCGAAGAGTCGGGCGCGAAAGCTGGGGTCATGCTTGAAAGGGATAGAGGGCGGGGCGACTGATCGAACGGGTGTCAGCGGCCGACAGGGGCGTTGCGGGGCTCGCGGGGCCGCTCGCCACTGAGCACGCGGACCACTTCCTGCGCGGCGCGGCGGCGCAGCTCCAGCAGCGAGGCGTCGGACGAAAATGCGACGTGCGGTGTGAGCATGGCGCCCGGTTGCGACAACAGGGCATCGGGCACCGCCGGCTCGGACTCCAGCACGTCGAGCCCGGCCGCGGACAAGCGGCCCTCCTGCAGCGCCTGGATCACGGCGTCGGTGTCGACCACGCCGCCGCGGCTCACATTGATCAGCAAACCGCCCGGGCGCATCAGCGCCAGGCGGCGCGCATCGATGAGGTGATGGGTGCCGGACGTGAGCGGCGCATGCACGATCACGATGTCGCTGCCGGCCATCAGCGCCTCCAGGCCGACGCTTTCCACGCCCGGCACGGGGGCGCTGGGATAGGGATCATGGGCGAGCAGGCGGCAGCCGAAGGCGGCGAGTTTGCGCGCCGTGGCCCGGCCGATGCGCCCGAAGCCCACGATGCCGCAAGTCAGTTCGGCCAGGCGGCGCAGCCGGGCACTGGCGGGCGCCCAGCGGCCCGCGCGCACTTCGCGGTCGAAGTGGACGAGGCCGCGGGTCCAGGCCAGCGCGAAGCCGACTGCGTGGTCCGAGACTTCCTCCACGCAGTAGTCGGGCACGTTGGTGACCCACACGCCACGCGCCGTGGCGCGATCGACGGCGATGTTGTCCAGCCCGACGCCGAGACGGGCGACGATCTGCAACGGCTGGGCGGCCTCGACCGCGGCGGCCGACACCTGGGCCCAGCAGGTCAGGATCGCCGAGGGCTGGCATTCGCGGGCCAGTGCTTCGATCGCGGCGGCCGGCGCCGGGTCGGCCGGCCCGCTGACCAGGCGCATGCCGGCCGCTTCGATGATGGCGCGCTCGACGCTGTCGTCGGGCCAGGCGTAGTCGGTGAGAAGGACAGTGTGTGACATGGAATTTATCTAACGAAGAAACCCTGGCGGCCGATCATCGACAGCTCGCCGTAGTTCAGCGCGCCGTGGGCCTGGTCCCTGAAGCTGATCGCGAGGCCACCCAGGTCGTGGCCGTTCATGGCTTGCAGCGACTGCAGGACAGCGGCAGGCTTCAAAGGCGCGGCGTTGACGCGCCGCAATGCGTCCACCAGCGTTTTGGCCGCGATGTAGCCTTCGAAGCTCGCGTGGCTGAGCTGCTGGCCGGCCCCGATGGCTTGCATCGCCGCGCGGTACTCGGAGGCCAGCCGGATCGTCGCCTTGGGCGAGGGCACCACCTGCATGATCACGACGCCGGCGGCGGCATCCGCCAGGTCTTTATGAAGCTGGTTGCCGTTGAGAAACGATGTGCTGTAGAACTGCGTGCTCACTCCCGTCGCGCGGTAGGCCTTGATGAAGCTCGCCGCCACCACGTTCGAGGCCGACATGATGATGCTCTGTGGCTGCAGCGCGGCCAGCTGTTTCGCCTTGGCTGGCGCATCGCTGCCGTCCTGCGACAGCACGAACTCGCCGACCAGGTCGCTGCCGCGCGACTGCAGGGCCTTGCGCGCCGCATCGATCGGCACCTTGGCCCCCGGGTTGTCGTTGCGGATCGCGGCGATGCGCGTCTGCCCGATCAGCGCCATGTGGTTCACGATGCGCGTGGCCTCTTCGACGAAGCTGATGCGCAGGGGAAAGACGGCGGAGCCATCGGCATAGACCTGCCCGGCGCCGGTGTACGGCCCGATCACCGGGATCTTCAGTTCATCGGCCGCCTTCCTCGCGCCCGCCGACGGCAGGGTGCCGATCGGCATCAGGATCGCCACGGCCCCCTGTTGCGCCAGCGCGCGCACGTTGGCCTCGGCCTTTTCCGCCGAGTTCGCGTCATCGAGCTGGCGCAGCACGACCTGCCGGCCGCGGACGCCGCCGGCCTTGTTCACGCTCGACAACATCGCCTGGATGCCGAGCGCGGGCTCCTTGGAAAAGCCGGCGACGGGGCCGCTGGCGATGGACGTCTGTCCGACGACGATGGGTTCGCTGCCTTGTGCCAGGCATGTCCCGGCCACCGCGGCCAGGATCGCGGTGCAGGCGAGTCGCCGAGTGTGCATCGGGAGTGTCATGCCGCGCCCCGGCCTCAAGGCATCACGACGTAATTGCTGAAGCCGCCCTCGCGGTCCTTCAGGCCGGAGATGGCCTCGTTCACCTGCGCCAGCGGGAACTTGCGGTGCTGCAGGTACGACAGGTCCAGCGTGCCGGTGGCGACCATGTCCGCCATCTCCTGGCCCTGCGCCGTGGTGAACCAGTTCGAGCCGATCAGCTGGATCTGCTCGTCCATCAGCCACTTCACGTCGATCGGCAGGTCGTCCGCGACGCCGCCCACATTCACGATCCGGCCGCCCCGGCGCACGCCCTTCATGGAATCGAGCATGGTGGCGACCGGCGCCTTCGCGCCCAGCGCGCTGATGGCAAAGTCGGCGCCATCGCCGCCGGTGAGCGACTTGGCCCACTCGCCGCTGGAGCCCTCGCCCAGACGCATGACCTCGATGCGGTCCGGCGCCAGCGCCTTCACGCGGCGCAGCAGCTCCTCGTCGCGGCCGGTGCCCAGGATGCGCGACAGCCCCATCGCCAGCCCCAGCACAGTGGCGGCCACGCCCAGCGTGCCGGTGATGCCGTCGATCAGCGCGACCTGGCCCGGGCCCGCGGCGGCATTCTTCAGCGCGCCGTAGGACGTACCCAGGTAGCCGAAGCGGCCGGCCTGCTCGAACTCGATGTTGTCGGGCAGGTTGACCAGCGCGTACTCGGGCGCGGTCATGTATTCGCTGAAGCCGCCGTAGGGGTACAGGTCGAAGATGCGCTGGCCGTCGCGGCTGGTGCTGAAGTAGCCATTGAGCGTGTAGTAGCGGCATTGGCTGCGCTGGCCGGCGCGGCAGGCCTTGCACGAGCCGCACGAACGCAGCGGACTCACGTACACGCGGTCGCCGGGCTTGGCATTGATGACGGCCTCGCCCACTTCCTCGATCACGCCGGCCGGGTCCAGGCCGAAGACGGCCGGGAACTTGGGCAGCGGCTGGTGCGGAAACCAGGTGGGCCAGTTGTTGATGACGTTGGCCATGTTCGGCACGATCCCGCAGGCCTTCACGCGCACCAGCACGTCGTTGGGGCGGGGCTTGGGAACGGGGATGGTGTCAAGCGTCATCGGCTTGTGCAGCTCATGCAGCCGCGCTGCGATCATGGTCTTCATGTTTGTTGGTTCCTTTGCAAAAAAACGGTTGTCATTGCGGGCTTGACCCGCAATCCATTGCACGTTGACCAGCACCTTCGCCGGCGCGGCATGGATCCCGGGTCAAGCCCGGGATGACAGCCAGGGAGACAGCCCGGCATGACGGCCCGGCCCGGGATGACAGCCCGGGATGACAGCCTGGGGCCAATGCATCACGGTGCGATCAGCGCGGCGCCCGGCGGGCGGAACTGGGGCGGCCAGACGGTGACCCACTTGCCGCCCTGCACCTGCTTGAGCTTGGTGTCAGCGGCGCCGCTGTTGAACTTGCCGTCGAAGCGGCGGGGGCCGAGCACGGTCTCCACCGGATGGGCCTTCAGCCACGCGGCCATCGCCTTGTCATCCACGCGGCCCACGGCCTTGACGGCCGCCGCCAGCATCTGCCAGGCCGCATATTCGGCAGCGGCCTGGTAGTCCACACGCGTGTAGGGCAAGCCCGCCGCCTTGGCGCGCTCCACATACAGGCCGATCAGCTCGGACGCGCCGGGGTACTGGGTGAACGGCGCATGGTCTTCGAACCAGGTGAGGCTGGTGAGGCCGTTGGCCGCCGGGTGCGCGGCCGTGGGACCGGGCGCGGGGAACAGGTAGAAGTGGTCGCGCGGCTGGTACTCGATGCGCTTCATCGCGTCGAGCAGCTGCGCGGCTTCCAGGCCGATCGCGCCCGACCACAGCAGATCGGGGTTGGCATCCTTGATGCGCGCCGCGATGCTGCCGAAGTCACGGGTGCCGAACTCGTACTCGAGGGACAGCACGGTCTTCAGGCCACGCTTGGCCGCCACTTCCTGGCCGCCCTTGGCGAGGTCGAGCGCCGAGGGAAACTTGCTCGTGACGAAGGCGATGGTCTTCGGCGGCTTGGGCATGCTGGCGTAGGCGTCCAGAATCACCTCGGTATCGGC
>DATILF010000040.1:0-13876 GCA_035476755.1 Ramlibacter sp.
TGCTGGCGTAAACCACGACCGGGGGCCGGTCGCGATCGGCCAGCTGTTCGAACAGCGCCAGCGTCGTGTCGAGGTTGACCCGCCGCCCGAGTGCATAGTCCGACTCGGCCGCACCGCCGGGCACGGCGGCCAGGTGAAAGACGAGCTCGGGCCGGAAGTCCGCGACGCGCTGGAGCAGCGCGGCGGACGCCAGGTCCCCTTCGAGCAGGAGCGCACCTGCCGGCGCATCTTGCGCCAGCCGCTGATCGGCCAGCGCCAGCGCGCTGATGGGCGCCTCGCCGATGCGCCCGCGTTCGCGCAACAGCCGGGCGAGCGCCGAGCCGATGAAGCCGCCCGCCCCCGTGACCAGGACTCTCATGTCATTCCTCTGCGTGCGTGGGCATTTCGGGCCTCATGGTCAAGTGGCTGGGGCGGCTTCACCGGATTCCTTTTCGAGCAGCGCCGCCAGCTTGCGCCGCGCACGCACGGCCCCGGCGTCCGGGGCCAGCAGCACGGGCTTCATGGACCAGAAATCGTTCTGGCCGATGCGGGACTGCTGCGCCTCCAGCATGGGCTTGTCCTCGCTGCGAAAGACGTTTTCGATGATCGGGCGAATGAATGCATTCGCTTCCGGCGAGATCTGGAAATCCCGCGTGCTCCAGTACCAGTAGTGCGTGTGGCCGGGCCGCTCGGGCGTCCCCAGGTGCAGGTTCAGCGTCGTAACACCCTGCTGGGGTGGCTCACCCTGCAGCGTGGCGCCCACATTGAGCAGCATGCAGCTCGGCGCGAACCAGGTGACCTCGGTCCACTGATCCGTGGGCTGACCCTGCTGGCGCAGCTGCGCGTCGAATGCCGGCGGCGCGATGTCGCCGCTGGACAGCCAGGTGACCTTCACGCTGCGCTCCGACAGGTCTTCCACCACGGGCTTGACCCGCGAGACCGCCCCGCTGCCCAGCGTGGTGGGATGCAGGTAGTCCACGTGCGACAGGTCCATGATGTTGTCCACCAGCAGCATCGTGTCGCAGGCCGTCGGCAGGCACCCGCGGAACATGGCGTGTTCCGGCGCGGCGGCGACCGCGCTGAAGTCCGGGATCAAACTGTCATCGGCTTGCTGCGGCTCACCCATCCAGATCCAAAGCAGGCGATCGCGCTCGCGCACGGGATAGGCGCGCACGCAGGCCGCCTTGGGAACGGGGCCATGCGGGTTGCGCACGCAGGCACCGGTGCCGTCGAAGGTCAGGCCGTGGTAGCGGCACTGGATGCTGCCCTCCTGCAGCGTGCCGGCCGACAGCGGCGCGAAGCGATGTGGGCAGCGATCCTCCAGCGCGCGTGGCGCGCCGTCTGGTGCCCGGTAGAGGACGACGTTGTCCCCCAGGTACATCCTGGCGAGCATCTCGCCCTGAGGCAGCTCGTCGTCGAAACCCGCGACATACCAGGCATTGCGTGGGTAGTTCATTGTCATCCTCGTTTTCAAATGAAGTCCGCCGACAGCAAGACTTCACCGCCATTGCCTACGCGCACCGGTACGCGCGTGAGCGATTGCCCCAGACAGGGCCCGAGCAGGCACACGCCGGTCGCCGGGTCGAACTGCGCGCCATGGGCATGGCAGACGATGCGCGTACCCTCACGGTTGAGGTAGGCGTCCTTGCGCCAGGCCATCGGCGAGCCCTCGTTGCCCAGGTGCGGACAGGCATCGCGCCATGCGTGCAGCGCCTCGCCGCAACGCACGATGAACACGGTGTCGCGGCCCCTGCCGTTCGGGTCGTAGCCGCGCGACTGTCCGTCGGGCAGGTCGCCGAGCTGGGCGACGTGGAACTCCTTCCGAGTCACTGGAGTACCTTCGTGCGTCGCACTGCGGTGCTATTCGCCTTGGGAACGGCCCGGCGGCTCATTGGAGTACCTTCGTGCTTCGCACTGCGATGCTATTCGCCTTGGGAGCGGCCCGGCGGCTCATGGCGCGCGCACGACTTTCTGTTCGATCACGCCGAACGGCTCGCGTCCGGACGCGTCTCTTGCGGCCATGCGGACGCGGTCACCGAAACGCATGAAGGCCGTCTTGGGGCCGCCCTGGTCGATGGTCTCGATCACCCGGCGCTCCGCGATGCAGGCCGAGCCCGCGGCACGGTCCACGTTGGAGACGGTGCCCGAGCCGATGAGGGTGCCGGCCGAGAGCTTGCGCGTGCGCGCCGCATGCGCGATCAGCTCACCGAACCCAAAGTTCATCTCGCCACCATGCGGCTGGCCGAACCACTGACCGTTCCACTGAACATGCAGATTCATCCGCACCCGCCCATCGCGCCAGGCATCGCCCAGTTCGTCCGGTGTGACCGCCAGCGGCGCAAAGGCCGTGGAGGGCTTGGCCTGCAGGAAGCCGAAACCCGTCTTCATCTCGCGGGGGCCCAGCGCCCGCAGGCTCCAGTCATTCAACTGGACGACCAGCCGGACATGTTCCAGGGCCGCTTGGGACGATATGCCCATGGGCACCGCATCCACCATCACACCAAACTCGCCCTCGAAGTCGATGCCCAACCCCTCGTCGGGCAGCGGCACGTCGTCGTAGGGGCCCAGGAAATCGTCGCTGGCGCCCTGGTACATCACGGGAACCGTGTCGAAGTCGGGAATGGGGTCGGTCTTGAAGGCCTTCTCCATCAAGCGTCCGTGGTTCAGGAAAGCCGATGCGTCGCACCATTGCCAGCTGCGCGGCAGTGGCGCGGCGCAATGGCGTGGCTCGAACGAGAAGCTGTCCGCCTCGCGGCCGGCGTCCAGCGCGTGCGCCAGGGCGCGCAATGGCGCCTCGACATCGCGCCATCGCGAGATCGCGTCGAGAAGGTTCGGGGCAATGGCCCGGGCGTCTGCGGCGCGGGTGCCGTCGCTGGAAATGACGGCCAGCCGGCCGTCGGGCGATGCGTGCTTGAGGGTAGCGAGTCTCATGGTCGATCAGGCAGCGGCGGGAGAGGGGGCGGGGGCGGAGGCGGTCGCAGCCACCGGTTCACGCGTGCGCAGGAAGCAGATGACGGCTATGGCCGCAATCACCACCGCGGCGGCAGCCAGGCTGCCGTAGCCGAACAGCTTGACCAGCGTGCCGCCGGCCACGGGGCCGATGGCGGCGCCGACCATGATCATCGCCGGCGTGGCGGCCACCGCCCGCCCACTGGGGTCCAGCCGGGACAACAGGCCGAAGGCGAAGGTGTGGGTAAAGATCATCACGGCCGCAAAGACGGAGGTGGCAACCGCATAAGGTGCGAACGCGTTGGACTGCGCAATCACGCTGGCGACGACCGCCTGGGCGACGGCCCCGGCCAGCAAGACATGGCGCGCTGCAATGCGATGCTCCAGCCACCCCGCCAGCGGAGCGGGCGTGAGGTTGACCAAGCCCAGCGCGATCAGCACGCCGGCCGTGGCGGCCGCACCGAACCTGTCAACGCCGATACGCTCGACGAAGCTGAACATCATGGCCTGCAGCAGCGCCATGCAGGCGATGCCGGCGATCCCACCCCACACGGCCGGGGGCAGCTTGCCCAGGGGCTTCGCGCTTGCGGCGGCACCGGAAGGCGTCCGCGGAAAGGCAATCGCTTGAATCACAGCCGCCACCGCCATCACGCCCGCGAACACCTTGAACAGTACCGGGCCACCGAGCGCCTGGATCAGCGCCGGCGTGCTCGCCAGGAAGGCGATCGCGAATACGCCCAGCGCGAGCCCTGCCAGCGCGAAAAGCCGGTGCGGCTGGCCGCTGCGGCCAATCGTGCCGTGTACCACCGACAATGCGGCTCCCGCCGCCGCGCCCGCGAGCGCATGCAGGACGGCGAGCACCGCGTAGCTCGTGGCTTGCGACAAGGCAAGGAAAGCGAAAGCCGACGCGGCAAAGCCGCCGGCGGCGATCCAGCGGCCCGGCAAGCGGGCGATACGCGGCGCCAGCAGCACGCTGGCCGCGACGGCCGCCGCGAGGAACAAGGTGGCCAGGGCGCCGGCCTGTTGCGGATCGAGCTTGTAGTGCGCTATCAAGGTTCCGACCCAGACCGGCAAGGCCACCAGGTCCACCATGCCCGCGCAATGGCCTGCCATCAGGGCCAGCTTGCCCGGCCATTTGAATGTCGTCTTCGTCATCGTTGTCTCCAGAATCTTTTCCTAGTTGCCGTCGCTGATCAGGGTGCCCCCGTCGACCACCAGCGCCTGTCCGGTGATAAAGGCGCCGGCGCGACTGGCGAGCATCACAGCCACGCCTGCAACCTCATGCGGTTCGCCCGCGCGGCGCAAAGGTGTCGCGGCCATGCGCCGCGACATGAAGGCTTCATTCGCCATCAGGTCCTGCGCGAAGGGCGTTCGGATCAGGCCCGGACAGATCGCGTTGGCGCGCACGCCTTGCGGGCCCCACTCCACAGCCAGGTTGCGCGCCAGCTGGATCAGTGCCGCCTTGCTCACGCCGTACGGACCGATGGCCTTGTTGCCGCGCAGGCCGGCGATGCTGGCCACCAGCATGACGCTGCCGCCGCCCTGCGCCGCCATGTGCGGGATGGCCTGGCCGGCAAGCCAGGCAGCTCCCATCAGGTTGACATCGAGCACCTTGCGCCAGGCGAATTCACCGGCCTGCGCAATGGGTCCGACAGGACCTTCGATGCCGGCGTTGCTCACCAGCGTGTCGATGCGGCCAAAGCGTTCCAGCACCAGATCGACCGCGCGAAGGCATTGGCCCGGGTCGGCCACGTCGCACGCGATGGACAAGGTGGAATGCCCGGCCGCGTGCAAGCGCTGCGCCTCGCGCTCGCAGCCTGCGCCGTCGATGCCCGCCAGCGCCACGGCCGCACCGTGCGCGGCGCATGCCTGCGCAATCGCCAGGCCCACGCCACTGGAGGCGCCGGTGACCAGCACGACCTGGCCGCTCAGATCGAACAGCGAACCGGCTGGTAGGCTTTCAGCCATGGCTGGCGTCCAGTGCCGCGCGGATCGACCCTTCGTACTGCCCGTCCACCAGGATGAAGAGCATGCGGCACGGGCGGCCCGAGCGGTTGGCCCAGGCATGGTTGGTGCCGCGCTGCACGACGACGTCGCCCGGCTTCAGCGCAACCTCGCTGTCGTCCAGCACCAGCGTCAGCTCGCCCTCGATCACGATGCCGTAGTCGACCGACTCGGTGCGGTGCATCAGCGGATGCGGTGAATGGGCTTGCACCGTGGACGCCGCCTCGTCGCCGATCTGGGCGAAAGCGGCCTTCATGCGTGCCGCGCCCTGGGCCAGGAACTCAGGCGTGTCCGGCGGAATGTCCACGAAGCGGATGCGCGTGCCGGCCTGGGGCGGCGGGAGTGTCAGGGATCCAAGCGTCGGGTCCGCGCCGTTGTCCACGGGTGCGGGGGCGCAAGCGGTGCTCCAGACCTCGTGAAAGACGGTGCCGGGGATGGCGGCAATCTCTGCCACCGTGGGCAGCGGCCCCTGCGAAGACACCACGGCTTTGCCGGCGCCGTCGTGGCCGGTCACGATTCGGCGAATCGGTGGAAAGCTCATAGGGGCGCCTCTGGTTCTTCGAAAATGGCGACCGCGCGCGTCCAGCCGGCGGAGGCGGCGCGGATCTTGTGAGGAAAGCAGCTGATGGTGAAACCGTGCGCGGGCAAGGCCTCGAGGTTGTGCAGCTTTTCCAGGTGGCAGTAGCCGATGTCGCGTCCGGCCTTGTGCCCTTCCCAGATCAGCGCCTTGTTGCCGGTCTCGGCGACTTTCTTCGCGGTGTGCGAGAACGGCGCGTCCCAGCTCCAGGCGTCGGTGTCGGTGAGGCGCACGCCCCGCTCGAGCAGGTACATGGTGGCCTCGTAGCCCATGCCGCAACCGGCGCCCAGGTAGTCGGGATGCCCGTAGCGCGACCCCGCGCGCGTGTTCACAACAACAATGTCCAGCGGCTCCAGCGCGTGGCCGATGCGCTGGAGTTCCGCCTCCACCTCGCGCGCCGTGACCACGTGGCCGTCCGCAAAATGGCGGAAGTCCAGCTTCACGCCCGGCTGGAAGCACCATTCCAGCGGCACCTGGTCGATGGTGATGGAGGGCTTCTTCTCGCCCAGCGCCGCATCCATGGTCGAATGGAAATGCCAGGGCGCGTCCAGGTGCGTGCCGTTGTGCGTGGTCAGCGTCACCCATTCGGCGGCAGCGGCTTCACCGTCGGGATAGTCCTGCGGCTGGGTGCCGGGCAGCATCGCCATGAACTCGGGCAGCGTGTCGGCGTGTTTCTGGTAGGTTATCTTGGGCGCCAGCGGCGGTGGATCGGACAGCACGTCGTTCTCGAGGTAGATCGAGAGGTCGACGAAACGGCGACGAGGCTTCTTGTTCATCACTGTGTACTTCGAACCGTTGAACTCAGATCGGCGCGGCCAGCGCCATCAGCGTCTCGCCCATGATGCGGCTGTGCTCGGCCTTGTCGCCGGCGGCGATCTCGATCTCGCCCAGCCGGATCGAGTTTTCCACCACCATGCGGCAGCGCTCCCAACGGCGCGACTGGAACGCCTGCAGCGCGGCGTTGAGCGAGGGCGCATGCGCCAGCTCGTCGGCCAGCACGATCGCGTCCTCGATGCCGATGCACGCGCCCGAAGCCATGTGCGGGGTGGTCGCATGGACGGCGTCGCCGATGAGGACCACCCGGCCCGCGTGCCAGGGCTGAGGCACCAGCAGGGCTTCGAGCGGCCGGAACACGATGGAGTCCGCGCTCAAGCTCTCGCGGATGCGAGCCAGCAGCGGGGCCGGGAACTCCGCCAGCAGGTCACTGAGCCGCGAAAGGAATTGCTGGGGATCGACGCGTTCGTTCAGGGGCCGGTTCTCGGTGACGAACAGGTACATCTCGGTGGCCGAGACCGGGTTGACGCCGGGCTTGCAGCGGCCGCCGACCCACATCATCGCGGTCTTGACTTCCGCCGGCCGCGGCAGCACCGCGCGCCACACCGCCTGCCCACTGTAGGCGGGTGCCGGTGCGTCGGGGAAGACCGCGGCGCGCACTTTCGAGTAGAGGCCATCGGCCCCGATCACCAGGTCGTAGCGGCCCCGCTGGCCATCGGTGAATGCCACCTCCACGCCCTCGGCGTCCTGCGCGATGCTGCTGAACGTGCAGCCCAGCCGCACCTGCGCGCCGGCGTCACGCGTCGCCTGCGCCAGAATGCTCGCCAGCACGGGGCGCATGATCGCTCCGCCCCCGGGGATATCGGGCCCGGCGATGCGCGGCGTGGGCAACTCGCCCAGGCGCTGCCCGTCGGGCAGGTACAGCTCCACGCCGTCGGCCGCATTGCCGTGACGCAGGAACTCTTGCAGGATGCCCAGGCGGTCGAACGCCCGCAGCGTCGCGCCGCCCAGGCTGATGCCGGCGCCATAAGAGCGCCAGCCGGGATCGAGTTCCACCAGATCCACCTGGACGCCGTGCTTGCGCAGTTCGATGGCGGCCGACATGCCGGAGAACCCGCCGCCGACGATCAATACCTTGTTGACTTTCATGCCTTGTCTCCTCGTACTGTCTTGAATCTTCGCTTCATGCGCCGGCCGCGCCCGGTGGGCCGCCTGGCGCCCATTTTTCCTGGCGCTGGAACAGGAACAATTGCGAAGCGTCCGCGCTCATGGGCACTTCGCGCGCCACCCAGCTGTCGTCATGCAGGTCCATGTCGGCGTCATACTCCACATGGCAGCCCAGCGGGCTGTTGAAATACCAGAACCAATTGGAGCCGAATTTGTGGCGGCCCGGGCCCCAGAACGACTGGTAGCCCTTGTTGACGAAACGCGTGCCCGCCTGCAGCACGGCGCTGGGGCCGGCCATGTGGAAAGTGAAGTGCTCGCAGCCCTTCATGAACGGCGGTGTCTGGATCATGAACAGCGTGTGGTGGTCGACCGTACCGGCAGGCCGCAGGAAGGGACCGACCCCGGTGAAGCGGTCTGTGCACACGAAGCCCAGCCGCGCGTAGAAGGCCTCGGCCTTCGCTGCGTCGGGCACGAAATAGACCACGTGCGACAGCGAGAGCGGCTTGAGCACGGCGTTTTCGTCGACGGCGACCATATTGAGCGCGCGCTGAGCCGATGGGCCCGGCGCGTTGACGATCTCCGCCGGCACAGCGATGGGCTTGCGAACGGTCAGCTGGAAGCCGAGCATGAAGCCCATGTCGTCGACGGCCTCGATCGAGCCGTCGGCAAGCTTGCGCACTTCGCGGTCGCGCATCAGTTCGGCGGCGATCGCATCGATCGTGGCCTCATCCGCCACGCCATACACGGTCTTGCGCAGCATGGTGGACGTACCCATCGAAGGCGGCAGGCTGGCGTCGTCCTTGTGGGCGATGACAACGGCGGTGCCATCGATCGCTTCGAAGCGGCCGCCGGCGGCGGTGACGCCGACGGGATCAAGTCCGTAATCGGTGAGGTATTGGGCGCAGGCTGCGACGTCGTCGACGCCAAAGACCAGCGCATCGGGTCCGATGATGTTCATGTTGGTTCCTTGCCTTCTGGCAGATTGCTTGTTTTTTGGAGTGCGACCGCGGTGCGCCCGCCCAGCGTTTCGGCCACCCAATCGGCGATGTAATGGCCGGCATTGATGCTGTTGTCGAAGCTGGAATGCTGCACCCCGCCCTCGCGTTCGGTGAACACTTTCAGCTCGCGCTTGGGGCTGTTCACCAGCTGCTCGTAGGTACGATGGGCCCACTTCAGCGGGATCTGCGAATCCTTCTCGCCGTGCGTGACGAGGAACGGCACCTTGATGCGTTCGACCACACCGTCCAGATGCACGTCCTGCGCGATGCGCATGAAGTCATCGATGTCCTTGGCGCCCCAGACCCAGCACACGTGAGCCCAGTAGTGCGGCACCGGCAGGCTGCCCTCCCGCTCCAGGCGGCGCGCCTGCACGTCACGCCAGTCGTGGTTGGCCCCCCAGGCCACGCCGCAGGCGAAGCGGAGCTCGAAGGCGACGGCGCGCGGGCAGTAATAGCCGCCCAGCGACACGCCCTCCAGGCCGATGCGCTTGGCATCCACATCGCCCTGCTGCTCCAGCCAATCGACCACGCGGCTGGCCCAGTGCTCACTGTCGTAGCGGGCAGTCATGCCGTGCAAGCGCAGGGCTTCGCCGGTACCCGGCTGGTCCACCACCAGGGAAGACACGCCGCGCCTGGCCATCCAGGCCGGCAGGCCCACGAGGTACTTCATCTCCTTGGTGGAGTCGAGGCCGTTGACCTGCACCAGCAGAGGTGCGCGCTCACCCGGCTTCAGCCCTTCGGCCGGCACGTACAGCGCGGAAAGATGCTTGCCTTCGTAGGGAATCTCGACCCGGCGAACCGGCTCGCCCGCGAGCTTCGTGCCCTTGGCGAACAAGTCCAGTGCGCGTTGGTAGAGCGCCAGGCGGCCCGGCGCGTCGTGCGCCTGCAGGCGTTCGGCCGTGGTCAGGTAGCTGGACGCCCGGCGGTATTTTTCGCCGGCCGAGAGCAGCCGTCCGCGCGCCTCGTCCTCCTCGGCCAGGTCGCACAGCTTGTCGGCCATGCGCACCCAGGTCTCGCGGAAGGCCTGCGTGCCGGCCGCGTCGGGCTGCTTCGCGGCTTCCTGCAGCGGCGCGCACATGGCCTCGATCTCGCCGATGCGCGCGCCCATCTCGATGGCCAGGTCGACCGACAGGTTCCAGACGTAATTGGTGGGGAAATAGCGGAACAAAGTGAACTCCAAAAAATTCTTCAGCGGCGAAAGCGGCCGTCGGGCGTGACGATGGTCATCTCGACGAAGCGCGAACCGCGCCGGTCGCCCGGGGCGAACTGCACCCGGTAGCCGCCAGCGTCGAGCGCCTTGCCTTCCAGGCTGGCGACCAGGCAGCGGCGGCTGGGCTCACGGCCGCAGCGCCTTAACGCTTCGGTGATCACGCGGGCATAGAGGAAGCCTTCGAGCCCCGGGTAGCTGGGCGGCGCCGCGCCGGCCAGCAGGCGCTGGTAATCCGCCACCACGGGAACCGATGCTGTGCCTGGGTGCGGCACGACCTGCGAAACAATGACGCCGGACAGCTCGCCGGTCGCGGCGGCACCAGCTAGCAGCTGCGCGCCCGCTTCGCTCATCACGTAGAACTGCGGCACGCAGCCGATGCGGCGCGCCTGGCGGATCACCGACAGCGCATTGCTGGCATCCAGCGCCAGCACCAGGGCCTGGGGCCGTTGCTTGCAGACCGTTTGCACCGCCTGGGCGACAGCGGCCGTGTTGGCCGCCGCGGACAGCCGTGCCAAGGACGCCAGACGCAGGGCCAGCCGGTTCAGTTCCAGCTGGATGCCCTCCAGTCCGGCGCGGCCGAGCGCATCGTCCTGCGCAATCGCGGCGATCTCGCTCAAGCCTACCGTGTCCAGCTGCAGCACCATGGCCGCGGTTTCTTCACGGGCACCGGCGCGCAGGTTGAACACGCCTTTGCGCATGGGTTCGCGCAGCAATTCGGCACTGCTGGCGGCGCCGATCAGCGGCGCCCCGGCTTCTTCCAGCAGCGGCAGCACCGCTTCGATGGAAGCGGCACCGTGGTAGCCGGTCATGGCCAGTACGCTGGCGGCAAGCAGTTCGCGGGTGTTGGCCAGAGCGCGCTCGGGCAAGCCTGCATCGTCCTGCACCAGCAGTTCGATGCGGCGGCCGGCAATGCCGCCGGCGCTGTTGACCTGGTCCAGACCCAGCTTGACGCCGCGCCGCAACTCGGCGCCGTAATGCGCCAGCGGGCCGGTCAGCGGGGTGGACATCCCCAGCACCAGCTTGTCGGCAGTGACACCGGGCTCGGCATGCGCTGCGAGCGACAACAGCAGCGTCGCGGCCAGGGCGAAGAGCTTCATGCCGCTGCTCCCGTGGGAAGCCCTGGATTCCCGCCTTCGCGGGAATGCCGCGTTTCTTGCACAGCGGGTTTGAGCAGGAAATGCGCCAGCGCGGGCAGCAGCACCAGCGCGCCCAGCATGTTCCACAGGAACATGAAGGCCAGCAGCAACCCCATGTCGGCCTGGAACTTGATGGGCGAGAACACCCATGTCGCCACGCCGGCGGCCAGCGTGACGCCGGTGAGCATCACCACCTTGCCGGTGAACAGCAGGGCCCTGAGGTAGGCCTGCGACAGGGTCTCGCCTTCGCGCAGGCGCGCCAGCGTGACCGAGAGGATGTAGAGCGCATAGTCCACCCCGATGCCCACGCCCAGCGCAATCACAGGCAGCGTCGCGACCTTCACCCCCATGCCCAGCGCCACCATCAGCGCCTCGGCCAGCAGCGAAGTGAGCACCAGCGGCAGCACGGCGACCACCACCGCGCGCCAGGAGCGGAAGGTGATGAAGCACAGCAGCACCACGGCGCCATAGACCAGGAACAGCATGTGGCGCCAGGCGTCGCGCACCACGATGTTGGTGGCGGCCTCGATGCCCGCGGAACCCGCGGCGAGCTGGAACTTCACGTCGGCGGTGTCATTGGCCTTGGCGAAGCCTTCCACATGGTCCACGACGCGGGTGAGCGTTTCTGCCTTGTGGTCCCGCAAGAACACGTAGACCGTCAGGAGGCTGCAGCCGTCGTTGTACAGGCCGCGTGGCGCGCCTGCCGTCACCGTGTTGAGCATGTCCTGGTTCGGCAGGAAGTCGTACCACTTGGGGTTGCCTTCGTTCAGCCCCGTCAGCACACGGCGATTCAGCAGCGCCAGCGTCTGCGTGCTCTCCACGCCATCGAGCTGGCGCAGCTGCCACTCCAGTGCGTCCACCTTGTTCAGCGTCTCGTAGTTCGAGCACTGCTGCGCGGGGACCTGCACCATCACGGCCAGCACGTCGCTGGAGGCGCCATAGGCCGCGTTCATGAAGCCCACGTCGCGGTTGTACCGGCTGTCGGCGCGCAGCTCGGGCGCCCCGGGATCCAGGTCGCCGATCTTCAGCTGCGTGCTCACCGCGTAGCCGCCGACCGCCAGCAGCGCCGCCACGGCCACCGCACCCGTGGCCCAGCGGCGCTGCGTGAAGCGGTCCAGCCATGCCCACAACCCGCCCTCTTGCGTTTCCGAGCGCAGGCTGCGTTGCGCGGCTTGCGGGCTGACCCCTGTGTACGACAGCAGCACCGGCAGCAGGATCAGGTTGGTGAAGATCAGCACGGCCACGCCGGTCGAAGCGGCGATGGCCAGTTCGCGGATCGCCTGGATGTCGATCACCAGCAGCACGGCAAAGCCCACCGCGTCAGCCAGCAACGCCGTCAGCCCCGCGAGAAACAGCCGGCGGAAGGTGTAGCGCGCGGCCACCAATTGATGCATGCCCCGGCCGATGTCCTGCATGATGCCGTTCATCTTCTGCGCGCCATGACTCATGCCAATCGCGAACACGAGGAATGGCACGAGGATGGAGTACGGGTCGAGCGCGAAGCCCAGGGTGGGCAGCAGCCCCAGCTGCCAGACGACCGCGATCAACGAGGCGGCGACCACCAGCGCGGTGGAGCGCGCGCAGCGGGTGTAGGCATAGACCATGGCCGTGCAGATCGCCACAGCCAGCGCGAAGAACAGCAGCACGGCGCGCACACCATCGATCAGGTCGCCCACGATCTTGGCAAAGCCCGTGACGTGGATGCGAACACCCTGCGCCTCGTATTTCACCCGCAGCGTCTCCAGGCGCACCGCCAGAGTGCCATAGTCCAGGGCGCGGCCTTGCGCGTCCCGCGCGAGCAACGGCACGAAAATGACGCTGGATTTGCCGTCGAGCGCCACCAGTTGCCCGATTTCGCCGGACCGCGCGATGTTGGCCTGTAGCTGCTGCAGGCTCTTGGGCGAACCGTCGTAGCCGTCGGGAATCACCGGGCCGCCTTCCAGTCCTTCTTCCGTGACGCCGACCCAGCGCGTGGTGGGCGTCCACAGCGACTTCATCTGGTTGCGCGCCACGCCCGGGATGAGGAACACCTCGTCACTCAGCTTGCGCAGCGTGTCCAGGTAGGCCGCGTCGTAGATGCTGCCCCTGGGATTGGCCACGGCGATGCGCACGGCGTTGCCCAATCCGCTCAACTCGCTCTGGTTCGCCAGGAAGTTGCGAATGTACGGGTGGCTGGCGGGAATGGTCTTTTCGAAGCTGGCGTTGAGCGTAAGGCGCGTGGCCTGCCACCCCAGCAACAGGGTGACGATGGCGCAAATCAGGACCACCCAGCGGCGGTGGTTGAACAGGGCTCGCTCGATCAGCGAGCCGGACGCCGTGTCGAAGCCGGTCATGGCTTGCTCCCCAGGGTAAGCACCGAGGCACCGCGCAAGCCCAGCACCAGCAAGCGGTTGCCTTGCAGCGGCAACAGTGCCGTGACGGGCGCGCCAGGTGGCGCCGGCAGCGGCTCCACGCCGCCTGCGCCGAGGCGGAACAGCGCGCCGCCCTGGTTGGCGAGCAGCACGTCAGGGCCCGCGGACACAGACGCCGTGAAGGACACCGGCATGGCCGTTCCTGCGCTGGCCCAGGCCGAGCCGTCACGGGAGCGCCAGACATTGCCACGCAGGCCGGCCAGCACCAAGCCGCCATCGGCGGGAAGTTCCGCGGTGAAGAAGCTGCCGGCGTACGGTGTCGCCAACCGCTTGAAAGTATTGCCGCCGTCGTCGGAGCGCAGCACCAGGCCCTGCTCGCCTGCGATCAGCACGGTGTTGCCGCGAGCCCGCACCGCATACAGATGCAGCGCCTTGGGGTTGTCCAAACGGTCGCCCATCGGCTGCCAGGTCTGGCCACCGTCCTCGGTGGCGAACGCCAGGTTGTAGGCGCCCACCACGATGCCGCGGCGCGCGTCGAAGAAGTGCAGATCGAAGAACGGCTTGTCCGCGCCTTCGGCCAGCAGCCGCTGGGCCTCGCTCACGCCGGTCCCGCGCTTTTGCGCCTGTTCCAGCAGGGCCTTGGCGGCGGCGATGCCGTCGAACTGCCTGGCCCAGCTGCGCCCCCCATCCTTCGTGTGCAGCACGATGCCGCCGTGGCCCACGGCCCAGCC
>DATILF010000041.1:0-8456 GCA_035476755.1 Ramlibacter sp.
CGGCCTCTTTCCACGGCGTCGGAGACCAAGGTGTCATAGCCCGCCCGCATGAAGTACTCATGCCATCCGGCCCGGCCGTCCGGTGTGGTCTCCCAGGTCACGCCGGTGAGCCCGCCGCCGTGCCAGAGCAGCAGCGGCACCGTCGCCTTCGGCGATGCGAGGCTGAACTGCTGGACATACAGCTGGCCCACCTGGTAGTCGCCATTGGGGTCGGACTTGCGGATCGGGGCCTGGGGGTTGGTGCGGACCTCCTTCACCGGCAACCCGGTCAAGGTCTTGCGTTCACCGCCGATGTGAAAACCGCTCACGCTCTTGAGCGCGATGACGCCGTCTTTCGGCTGTGACGTACTCGCACACCCGGCCAACAGGGCTACACACGCAGCCGCCATCCATGTTCTGGGATTCATCGATGTCCTCCGGCGCTCAATTGGGTTGCGCGCCGGATTTTCGGATCAGCTCGGCCCAGCGCGGGATCTCCTTGTGCATGAACTTTGTCAGTTCCTCGGGTGAGCTGCCGACCACTTCGATCCCGGTCGCCGCCATCTTCTCGCGCACGTCCGGCGACTTCACGAGTGCGACGATTTCCTTGTTCAGCCGATCAACGACCGCCTTGGGGGTTCCCTTGGGCGCATAGACGGCTTGCCACGCCGCCATCTCGAACCCCTTGACGCCCGCCTCCTCCATGGTCGGCGTGTCCGGCGCGGCAGCGGAGCGCTTTGGCGTGGTCACCGCCAGCAACCTGAGCTTGCCCGCCTTCACCAGCGGCATGCCCGCGGTCAGCTGGTCGAACAGGAACGCCACCTGGCCGGCGGCCACGTCCTGCAGCGCCTGCGGTTGCCCCTTGTAGGGAATGTGAGTCAGCTGCACCCCGATCAGGTCGCCAAACAGTTCTCCGGCGAGGTGCGTCGACGAGCCGGCACCTGGCGAGGCGTAGGTGCGGTGGGCGACGTCTTTTTTCAGCAGCGAGATCAACTCCTGTACCGTGCGCGCGGGCATCTGCGTGTTGACGTACAACGCGTTGGGGATGAAGCCGACCAGCGAGACAGGCTCGAAGTCCTTGATCGGGTCGTAGCCCAGGTTCTTGTACAGCCCCGCGTTGATCGCATGCGTGCTGATCGTGCCGCCCAACAGCGTGTAGCCATCGGGATTCGCCTTCGCCACAAGGCGGGCAGCCAGCGCACCGGCCGCGCCCGGCTTGTTGTCCACGATCACCGGCTGACCCAGCGCTGTCGAAAGACCCTGGCTGAGGGTGCGGCCGACAACGTCCGTGGTACCCCCGGCTGTGAATGGAACCACGTAGGTAATGGGCTTGGAGGGCCAGGCCTGGGCCATGGCTGTGAGTGGCACGCACGCGACAAAGGCCGCGAGGACCAGTGCACCCACGTTGGTGGCGTTCGCAAGCGCCTGTTCTGCAGTCAGTTTCACTGTATCTCCTTCATTGTTGGCTCGCTCCACTGCCGGAGCGGCTGCGCGTATTACAGGGCGTCTTCATTCATAATTCAAACGAATCTTTTCAATCCACGCATTTGAAAAACTCATGAACTTGACGATCCGGCAGTTGCGCGCGTTCGTATTGGTCGTGCAGGAAGGCAGTTTCACCGTGGCCGCGCAGGCCATGAACCTCACGCAGTCGGCGGTGAGCCTTCTCGTGCGCGATCTGGAGGCGTCACTGGGCTCCCGTCTCATCGATCGCAGCACACGCAACATTGCACCGACCCCCATTGGGCAGGAGTTCTTTGCCAGTGCACAGCGCATCCTGGCTGACCTTCAGCATGCGGTCGGCAACGTCGACAAGCTGGTGGCGCTGCAACGAGGCCGGGTGGTGGTGGCGGCGCCGCTGGTTCTGTCGAGCACTTACCTTCCTCCCATCCTGGCCAGGTTTCTCAGCGAGCATCCCGGCGTGGATGTTCTGGTCAAGGATTCGTTGACGGGCGAGGTGCTGCCCAACGTGCGGTCCGGCGCGGCGGACCTGGGCATCGGGACTTTCCGCAAGACTGAAGCCGATCTCTCCAGTGCGCTCCTCTTCAAGGAACCGCTGGTGGCCATCTTTCCCAAACGCCACGCGCTTGACCGTGTCGCACGGCTGACCTGGAAGGATCTGCGCGGCAGCCCGATACTCGCTCTGCGCACAGGCAGTGTCTTCAGGGAACTGACGCAAGCCGGCCTGGCCGCCGCCGAACTGCCCCTGGAGCCCGCGCTCGAGGCGACCTACAGCGGCACCCTGATCGGCTGGGTGAAAGCAGGTTTGGGCGTCGCGATCGTGCCGTTCCACGCCACGGCCCTTGTGGATGAGAAGAGCGTGGGCTGGAAGCGCCTGGAGAAACCCGCCATCGAACGCGAAGTCCTGCTGGTGCATCGGGCCGGGATATCCTTGTCGCCCGCGGCACAGGCGTTCGCGGATCACCTGCTGGCAAGCAGTCCGCGCGCCACCACTACGTCGCGCAGGTTGCCCGGTAAATGAAAGACCGTGCCGCCTTTCATCGTGATTGAAGCGCGGGGCTACCGGGGCTTGGGCTGCGCCACCTGGGCGCGCAACCGCTCCTCCTGCGCGCGCAGCTCCGGCGTGAACTCCTCACCGAAGTCCTCGGCTTCAAAAATCTGACGGATCTCGATTTCCGATTCGCCCAGCATGGGGTTGGGACAGCGCTTGACCCAGTCGATCGCCTCCTGCAGCGACGCGCAGTTCCAGAGCCAGAAGCCGGCGACCAGCTGGTCGGTTTCGGGGAACGGGCCGTTGAGCACCGTGCGGCCCTTGCCCGAAAAGCGCACGCGGGCGCCCTTCGCGCTCGGGTGCAGGCCCTCGCCGGCCTGCATGACGCCCGCCTTCACCAGCTCCTCGTTGAAGCGGCCCATGTCCGCAAGCAGTTGTTCGCTGGGCATCACACCCGCTTCGCTCTCGCGGGTGGCTTTAACTAGAACCATGAACCTCATAGGGATCTCCTTTACGGTTGGGTTGGAACAGTAGCTTCATCCCTACGACGAACACGCCAGGGCGATTTCGACACAGGGTCGTCAGCGGGCCAACGTCCCCACGTCCATCAAATAGGGGGCTACAGTGTAGGGACAGCCTGACTTTTCACCTCCACCGGAAGGTCCCAGCCCATGAACATCGACGAACTCCAATCCGTGGCCCAGGCCATCGTCGCGCAACACAAAGGCGTGCTCGCAGCCGACGAAAGCAGCCCCACCATCAAGAAACGCTTCGATTCGATCCAGCTCGAGTCCACCGAAGAGAACCGCCGGCGCTATCGCGAGATTCTCTTTACCGCGGAAGGTATAGCACGCACTGTCGGCGGCGTCATCCTGTTCGACGAAACCTTGCGCCAGAGCACGCGCGATGGCGTCCCCTTCCCCGCGCTGCTGGCGGGCCGGGGGATCATCCCCGGCATCAAGGTCGACCAAGGCACCAAGGCGCTGGCACTGCACCCCGGCAACAAGGTCACCGAGGGGCTGGACGGCTTGCACGAACGGCTGGCCGAATACCGGCAACTGGGCGCGCGGTTCGCCAAGTGGCGCGCGGTGATCGAGATCGACGAGCGCGACATTCCGTCGCCGTTCGGCATCCACGCCAATGCCCACGCGCTGGCGCGCTACGCCGCGCTGTGCCAGGAGGCCGGGCTGGTGCCGATCGTGGAAGCGGAAGTGCTGATGGATGGTGCCCACGGCATCGAGCGCTGCGAGGCGGTCACGGCGCAGGTGCTGCAGGCGGTGTTCGCGCAACTCGATGCCCATCGCGTGCTGCTCGAGGGCATGCTGCTGAAGCCGAACATGGTGATCGCCGGCAAGAAGTGCGCGCGCCAGGCCGGCGTGCAGGAGGTGGCCCAAGCCACGCTACGCTGCCTCAGGCGCTACGTGCCGGCGGCGGTCCCGGGGATCGTGTTCCTGTCCGGCGGGCAGAGCGCGCAGGACGCGACCGACCACCTGAACGCCATGAACGCGATGGGCGCGCAGCCGTGGCAGGTCAGTTTTTCATACGGGCGGGCCCTGCAGGCACCGGTGCTGGCCGCGTGGCAGGGGCAGGAAGGCCACGTTGCCGCCGCGCAGCAGGCGCTGCAGAAGCGCTGCCACCTCAACGGTCTGGCCCGTGAGGGAAAGTATTCGCGGTCCATGGAAGCCAGCGGTTGAATTCACGCCCGCACGGACATCCTCGTCGGTGCAAACATACTTCGCCCCAGCCAGCGCCATAAGTGTTGCCCCGCCCGGCCGGCTCCCTGCACCGCCAGCTCACCGGCTTTGATCTCATCCTCCGGGTCGCTGTCGCCGGTCCAGACCTCGGTCAAGGCGCGCACGCTTGACTCGACGATCACCGTCAAGTCGTGGCCGGGGTCATCGCGGCACAGATCGGCGGTACGGTCTTGCACCACCAGCCACCACAGGCGCTCTGCCGCGGGCCCGTCGCGGAAACGGAAATGCACCACCGTCCGCCCGCTGGCGGGAAATTCGTCTACGCGCGCGAAACGGCGGATGTCCCACATCAGGAAGCCGGCATCGAGCTGCTCGCGCCGCAGCCGGCTGCCGATCCAGCGGGCGCCCCAGTGTCCGATGGCCACCACGATCGGACGCAGTTCCTCGCCGGCGGCCGTCAGGTGGTATTCCCAGGTTTTATCGGCCCGGCGCCGTTCCACCACGCCAATCGCCTCGAGCTTGCGCAGCCGCTGGCTCAGCAGAGTGGCCGACATGCGCGGCACGCCCCGGTGGATGTCGTTGAACCGGCAGCTGCCGCAGAGCAACTCGCGCACGACCAGCGGCGTCCACAGCTCACCCAGTACCTCGGCGCCGCGGGCCACCGTGCAAAACTGCATGTAGTCGATCATGGATGAAGTTTATGCCGCGGCAGCCGGCGTGAGGAGTCCAGATTCTGGACTTGAGGGACCCGGGCACCCGCCTTACCTTTGCGCCAGCCGACGCCTGTTGCGCCGGCCGCAATTGCAAGGAGCACCATCATGGCTGAAACCATTTCCTCCCCGACAGCCCCCGCCACATTCGACGCGGACAAGTTCCGCCAGACCACCCGTGCCCAATGGGAGAACGCGGCGCAGGCGTGGGACGGCTGGGCCGCGTTGCTGGGCCGCTGGCTGGGCCCGGCCACCGAAGCGATGCTGGACGCGGCGCGCATAGGCCCCGGTTCACGCGTGCTCGACATCGCCGCCGGCGCCGGCGAACAGACGCTCGTGGCGGCACGCCGCGCCGGGCCCACGGGCCACGTGCTGGCCACCGACATCTCGCCCACCATCCTGCGCTATGCGAAGGCCGCCGCGCAACAGGCAGGCCTGGCGAATGTCGAAACCCGCGAGCTCGACGGCGAGCGTCACGACATGCTGCCCGCGGCCTCCTTCGATGCCGCGATCTCGCGCGTCGGGCTCATCTATTTCCCCGACCAGCAGCGCGCGCTTGCCGGTATTCGCCATGCCCTGCGGCCGGGCGGCCGCTTCGCCGCGGTGGTGTACTCCACGCCCGAGAAGAATCCGTTTTTCGCCCTGCCGGTGGGCATCATCCGCCGGCGCGCGCAGTTGCCGCCGCCACTGCCGGGCCAGCCAGGGCCTTTCTCACTGGGGGGCGAAGGCGTCCTCGCCCGCACACTCGAGCAGGCGGGCTTTCGCGACGTGAAGGTGGACAAGGTCGACTCGCCTCTGCGCTTGCCCACCGCGGCGGACTGCGTGCGCTTCGAGCGCGAGTCCTTCGGTGCACTGCTCCAGATGATGGCGGGCATGGACGACGACGAACGGGCCGACACCTGGGATGAAATCGAGCGCACGCTGGCACGCTTCGAGACGAGCGAAGGCGGCTTCGTCGGACCGTGCGAGATGCTGGTCGGCAGCGGCCTGCGCTGATCCGCAGGGCGCGCCCTGCCCTGTTTACCGCGGAAGGTGGTCTCTTACACCGCGGTGGAGCGGCACAGGTTGAAGCCGATGCCGCCGGGTTCCATACTGCCTTGACGCCCAAGTCCATGGTGAACGGCGTCTCAACGGCGGCCCGGACCGGCCACCGAATTCTTCAACCGCACTGTGAAGGACCCTCACATGAACGAGAAGCAAAACACCGCCCTGGTGCAGCAGGGCTACAAGCTATTCTCGCAGGGAGATATCCCTGGTGTGCTGAAACTCATGAGCCCCAACGTGACCTGGGAACTGCCCAAGCTGGAGAGCGTGCCTTTCACAGGCAAGTTCCAGGGCCTGGATGGCGTCGGGCGATTCTTCACCGCCTTGGCAGGGGCGATCGAGCTTCTCAAATATGAGCCCCGTGAGTTCATCGCACAGGGCAACAAGGTCATTGTGCTCGGGCAAAGCCGCTACCGGGTCAAGGACCACAAGGACGAGTTCGACGATAAATGGGTGGACGTGCTCACCGTCGAGAACGGCAAGATCGCCCGCTACGAGCAATACGGAGATACGGCCCAGCTGGAGCGCGCGTTCGCAGCACACGCGACGGCGTAGAAGCGCTTGTCATCCCGACCACCAAGGCTGTCATCCCGAGCAGGCTGTCATCCCGGGCACCAAGGCTGTCATCCCGGACTTGATCCGGGATCCATGACTTCTGGCTTCATGGATTGCGGGTCAAGCCCGCAATGACACCTACGCCGTCAGGAGTCAATCAAACTGAGAGGGCTGGCCTGCGCGCGGGCTCACTAAAGATCCTGGATCAACGCCATGATGTTCCCTTCGCTGTCCTTGAACCAGGCGGCCTTGGCGCCGCCCGCGGTGATGGCGCCGGCCGCGCTCTTCTCGCCCGGCATGTCGTAATCCTCGAACACCACACCCCGGGCCTTGAGCGCCTCGATCTCACCGTCAACGTCGGCGACCGACCAGAACGCCTGGCTGGCCTGTGACGTTCCGGCGTTGGGCGTCGGGTACAGAAAGCACGCCGTGCCCTGCCCGAATTCGTAGACCACCCCGCCGTTGGTCTCCTGGCTGGGCTTCAGGCCCACCTTCTCTTCGTAGAACTGCCGGGCTCGGGCCATGTCCTTGACCGGGATGTACGCGTACATGGGTGAGTCTTGCAACATCGCCTTCTCCCATCCGCTATTCGTTGACGATCATCTGGAAGCCGCCGAAGATGACCCGCTTTCCGTCGAATGGCATCGGGTTGGCATCCGGCTGCAGCCGCGGATCAGCCATGGCCTTCTTCATCCCTTCGTCGCGGACCGCCTTGGAGGGCCAGATGATCCACGAAAAGATCACCGTTTCGTCGTCCTTGCGCTGCACAGCCATGGGAAAGGAAGTGAGCTTGCCCTCCGGCACGTCATCGCCCCAGCATTCGACCACCTGCAGCGCGCCGTACTCCTTGAACGCGGCGGCGCCCTGCTGCGCGTGGCGAAGGAATTTCTCCCTATTGGCGGTGGGAACAGCGGCGACGAATCCATCCACGTAGTTCATGCGAATCTCCTTGAGGAAAGGCCGGCAAAGTGCGGCCCACAAAAGATACGACGAACGACAGTGGTCGGGATCGACATTGGGTCGTAACGGGGAGTTGCTGTGACGCGGCAGCTTTTCGTGGAACGGAAGGTAACCGCGTTGCGGCGGGCTCTTCGTGCTGACCTCGGGCATGGAAACTCAGCTCAGCTTGATGAACTCTTCAGCCGCTCGCGTGAACCTGGGCGTCCACACGAGCGCATACATGATTCAGTCTTCCAGCCCGAGCTCTTTGATCAGGTCTTTGGCCGTGCCGCGCTTCGCCCGCCCTGCCTTCAAATCCTTCAGTGAGGCTTGCACGCGGGCCAGATAGGCCTCGTCTCGCGCCTCGATCAGCTCCTTGTACTGGCCTTCCGAGAGCACCACATATTGGGGCTGATTGTTCCTGATGATGTGCACAGCTCCCGACTCGATCAGGTCATCGACGGCGGCGATGCCGCGCCGCTTGATCTCCTGGGCGGGAATGGTGTTCATCATTTCAGCTCTGTTGCACTGCATCAGGTATTGACTATGGTACCGCCAACCAGGCTGTCATCCCGGACTTGATCCGGGATCCATGACTTCTGAATTCATGGATTGCAGCTCAAGCCCGCAATGACACACCTACTGCGGCTCGATCCGCTATCAGCGGCGATTCGGGTTGTGCGGCGCGCGATCGAACTTGTTCACCACGCCGTCGCGGTCCGCATCGCCCCAGGCCGCGTGGTTGCGCGCAGCGCGATGGTCGTAGAAGCGCGAATCGCGATCGAAGCGGTTCGGCACGCCGTCGCGGTCCCAATCGCCGTAGGCGCCATTGCGCTGATAGCGGCGGTCATCCCGGCGATCGTGGCCGTAGTACACGGTCTGGACCGGTGCATACGTGGGGCGCGGCTGGACATAAACCGGCTGCGGCTGCGCATAGACCGGCTGCGGCTGCACGTACACCGGCGCCGGCTGCACGTAGGCGTGCGGCGCATTCAGGCCGATGGAGAGAATCACGTCGCTGCGGGCATGGGCCGCAGTGCCCGCCACGACCGCGCCCAGCGCGATAGCGGCAACAACGAGGGG
>DATILF010000042.1:0-13085 GCA_035476755.1 Ramlibacter sp.
GAACCGTTCGCGCACGGCCAGCTTGTCGCTGTCCTTGTGGCCCATCAGGCAAAAATATTCCGGCAGCACGGCCAGCTCCGCGCCGGCCCGCGCCGCTTGGGACAACAGGCGATGCGCCTCGTCGAGGTTGGCCTGCAACGAAACCGCTGAGACCATCTGGATGGCTGCGACTTTCATGTCAGTGATCCATTGCGCTGCGCGCCACCCGCGACGCACGAAAGCAAATGGCCTTTTCCAGGGCCACCGCGGAACCGGCTTTGCCGGGCCGCTGGTGGCGCCCCCTTGAGGGGGAGGCGCCGAAGGCGCTTCGGGGGGGAGCGTTCATCCTAGTTAGTCCCTTCCTTGCGGGGGGCCTGCGCCGCGTCGGTGGCGCCTTCAACGGGCCGGCGCGGCACCCGCGCGATGCGCGGGTCGGCCCAGGTGCCATCGATGTGGAACTCCTGCGTGGCGGCGCGCATCAGCGGCTCGCGCAGGAACATCTGCGCCAGGAAAGTGCCCAGGCCGATGGCCGGGTTGATGACCGAGGCCACCAGCGACGCCGTGCCGGCATTGATGTCGGGCACCACCACCACCTTGATGTCCTGCGTTTCCCGGGCGATGTCGGCACGCCCTTCCATCAGCACGGCTGCGTTCACGCCTTTCATCTGCAGATTGTTGGTGGCGGCGATGCCGTCTTCGATGGTCACATCGCCGCGCACGAAATCGAACGCGAAACCCTCGCTGAACACATCGCGGAAGTCCAGCGCCAGCCGGCGGGGCAGCGACTGGAGGCTGAGCACGCCCAGCAACTTCGCCAGGCCGGGATCGGCCTTGAGGAACTGCCCGCCCTCCACATTCACGTGAAAAGCGCCGTCCATCGAGGGGTAGTGCAGCGACAGCGGCGAACCCAGCCAGGCCACCTGGCCCTCCATGCGCCCGCGGCCCCGCCGCACCACGTCCTTCATGCCAAAACGCGCCAGCAGCAGGCCCGCGTCGGCGATGTCCAGGCGGAACTTCATCGCGGTGCGGCGCGGCTCGCCCGGGGCGCGCGGACCCGGCCGCGGCCCGCCCGGAGGCACGGCCTGCGCATTCACCGCCACCCAATTGCCAGTCGCGCTGAAAGCCGCCTCGGCGTTGGCGACGTTGAGCTTGTTCAGGCGCCATTCCCGCACGCCTCCCTCGCGCGCCACGGTGCCGGCGCCGCGGTTCACGGCTTCGATTTCCAGACGCCCGAGCTTCTTGCCACGCAGGTCGAAATCTTCCACGACGACGTCCAGGCCAGGCAACACATCGGGCTGCTGGTCGAGCAGGGCTTCCACTTCCTTCGCGGTGGCGGCACCGATCGCCAGGCGGGCCAGGCGCGCATGCAACCGGCCGCCGCCCGCACCCGACGACGACTGGCGGTATTCGAGGTAGCCGTTCAGCTCATCGGCATCGACGTTGGCCCGCCAGAGCTGGCCGTCGCGCGAGCCGCCCACCACCACGTTGTGCAGGGTACGGCCTTCCAGCGTGAGCTCCCTGGCACGAACGGCCATCACGGTGGGAAGATAGGCTTGCGAGGTGTTGCCGGGTGCGGGCGTGGAGGCTGCGGGCGCAGCCCCGCCCGTGGCCTGCCCCAGTACCTGCTCCCAGGCATCCAGGTTGACGGCCGCGAGGTTGACGTTCGCGATCACACCTTCTTGCGGCAACGGCGCCGCCTCACCCGGCGCCAGGCCCACGCCGATGGCGCCGCGCACCACCTGCGGCTGCGCTCCCGAGACGTCGCGCACGTAGTTCACCGAGACCAGCCGGCCCAGTTCCACCGTCAACTGGTCATGCGCACGCGATCCCGGCAGCGCGGACAGGGGCTCGGCCACCAGCGCGCTTTCGTAGCGCAGCGGCAGCGCGGCCTCGGCCGATTTGGCCAGCGGCGGTGGCAAGGCCAGGGCCAGCCCCTGCAGGCTGCTGGTGATCGCGATCTCCGGCACGTTGCGCCGGACGGTCAGCGTGACGGCGTAGGGCGACGCGCCACTGGCTTGCTGCGCCAGCCGCGACACGAACCCGAGCTCTTTCGCCTGGCGCAGGCCCTCGGCGGTGGCCGTGCCCTGCGCGCGCAGCTGCACCGTGGCTTCGGAGCCGGCCGGCAAGGGCACGCCGGCCATGCCCCGGCTGCCGCCCTCCAGGCGCACGTCGCCGCCCAGCGCCCGGGCCTGGACCCCTGCCAGGCTGAAACCGCGCTCGCTGAATGAGACAGTGCCCCGCGAGCGCGCCAGCAGGGGGGTGTCGGGTGTGACCTGGATGTCGTTGTTGGCGAAGGTGACGCTGCCTTGCACTCGCGAGCGCTCGATGTCGCTGATTGGCAGTTCGAGCTTCAGGCGCACCTCGGCATTGCCGCTGCCGGTGGCCCGGGCCAGCGCCCCTTCCACCATGGCGTTCAGGGGCGACGTGTTGACGATGCCGATCGCCTGGCCGAGCGGACCCTTTACCTCGCCTGTCACGCCCACGGTGGTGCTTCCGAAATCCGGAATCTGGGCCTCGACGCGGGCCTGCAGGCCGGACGCGCCGGCGAAACGGCCGGCCGCGTTGCGCACCCGCATGCCGTTGCCCTCGAACACCAGTTCGCCGCCGAGCTGGGTCAACGCGGGCCAGGTGCCGGTGCCCTGGGTCAGGCTGCGCGGTACATAGGCGTAGGTAACGTTGCGCACGTCCGTGGTGATGCGGAACTCGCCCAGCCGCCCATCCTTGAACGGAAAGTCACGCAGGTCGCCCCGGACGCGGAACTTCGCCCCGCTGGCAGCGCCCTCGATCACCGAGTCGCGCACGTAGTCGCGCGCATTCTTGTTCACCCCCAGCGGCAGGTAACGCCACACGCGAGCGCCATCGGCCCGGCTGATGCCGGCCTGCAGATCCAGCACGCCGGGAAAGCGGTTGCGAGCGGTGTCGCCCGTCCGCCAGGCGACACGGCCCTCGCCCTGCGCGTCGGCATTGCTGAATTTGAGGTTGGCGACCGACGCTGAAATCGCCTGGCCGTTGACCTGCCACTGCACGTCGGCCATGAGTTGATCGAAGGGAACGACCGGGTCCTCGAACACCCCGGGCACCTCCACGGCACCGTTGGCCAGTTGCAGCCGGCCCTTGCCGCCGCCCTGCGTGAAGTCGAAATCGACGTTGGCGCCGCGCAGGCCGGGTGTGCCGCCGCGCGGGGGCGCGACGCCGCTGGCCGCCACGGCAGGCCGGGCAGCCACTTCGAGCCGCACGGCACGGCCCCGCGCTTCGTACTTCTGCGGCGCCTCCAGCGGTCCCTGCCAGCGGGCCTCCACCCTCTCCACCAGCCCCTTGGGGGCGTAGGCGGCCAGCGCCGCATGCGCGGCGGGCCCCAGCGGCAGGCGTGCCGCGACCTGGCTGATGGCCAGCAGGTCGAGCTGGTCGCCACGCAGTAGCCCCTGCGCCGGCCGCGAGCCCTCGGCGTCGGTCCATTGCACGAACAGGTTGCCGCCCGGCCAGCGCAGGCCCTCCCGGGTTTCGAACTGCAGCGCCTGGGTCTGGAATTCGAACCCGCCCGCCAGCCGCTTGCCCCCCAATCGGCCCGAAACGGCATTCAGGGCCAGGGGCGTGAGCTGCGGCCCCAGGCGGGTGTTCACGTCGGACAGCGCGATATCGGCCGCGCCGCCGGCGAACTGGCCCTTGGCGACGTCCACCCATGCGCGCACGGCGCCGTAGCCCGCGCTCACCTCGATGCCCACGCTGGCGTGCTCGCGCAGCCGCGACACGTCCACCCGCGAGAAATCTCCATGCACCTGGCCATCCCACTCCTGCCACCGGCCATGGTGGGTGGACAGCAGGGGCTGCCGGAAGACGCCGCGCACGCTGAAGCGGTCGCCCCAGGCCACGGGCGGCGTGGCGTCCAGGCGCATGGCGTGGCGGCGCGCGCTGTTGCGCATGACGAAGTCGACGTTGTCCAGCGTCAGCGGCGGCGCGGCGCGCATCTCGTCGGTCCAGCGCAGGGTGCCCCCATGGACCACGAATTCGGTTTGCCGGAAGAACCACTCCGCCGCCCGGCCATCGTTGTCGCTGGTGCGCGAGAAATCAAGACCGGCGACGAAGATGCGGCCATCGGCCGCGCGCCGGATGTCCAGTTCGGGCCTCTCGATGTAGAGCTGGGCAAAGCCCAGGTTCCACAGCGAGCGCGGCGACAGCGCGCCCACCACCCGCGGCAGGCGCAGCGCCGGCCGGCCTCGCGGGTCGAGCAGGACCACGTCGATGAGCTCGAACGAGGGAATCAGGCCCTCGCTGCGGGCCGTCACGCTGCCGATGCGAACCGGTACCCCCAGCACGCGCCCGGCTTCGATTTCCAGGTCGGGGCGAAGCTCACCGATTCGGGGCACAATCCACGCATGCAGCGCTCCCCAGGCCAGCACCAGCACGAGCCATGCGGTGAGAAGCAGGCCCATCGACCATTTCGCGACGGCTGCATAGGCCTTCAGGGGACGTGATGGAGTCGGCGGCGAGTCGTTCATGAAAACTTGGATGTGTCAGGAATTATGACCCCCGACGGTGGCATGGGTTCAGCCCCGGCGGGCGCTGCCGTGTCGGACAACGACCCGACCGCAACCGCAGGCGAGAACGCGGCCTCGCCGCAGCCCCTGTCCTCGCATTCGCGCTTCGCGCAGCGGCTGCGCCGGCGCTATGCCGTCGAACTCGCCTTGCTCCCCGGCGGCACACCTACGCGAGCGGCGATGCAGGCCGCCTATGCCGTGCTGGGCGAGCGCGGGCACGATACCGGCACCGCGCTGCGCATCCTGCGCCAGCTGGTGATGGAACGCCTGATGGAGCTGGACTGCGACCGCCAGGCGCCGCTGGGCCTGGTCACGGGCGTGGTCACCGACCTGGCAGAATTCGCCCTGGACATCGCCTGCCGCCAGGCCCGCCACGAACTCGACCTGAAGTACGGCGCGCCGATGGGTGCCGACGGCGAGCGGGCTCAGCTTTGGGTGGTCGGCATGGGCAAGCTCGGCGCGCGCGAGCTCAACGTCTCCAGCGACATCGACCTGGTCTATGTGTACGACCAGGAGGGCGAGACCGCGGGCCTGGCCGGGGGCCGCGGGCGCATCTCCAACCACGAATACTTCGGCAAGGCGGTGAAGATCATCTTCGGCCTGGTCGGCGAAACCACCGAGCACGGTTTCGTGTTCCGGGTGGATCTGGCCCTGCGGCCGAACGGCAACTCGGGCCCGACAGCGGTGTCGCTCGGCGCGCTGGAGGACTATTTCCAGGTGCAGGGGCGCGAGTGGGAACGCTTCGCCTGGCTCAAGAGCCGCGTTGTGGCGCCGCGCGATTGCGTGGAGAGCGGGTCCGCGCAGGGCTTGCGGGGCGCGGTGCTGCCGTTCGTGTTCCGCCGCTACCTCGACTACAGCGTATTCGATGCGCTGCGGGTGTTGCACAAGCAGATCCGCGACCATGCCGCCAAGCGCAGCGCCGGGCGGCCCGAACGCGCCAACGACGTCAAGCTGTCGCGCGGCGGCATCCGGGAAATCGAGTTCACCGTGCAGCTGCTGCAGGTGGTGCGCGGGGGGCAATACCCCGAACTGCGCACCCGGCCGACCTTGCAGGCGCTGCAACGCATCGCCACCGCCGGGCTGATGCCCCAGGCCACCGCTGACGCCCTGACCCGGGCCTATGTATTCCTGCGGCGCGTCGAACACCGCATCCAGTACCTGGACGACCAGCAAACCCACGTGCTGATGGGATGCGACGACGACCTCGGCTGGATCGCCCGGACCATGGGCTATGCGGATTGCTGCCCGTTCCTGCATGAACTGGACGCGCACCGCGAACTGGTGGCGCAGGAATTCGACACGCTGCTGGGCGGCGCCAAGGAATGCAAGAACTGCAACGGCCCGCGCGGCGGCGCGGCGCCGCCGCCGGACCTGGATGCGCTGCTGGATCAGCTTCCCCCCCAGCTGCGGGAGCGCGTGGCGTTGTGGCAGGGCCACCCCCGCGTTTTGGCGCTGCGCGATGACGTGCGCGCCCGGCTGGTCCGGCTTCTGGCACGCACCGCGCAGTGGCTCGAACAGGGCGCGGTCACCGAACTGGCCGCCGTTCGCATGGCCGACTGGATCGAGCCGCTGCTGCGGCGCGAAAGCTATCTCGCCCTGCTGCTGGAGCGCCCCGGGGTGCACGAGCGCCTGCTGCGGCTGCTGGGCGCTGCCCGCTGGCCGGCGCGCTACCTGTTGCAGCACCCTGGCGTGATCGACGAGCTGGCAAGCGACCAGCTGCTGGCCGAACGCTTTGCGGCCCAGGATTTCGAGCGCGAGCTGGAACACCGGCGCCGTTCGCTGCAGATCACGGGCGAGGACGACGACGAGGCCCTGTTGAACCTGCTACGCCGCGCGCACCACGCCGAGGTCTTTCGCACGCTGGCCCGTGACGTGGAGGGCCGGCTGACGGTGGAACAGGTGGCCGACGACCTGAGCGCGCTGGCCGACGCCGTGCTGCGCATCACCGCGCGCTGGTGCTGGCAACGCCTGAAGGCACGCCACCGCGACAACCCTCAATTCGCCATCATCGGCTACGGCAAGCTGGGCGGCAAGGAACTGGGCTACGGCAGCGACCTGGACATCGTGTTCGTGTTCGAAGACGAGGCCGAACAGGCGCCCGAAGCCTATGCCGCGTTCGTGCGCAAGCTGATCAACTGGCTGGTGACCAAGACCGCCGAAGGCGACCTGTTCGAGATCGACACGGCGCTGCGCCCCAACGGCAACTCGGGCCTGCTGATCACCACCTTCGACGCCTACGCCAACTACCAGCAGCGCCGCGGCAGCAACACCGCCTGGACCTGGGAACACCAGGCCATGACGCGCGCCCGCTTCCTGCTGGGTGAAGCTTCGCTGCAGCAGCGCTTCGACACGGTGCGCGAAGCCGTGATCACGGCGCCGCGCGACGTGGCGGCGTTGCGCACCGAAATCACCGCCATGCGCGACAAGGTCCGTGCCGCCCATCCCATCAAGGTCGACCGCTTCGACGTGAAGCACAGCGCGGGCGGCATGGTGGATGCCGAGTTCGCGGTACAGTTCCTGGTGCTGTCCCAATCGGCCCGCCATCCGGAACTGGTTCCCAACGTGGGCAATATCGCGTTGCTGCAGCGGGCCGAGGCCGCCGGCTTGCTGCCCATGGGGGTGGGCGAAAACGCCGCCCGGGCCTACCGCGAGCTGCGCCGGGTACAGCACCAGGCGCGCCTGAACGAAGAGCCCACGCAGGTGATCCCGCCGGCGCTCGCGGCCGAGCGCGACGCGGTGCTGGCACTGTGGAACGCAGTCTTTTCCTGAGCCGATCAGCGGGCGGTTTCAGACCGTAACCCGCCCCTGGGCAGGTCTTGCGCGGCGATGGTAGGCTTGCGGGCTGCACATCGCAGCCAGGTCGCACAAAGGCCACCGCCACCGCCACCGGCGTCGCGCTTGGCCCGACCAGGGAAGGAACCATGAAGAATCTCCATCGCGTCGCCGCGATCGTCGCGGCGTCCTGGCTGACGGGCTGCGCCAGCCCCGGCCCCGCCGCCACCGCCGCGCTGCCCGAGCCGGCCCCCCAGTGGTATGCGCCGCTCCCCCACAACGGCACACTGGCCGACCTCAGGCTGTGGTGGCAACAGCTGAATGACCCGCTGCTGGTCGAGCTGATCGAATCGGCGCAGACCGTCAGCCCCACCGTAGCCTCGGCCGCCTCGCGCATCCAGCAGGCCCGCGCCACCCGGGTTGCGGCCGGCGCGGCGCTGCTGCCCGGCGTGGACGGATCGGCATCGGCGGCCCGCGGCAATACCCAGCCGCCCACGCCGCTGGCCACCACCGTCCAGGCCGGCTTGCAGGCGGTCTGGGAGATCGATCTCTTCGGCGGCAACCGTGCCGCGGCGGCGGCCGCACAGGCACGGCTGGAAGGCGCGCGCGCGGGCTGGCACGAAGCCCGCGTGTCGGTCGCCGCCGAAACCGCGAACAGCTACGTCAGCCTGCGCAGCTGCGAGCGGCAGCTGTCCGTCGCGGACAACGATGCCGGCTCGCGCGCGCAAACCGCTCGCCTGGCCGATCTCAGCGCGAACGCCGGCTTCACCGCGCCGGCGACGGCGGCCCTCGCGCGCGCCAGCGCCGCCGAAGGCTCCGCACGGGCCACACAGCAGCGCGCCCTGTGCGACATCGAAGTGAAATCGCTGGTTGCGCTCACGGCGCTGCCCGAACCCCGGCTGCGCCAGAAGCTGGCCGTGCCGTGGACCGATCCGCTTCAGTCCACCCAGCTGGCGGTCGATTCGGTGCCGGCACGCGTGCTGGCGCAAAGGCCGGACGTGTACCTGGCCGAGCGCGAAGTTGCCGCGGCGAACGCCGACGTGGGCAGCGCCCGCGCCGATCGTTTCCCGCGCCTGTCTCTGTCCGGCTCGATCGCGGCGGGCAGCGTTCGCTTGGGCGGTGTGACCACCGACGTGCAGACCTGGTCGATCGGCCCGCTGGCCCTCGCGCTGCCGATCTTCGATGGCGGCCGGCGCTCGGCGAATGTGGATGCGGCCGAGGCGCGCTACCAGGAAGCCGCCGCGCTGTACGCCGCCCGCGTGCGCCAGGCGGTGCGCGAAGTCGAGCAGGCCCTGGTGACGCTGGAGAGCGCCCGCGCGCGCGGCGAAGATGCGCGGGTGGCCGCGGAGGGCTTCCGCATGTCGTTCGTCGCCACCGAAGCCCGCTACCGCAGCGGGCTGGCCAGCCTGGTCGAACTCGAGGATGGGCGGCGCACCTTGCTGGCCGCCGAAACCGCCCTGGTGGGCCTGCAGCGCGAACGCGCCGCGGCCTGGATCGCGCTGTACCGCGCGATGGGGGGCGGCTGGGCCCTCCCGGACGCCGCGCCGGCGGCCGCCGGCCCACGTTCCTGACCACGACATCCACGCATCCCGAAAGCCCCATGCAAAAAACAAGACTCAAGCCCGCGGCCGTCGCCGCCATCGCCCTGGCCGGCCTCGTCGTTGCCGTGCTGCTGTATTGGATGGGGTCGCGGCCCCCGGGACAGCAGGCCGCCGCCGTCGTGAAGCCGGCTCTCACGGTGACCACCACCCTGCCCCAGCGCGTCAGCATGCCCGTGAAACTCGCGGCCAACGGCAACATCGTCGCCTGGCAGGAAGCCAGCGTGGGCGCCGAGGCCGGCGGGCTACGCCTGACGCAGGTCCTGGTCAACGTCGGCGACCGCGTGCGCCAGGGCCAGGTGCTGGCCACGCTGGCCGCGGACAGCTTGCGCGCCGAGGTGGCGCAGTCGCGGGCCAGCCTGGCCGAAGCGCAGGCCACTGCCGCCGAGGCAGCGAACAACGCGGAGCGCGCGCGCACCCTGCAGGGCACGGGTGCGCTCAGCACCTCGCAGATCAACCAGTACCTCACCCAGGAGAAGACGGCGCGTGCCCGGGCCGAAGCGGCGCAGGCGCTGGTGGACGCGCAGCTGGTCCGGCTGGGCCAGACCGACGTGGTCGCGCCCGACGCCGGCATCATTTCCGCGCGCACCGCGACGGTGGGCGCGGTGCTCAGCCCGGGCGCGGAGCTGTTCCGCCTGATCCGGCAGGGGCGCCTGGAATGGCGTGCGGAAGTCACGTCCGCGGAACTCGGGCGCATCACCACCGGCACGATGGCGCAGGTGACGGCGGCCAGCGGCGCGCGGCTGGAAGGGCGCGTGCGCATGATCGGGCCCACCGTGGACCCGCAGACGCGCTCGGCGCTGGTCTATGTGGACGTGAACCCCCTGCCCGGCATGGCAGGTGCCGCCAAGGCGGGCATGTTCGCCCGCGGCGAATTCGACCTGGGCGCCCGGCCCGCCCTCACCGTGCCGCAGGCCGCGGTGGTGGTGCGCGATGGCTTCAGCTATGTGTACCGCCTGAACGCCGACAACCGCGTGAGCCAGGCCAAGGTGCAGACCGGCCGCATCGACAGCGACCGGGTGGAGATCCTGACGGGCCTGGCGCCCGACGCGCGCGTCGTCGCGGCCGGCGCGGGCTTCCTGAACGACGGCGACCTGGTGCGGGTGGTGGAGGCTCAGCCCGCCTCGGCGGCCTCGGCTGCGGTCGCGCGCTGAAGGAGCTTCATCATGATGAACGTTTCCTCATGGTCCATCCGCAACCCGGTTCCGGCGGTGATGCTGTTCGTGCTGCTCACCTTCGCGGGGCTGCTGTCCTTCAATGCCATGAAGGTGCAGAACTTCCCCGACATCGACCTGCCCACGGTGAGCGTCAGCGCCACCCTGCCCGGTGCCGCGCCGGGGCAGCTGGAAACCGATGTCGCGCGCAAGCTCGAGAACGCCATCGCCACGCTGCAGGGCCTCAAGCACATCTACACCAAGGTGCAGGACGGCGCCGTGACTCTCACGGTCGAATTCCGCCTGGAAAAGCCCGTGCAAGAAGCGGTGGATGACGTGCGCTCGGCGATCGCGCGCGTGCGCAGCGACCTGCCCGGCGACGTGCGCGAGCCCATCGTCACCAAGATGGACCTGGCCAGCCAGCCGGTTCTCGCCTTCACCGTGTCGTCGCCGCGCATGGACGAGGAAGCGCTGTCCTGGTTCGTGGACAACGACATCGCGCGCAAGCTGCTGGCCGTGCGCGGCGTGGGCGCGGTCAACCGCGTGGGCGGCGTCAATCGCGAAATCCGCGTCGCGCTCGATCCGGCGCGGCTGCAGGCGCTCGGCGCCACCGCGGCCGACATCTCGCGCCAGCTGCGCCAGGTGCAGACCGAAAGCGCGGGTGGGCGCACCGACGTGGGCGGCGGCGAACAGCCGGTGCGCACCATCGCCACCGTGCGCACCGCGCAGGAGATCGGGCGGCTGGAGCTGTCGCTGCCCGGCGCGGGCAACGCAACCGGCCGCAGCATCCGCCTGGAAGACGTGGCCACGGTCAGCGACACCATTGCGGAACCACGCTCGGCGGCGTTGCTCAATGGCAAGCGGGTGGTCGGCTTCGAGGTGGCGCGCAGCCGCGGCGAGAGCGAGGTCGCTGTCGGCGCCGCGGTGAAAGTGGCCCTGGAAGACCTGAAACGCCAGCACCCCGACCTGGAGCTGGTGCAGGCCTTCGACTTCGTCACGCCGGTGCAGGAAGAGTACGAGGGATCGCTGCACCTGCTGTACGAAGGCGCCATCCTGGCGGTGCTGGTGGTGTGGCTGTTCCTGCGCGACTGGCGCGCCACCTTCGTCTCGGCGGTCGCCTTGCCGATGTCGGTGATCCCCGCCTTCGCCGGCATGTACCTGCTGGGCTTTTCAGTGAATGTGGTGACCCTGCTGGCGCTGTCGCTGGTGGTCGGCATCCTGGTGGACGATGCCATCGTCGAAGTGGAGAACATCGTTCGCCACCTGCGCATGGGCAAGACGCCTTACCAGGCCGCGATGGAAGCCGCCGACGAGATCGGCCTGGCGGTGATCGCCACCACCTTCACGCTGATCGCGGTGTTCCTGCCCACCGCATTCATGAGCGGCGTGGCCGGCAAGTTCTTCAAGCAGTTCGGCTGGACCGCCTCGCTCGCGGTATTCGCGTCGCTCGTGGTCGCGCGGGTGCTGACCCCGATGATGGCGGCCTACATGCTCAAGCCGATCGTGGCACACGACGGCAAGGATGCGCGCTGGATGCAGGTGTACATGCGCTGCGTGAACTGGAGCATGCGCCACCGCGTGGCCACGATGGTGCTCTCGACACTGTTCTTCTTCGGCTCGGTGGCGCTGATCCCGCTGCTGCCCACCGGCTTCATCCCGCCCGATGACAACTCGCAGACGCAGGTGTACATCGAATTGCCGCCCGGCTCCACGCTGGCGCAAACCGAAGCCACGGCGGAACGGGCGCGCCAGATGATCACCCAGGTCAAGCACGTGAAGAGCGTTTACACCACCATCGGCGGCGGCACGGCAGGCGGCGATCCGTTCGCGATGTCAGGCGCGGCCGAAGCGCGCAAGGCCACGCTCACCGTGCTGCTGGCGGAGCGCAGCGAGCGGCCGCGCAAGCAGGGCATCGAGAACAGGATCCGCACGGCCCTGGAACCGCTGCCCGGCGTGCGCAGCAAGGTGGGACTGGGCGGCTCGGGCGAGAAGTACATCCTGGTGCTCACCGGCGAAGACCCGCAGGCCCTCGGCGCCGCTGCCATGGCGGTGGAGAAGGACCTGCGCACCATTCCCGGCCTGGGCAGCGTGGCGTCCACGGCCAGCCTGATCCGCCCCGAGATCGCGGTGCGTCCGGACTTTGCCCGCGCCGCGGACCTGGGCGTCACCAGCGCCGCCATCGCCGAGACGCTGCGCATCGCCACCGCGGGCGACTACGACACCGCCCTGCCCAAGCTGAACCTGTCCCAGCGGCAGGTGCCGATCGTCGTGAAGCTGGAGGAAAACGCCCGCAAGGACCTGAGCCTGCTGGAGCGCCTCTCGGTGCCGAGCGCGCGCGGGCCGGTGATGCTGGGCCAGGTGGCCACGCTGGAGATGACCGGCGGCCCCGCGGTGATCGACCGCTACGACCGCTCGCGCAATGTCAATTTCGAGATCGAACTCTCCGGCCTGCCGCTGGGCGACGTCGCGGCCGCCGTGCAGGAACTGCCGGCCGTGAAGAACCTGCCGCCCGGCGTGCGCGTGGTGGAAGTGGGCGACGCCGAAGTGATGGGCGAGCTGTTCGCCAGCTTCGGGCTGGCCATGCTCACCGGCGTGCTGTGCATCTACATCGTGCTGGTGCTGCTATTCAAGGACTTCCTGCACCCGGTCACCATCCTGGCCGCGCTGCCGCTGTCGCTGGGTGGCGCGTTCGTCGGGCTGCTGATCGCGCAGAAGAGCTTCTCGATGCCGTCCCTCATCGGCCTGATCATGCTGATGGGCATCGCCACCAAGAACTCGATCCTGCTGGTGGAGTACGCCATCATGGCCCGGCGCGATCACGGGCTATCGCGCTTCGACGCGTTGCTCGACGCCTGCCACAAGCGCGCGCGGCCCATCATCATGACCACCATCGCCATGGGTGCGGGCATGCTGCCGATCGCCATCGGCTTCGGCACCGCCGACCCGAGCTTCCGCTCGCCGATGTCGATCGCGGTGATCGGCGGGCTCATCACGTCCACGGTCTTGAGCTTGCTGGTGGTGCCGGTGGTCTTCACCTACATGGACGA
>DATILF010000043.1:0-3819 GCA_035476755.1 Ramlibacter sp.
CGGTAGGTCGGGTTGCTGCGCAAGGTCGAAGGCAGGTCGCCCCGCGCCGCGTTGATGGCCGCCTGCACCTCGCGCGCGGCCGAATCGATCTTGCGGTTCAGGTCGAACTGCAGGCTGATGCGGCTGGAGCCGTTGCCCGAGTTCGACGTCATCTCGTTGACCCCGGCGATCACGCCCAGCCGCCGCTCCAGCGGCGTGGCGACGCTGGTGGCCATGGTGTCGGGGCTGGCGCCGGGCAAGCTGGCATTGACGGTGATGACGGGAAAGTCCACCTGCGGCAGCGGCGCGACCGCCAGCATGAAGAAAGCGCCGATGCCGGCCAGGGCGATGCCGATGGTGAGCAGCACGGTGGCGACGGGGCGGCGGACGAAGGGTTCGGAGAGGTTCATGCGAGGCCCTCGCGCCGATCTGTTGTCATTGCGGGCTTGACCCGCAATCCATGGCACGTTGGCCCGGGTAGTGCCCGGCGGGGCATGGATCCCGGGTCAAGCCCGGGATGACAGCCTCTTGCATAGGGATGACAGCCTGCCAAGGGATGACAGCGCATGGCCTTCACGCTGGCACCTCGTGCGGCGGGGGGCTCCCCCGCCACTTCCGCCCCAACCGATCGAACCCCAGATAAATCACCGGCGTCGTGAACAGCGTGAGCATCTGGCTCACGATCAGCCCGCCGAAGATCGCCAGGCCGAGCGGGCGGCGCAGTTCGGCGCCATCGCCCCAGCCCAGCATCAGCGGCACGGCGGCAAACAGCGCGGCCAGCGTGGTCATCAGGATCGGGCGGAACCGCAGCAGCGCGGCCTGCCGGATCGCATCGCGCGGCGACTTGCCCTCGGTGCGCTCGGCGTCGATGGCGAAGTCGATCATCATGATCGCGTTTTTCTTCACGATGCCGATCAACAGGATGATGCCGATGATGCCGATCACCCCCAGGTCGTTGCCGGTGATCATCAGCGCGAGCAGCGCGCCCACGCCCGCCGACGGCAAGGTGGAAAGGATCGTCAGCGGGTGAATGTAGCTTTCGTACAGAACGCCCAGCACGATGTACACGCAGACCACCGCCGCCAGGATCAGCCAGAGCTGGTTGGTGAGCGACGCCTCGTAGGCGCCCGAGGCACCCAGGAATTTCAGGGTGACGCCGGGTGGCAGCTTGATCTCCTGGGCCGCCTCCCGGATGGCCGCCACCGCCGTGCCCAGCGCAACACCCGACGCGGTGTCGAAGCCCACGGTGGTGGCCGGGTACTGCGCCACGTGCGTGATCTGCAGCGGCGCGCGCCGCTCCACGATGCGGGCCACCGCCGACAGCGGCGTCGGCTCGCCCGAGGACGTGCGCAGCTGCACCATGCCCAGGCTTTGCGGCGTTGCAGCCCCGTCGGGCCGGGCCTCCAGAATCACGCGGTACTGGTTGGTCTGCGTGAAGATGGTCGAGACGATGCGCTGGCCGAAGGCGCTGTAGAGCGCTTCGTCGATGGTCGAGGCGGAGATATTCAGGCGCGCGGCGGTGTCGCGGTCGATGTCCACATACACGGCGGCGCCGGAGGCGTCGGCGTCGGTCACCACGTTGCGCAGCTGCGGCACCGTGCGCAGCTTTTGCACCAGGCGGCTCGCCCAGTCCACCACGGCGGCGTTGTCCGCGCCTTCCAGCGACAGCCGGTATTGGGTCGGGCCGGATTCGGCATCGATGGTCAGGTCCTGGGTGGGCTGCAGGTACAGCACCACGCCGGGCACGCGCTGCGCGAGCGCTCGCAGCCGGTCGATCACGCGCTGCTGGTTGTCGTGGCCGTCCTTCAGGTTGATCAGCATGCGGCCTGTGTGCAGCATGGTGTTGTTGGCGGCGTCCACCCCGACGAAGCTGCTGAGCGTCAGGACATCGGGGTCGGTCATGATCTCGCGCGCCACCTCCTGCTGCAGCTGCGCCATGCGGGGGTACGAGATCGACTGCGTGGCTTCCACCCGGGCCTGCAGCTGCCCCGTGTCCTGCGTGGGGAACAACCCCTTGGGAATCCAGATATACAGCAGCACCGTGAGCACCAGGGTGGCCAGCGCGACCAGCAGCGTCAGCTTCTCGCGCGCCAGCACCCAGCCCAGCCACACGTCGTAGTGCTCGATCAGCCGGTCGAAGCGGCGCTGCATGTGCCCGCCCCAGCCCGTCTCGCCGCCGGGGTGCGCCTTCAGCCAGCGCGCCGACATCATCGGCACCAGCGTGAGCGACACCACCGCGGAAATCAAAATGGTGATGGCCAGTGTGACGGCGAACTCGCGGAACAGGCGCCCCACAACGTCGCCCATGAAAAGCAGCGGGATCAGCACCGCGATGAGCGAGACGGTGAGCGAAATGATGGTGAAGCCGATCTCGCTCGCGCCCTTCAGCGCCGCCTGCATCGGTGGCTCGCCCGCCTCGATGTGGCGCGAGATGTTCTCGATCATCACGATGGCGTCGTCCACCACGAAACCCGTGGCGATGGTGAGCGCCATGAGGCTCAGGTTGTTCAGGCTGTAGCCCAGCAGGTACATGGCGCCGCAGGCGCCGACCAGGGAGATGGGCACCGCCAGGCTGGCGATCAGCGTGGCGCGCGGGCTGTGCAGGAAAGCGAAGATCACCAGCACCACCAGCACCACGGCCAGCACCAGCTCGATCTGCACGTGATGCACCGAGGCGCGAATGCCGGTGGTGCGGTCGCTCAGCACGTCCACGCGCAGGGTGGCCGGCAGGCCCGCGGTCAGTTCGGGCAGGCGCGCCTTGATCGCATCCACGGTGGCGATCACGTTGGCGCCGGGCTGGCGCTGCACGTTCAGGATGATGGCGGGCTTGAGCTGGCCACCGCTGGCGGCCCAGGCGCCTAGCTTGACGTTTTCGGCGCTCTCCACCGCCTGCGCCACGTTCGACAGGCGTATCGGCGCGCCGTTGCGGAAGGCGACGACCAGGTTCTGGTAGTCGGTGGCCGCCAGCAGCTGGTCGTTGGCGTTGATGGTGTAGGCGCGCGTCGGGCCGTCGATGCTGCCCTTGGCGCCGTTGGCGTTGGCGGCGGTGATGGCCGTGCGCACGTTGTCCAGGGTCAGGCCGTACGACGCCAGTGCACGCGTGTCCACCTGGATGCGAACGGCCGGTCGCTGCCCGCCAGACAGCGTCACCAGGCCCACGCCGGAGACCTGGCTGATCTTCAGGGCCAGCCGCGTGTTGACGATGTTCTGCACCTCGGTCAGCGGCAGCGTGTCGGAGGTGATGGCGAGCGTCAGCACCGGCGCGTCGGCGGGGTTGACCTTGGCGTACACGGGCGGGGCAGGCAGGTCCGCGGGCAAGAGGGAACCCCCCGCATTGATGGCGGCCTGCACCTGCTGCTCGGCCACGTCCAGCGCCAGACCCAGGCCAAACTGCAAGGTGACGATGGAGACACCGGCGGCGCTGGTGGAACTCATGCGCGAGAGGCCCGGCATCTGGCCGAACTGCCGCTCCAGCGGCGCCGTCACGGTCTGCGCCATGACCTCCGGGCTGGCGCCCGGGTACAGCGTCTGCACCTGGATGGTGGGGTAATCCACCTGCGGCAGCGCCGAGAGCGGCAGGAACCGGAAGCCCACCAGGCCGGCCAGCACGATGGCCAGCATCAGCAGCGAGGTCGCCACCGGCCGCAGGATGAAGGGACGGGACGGGCTCATCTCACGACGGCGCGGCCGCGGATGCCACGGACGCCGGGGATGCCCCGGGCCTGCGCCGCCCGCCGCCCTCGCCGCTCCGGCGCCCACCCGCGCCCGGCGCATCACCCGGCAACACCACGCTCGATCCGTCGCGCAAGCGATCGGCGCCCTCGGTCACCACACGCTCGC
>DATILF010000044.1:0-4192 GCA_035476755.1 Ramlibacter sp.
TGGCCTGGTGGTTCCAGAAGCGCGAGGGCCAGTTGCGGCCCATGGACTTCGTCTTTGCGGGCCTGCTGCTGGTGGTGCCCGTCGGCCTGATCATGAAACAGCCCGACCTGGGCACTTCGATCCTGGTGCTGGTGGCCGGCCTGTCCGTGATGTTTTTCGCGGGACTGTCGTGGAAATTGATCGTTCCGCCCGTCCTGCTGGGGCTGGCCGGCGCGGCACTGCTGATCATCTTCGAGCCACAGCTGTGCGCGCAGGGCGTGCGCTGGCCGGTGCTGCATGACTACCAGCAGCAGCGGATCTGCACACTGCTCGACCCCGGCAAGGACCCGCTGGGCAAGGGGTTCCACATCATCCAGGGGATGATCGCCATCGGCTCGGGCGGCCTGTTCGGCAAGGGGTTCATGCAGGGCACGCAGACCCACCTGGAGTTCATTCCCGAGCGCACCACCGACTTCATCTTCGCCGCGTATTCGGAAGAGTTCGGCCTGCTGGGCAACCTGTGCCTGATCGCCGGCTTCCTGTTCCTGGTGCTGCGCGGGCTGGCCATCGCCCTGGAGGCGTCCAGCGTCTTCTCGCGCCTGCTCGCCGGCTCGATCACCATGATCTTCTTCACCTACGCCTTCGTGAACATGGGCATGGTGAGCGGCATCCTGCCGGTGGTGGGCGTTCCGTTGCCCTTCATCAGCTATGGCGGCACCGCCATGGTCACCCTGGGCATGGGCCTGGGCATCCTGATGTCGATCGCCAGGACCAAGCGGCTGGTGCAGACGTGAGTGCGGCCGCCGCCGAGCGCCTGGGCCACCTGGACGATGCCGCGCTGTTCCAGTTGTCGGTCGTCAGTACACTCGGGGCCGGCCGCCGCTTTTCCATCAGGCTGCCGACGCTTGCCGCCGGAGGGGAACAAGCACCATGACCACCATCCTCGTCGTCGAGGACGACGATGCCATCCGCAACAACGTGACCCGCCTGCTCAAGCTGGAGGGGTACGACATCGTCTCGGCGATCAACGGCAAGCTGGGGCTGGAGCGCGCCAGGCAGGTCCGGCCGGACCTGGTGATTTCCGATGTGAGCATGCCCGAGATGGATGGCTTCGAGCTGCTCGAGGCGATCCGCGCCGACCATGGACTGGCGGCCACCTCCGTCATGTTGCTCACCGCCCTGGACGACCGTGCCAGCATGCGCCGCGGCATGACAGCGGGGGCTGACGACTATCTCGCCAAGCCTTTCACCCGCGTCGAGCTGCTGGAAGCCCTGCAGGGCCTGTTGAAAAAGAAGGGCCGCATCGAGGACAGCATCGAATTCGCCGTGAAGACCCGCGAGGAGCACCTGCGGCAAGCCTTCACCGAGAGCCTGGGCGGCAGCGCGCTGCCCGACAGGTTCGGCCTGGAGGCGCCCAAGGGCGCCGTGCCCGACACGGTGATCGAGGCCACGGTGCTTTTCTCCGACATCCGCAATTTCACGTCGCTGGCCGAGAAGCTCAGTTCGAGCGAGGTGGCGGAACTGCTGACCGAATATTTCGAGCGCACCTGCGATCCTGTGCTCAAGAACGGTGGGCGCCATCTCAAATTCATCGGCGATGGCCTGATGAGTGTCTTTGCCGACACCATGAGCGGCGGCTCGCCCCTGCCGGCCGCTCGCCGGGCTGTTTCGGCCGCCCTGGGCATGACGCTGGCCACGCATGAGTTCCGGTCCTGGCTGGACAAGCGCTTTGCCCAGCGGGGGCTGCCGCCGTTTGCCATCGGCGTGGGCCTGCACGCGGGGGAAGTGACGATCTGCCGCCTGGGCACGATCCACAACAAGGAAACCACGCCGATCGGTGACACCGTCAACGTCGCCGCCCGCCTGGAAGCCGCCAGCAAGGAACTGGGCTGGACGGTGGTGGCCAGCACGGCGGTGCTGCAGCGCGCCGGCGACGGCATCCAGACCGGCGGCATGACCTCGCTGGGCGTTCGCGGCAAGAACATCTTCGTGGACGTCGCCGAGATCACCGGCCTGGTCACCAACCTGGAAGACAAGCGCCACGGCATGGCGACGCTGACGGAGCGCGCCGCGGAGGTTCGGGACGCGGTGCAGGTGAATTCCGAGATCACCGCCCGCGCGGTGAAGGGGGCGCTGCAGTCCAAGCTGTCCGCCTTCAAGGACCACCAGTTCCAGCCGGGCGACGAGCCGCTGCGCCTGAAGGGCTATCGCCTCACGCGCAAGATCGGCTCGGGCGGCATGACCGAAGTCTATCTCGCCGTGCGGGAGGCGGACGACCTGCCCGTGGTGCTGAAGGTGCTGGATGCCAGCGGCAAGGCCGCGAGCGAGCACCTGTCGCGCTTCATCCAGGAATACACGCTGCTCTCGCGCATCGCGCATCCGCATGTGATCCGCATCTACGACCAGGGCTTCACCGATGACCACGCCTACATCGCCATGGAGTACTTCGAGCGCGGTGACCTGCGCTCGGAGCTCACGGCCGGCCTCAGCCAGCAGCGGGTCCTGGCCATCGTCACGCAGACGGCACAGGCGCTGCGTGCGATTCATTCGCGCGGCATCATCCACCGCGACCTCAAGCCGGAAAACATCATGCGACGCGCCGACGGCAGCGTCGCCCTGGCCGACTTCGGCATTGCCAAGTCGACGCTGAATGCGGAGAACCTGGCGCTGACCCAGACCCGGCACGGCGACGTGGTGGGTACCCCTTATTACCTCAGCCCCGAACAGGCCGCGGGCACGCCGATCACACCGCAATCGGACCTGTACAGCCTGGGGGTGATGATGTTCGAGATGCTGGCCGGCCATCGCCCGTTCCGGGCCGAATCTCTGGACCTGTTGCTGGCACGGCACCTGTCGGCACCCACCCCGCTCCTGCCGGACGCCCATGCCGCGCTGCAGCCCGTGCTTGAAAAGCTGATGGCCAAACGCGCCGAAGACCGCTATGCCTCGGCTCAGGCTTTCCTGGATGACCTGGAAGAGCGGGCGCTGGGCCGCACCGTGAGCACCGGGGCGGCCTGACCGGGCGGCTCGCAGGGCCGGGCCTGGAAGTCTAGAATGGCCCGATGATTTCCCGTGAACCCACCATCGAGCGGCTGGCCACCGCCCAGCGCCTGCTGCTCGAACCGTTCGGCCTGAACGAAACCCACCTGTCGCGCGCCCTGGGCGAGATCACGGCCCATCGCGTGGACGATGCCGACCTGTATTTCCAGTACACCCGCAGCGAGGGCTGGAGCCTGGAGGAGGGCATCGTCAAGACGGGCAGCTTCAGCATCGACCAGGGCGTCGGCGTGCGCGCCGTGAGCGGCGAGAAGACGGCCTTCGCCTATTCCGACGACATTTCCGAGGCCTCGCTGCTCGACGCGGCGCGCACCGTCCGCACCATCGCTTCGGGGGCGGGAACGGGCCGCGCCAAGGTGGGGGCGAAGAAGATCGCCGGTGGCCGCTCTCTCTACAACGGCCTGGACCCGATCGCTTCGCTGGACAGCACGGCCAAGGTGCAGTTGCTGGAGCGGGCCGAAAAGCTGGCGCGATCGAAAGATCCGCGCGTGGCCCAGGTGATGGCGGGCCTCGCGAGCGAATACGACGTGGTGATGGTCGCGCGGGCGGACGGCACGCTGGCCGCCGACGTGCGTCCGCTGGTGCGCCTGTCGGTCACCGTGATCGCCGAACAGAACGGGCGGCGCGAGATGGGCTCGGGCGGTGGCGGCGGGCGTTTCGGCCTGGACTACTTCAGCGACGCCCAGATCGAGACCTACGTGAACGACGCGGTGAACGCGGCCCTCACCAACCTGGAATCGCGGCCCGCGCCGGCCGGCGAGATGACCGTGGTGCTCGGCCCGGGCTGGCCCGGCATCCTGCTGCACGAGGCCATCGGCCACGGGCTGGAAGGCGACTTCAACCGCAAGGGCTCCAGCGCGTTCTGCGGCCGTGTGGGCAAGCGTGTGGCGGCCAAGGGTGTCACGGTGCTGGACGACGGCACTATTGCCGACCGCCGCGGTTCGCTGAACGTGGACGACGAAGGCAATGCCAGCCAGCGCAATGTGCTGATCGAGGATGGCATCCTGCGCGGCTACATCCAGGATTCGCTCAACGCCCGCCTCATGGGCGTCGCGCCCACCGGCAACGGACGGCGCGAAAGCTATGCGCACGTGCCCATGCCGCGCATGACCAATACATACATGCTGGGCGGTGACAAGGCGCCCGAAGAAATCGT
>DATILF010000045.1:0-12139 GCA_035476755.1 Ramlibacter sp.
AAAAGCGGCCAGCTTCGTGCTGCAACCCGGAGAGACGAAGTACCTGCGCACTTCGCCGGCCATGGGCCTGCTGGTGGGCCGCATCGTGATCTCCATCGAAGAGGCTGCCAAGGCCCAGGCCGAACTGGCTTCGCTGAGCTACACCGGCGACGTGAAAACGAAATGATCGAGGGGCGGGCTGCAGGGGCCGCCCGCCATGCTTGCAGCTCACTGGCTGCTCATACATCGCGATTTTTTGTGATTTATTTACAAAAATAGGCCAAAAACACTAAAAATATTCAGAACACATACAACTCAAGCCCTATTCGCCGCTAGGATTCACACGTTCGGTCACAGACCGTTGCATTGTGATTCCAAAAAAATGCGCCCTACGCAAGGGCGAAAGTAGGGGGGAAGTATGCATTCCGACATGGCCATCGCCATGATGGCGGATTTGTTCTGGACAGGCCTGCTCGTCTGCCTGCCCGTGTTGGGTCTGGTGATGCTGGTCGGGCTGGCCATCAGCCTGCTCCAGGTGGTGACGCAGGTGCAGGAAATGTCCCTCACCTTCGTGCCCAAGCTGGTCACGGCCGCGGTGGCCCTGGTGGTGTTCGGGCCGTGGATGCTGCGTCAGCTGACGCAGTTCTCCACGCGCTTGTGGACGTCCATCCCGTCGATGTTCTGACGGCGCTTGCACATGGGCCTGGACTGGATTTCATCGCTCGGCGCTGCCGTGCCCCAGCCCGGGTACGTGGCCCTGGTGTTCCTGCTCACCCTGCGCCTTGGGGCGCTGCTGCTGCTCACCCCCATTCTGTACGCCGCTGGCATGCCGCCGACCGTGCGCGTACTGCTCGTCGTCGGCTTGGCCGCGGCGCTGGCGCTGGGCCTGCCGGAGTCGGCCGCGCCTTCCGCGCAGTTGCTTACTTCAGTGGGCCTGCTTGAGGCGGCTGTGGCCGAACTGGCGTTGGGCGCCACCCTGGCCCTGGGCATCTTCATTGCCTTTGCTGCCATCTCGATGGCGGGGCGCCTGATCGACGTGCAGATCGGCTTCGGCATGGCGCAGGTGTTCGATCCGGCGACGCAACGGCAGATTCCCATTCTCACGGCCGCTTTCAACCAGTTGGGTGTGCTGGTGTTCTTCCTGGTCAATGGCCACCACGCGCTGCTGCGCGGCGTGGCCTACACGCTGGAGCGCTACCCGCCCGGCCGGCCTTGGCCCGTGGAGTCGGCGGCGCCGATGGTGGCCAAGCAGATGGCCAGCCTGTTCAGCCTGGGCTTTGCCCTCGCGGCGCCGGTCGTGGTGTGCCTGCTGCTGGTCGAACTGGCGATGGGCGTGGTGGCGCGCAACCTGCCGCAGATGAACATGTTTGTCATCGGCATCCCGGTGAAGATCGTGGTGGGCCTGGTCTTGCTGTCCGTGTGGTTCGCGGGCCTGGGCGATGCGATGAGCCGCACCTACGGCTTCATCTTCCGCAGCTGGGAAACGGCATTCGCCGCTTCGGGAACCCGCTGATGGCCGAGCAGGACCTGGACCGCAACGAAGAGGCCACGCCTTACAAGCTGCAGAAGGCCCGCGAGCGCGGGCAGGTGGCCAAGAGTGCGGACGTGGTGTCGGCCGTGGTGTTCACCGTGGCGGTGGCCTATTTGTATTGGAAGGGCTGGGACGGCCTGCAATCGCAGTTTCGCTATGACCACGCCTTGCTGTCGCAGGCCGGCCGGCTCGATGGCAGTGCCGCCAGCCTGTGGTGGTTGCTGGGTGGCCTGGTGCGCGACACCGCGATCTCGCTGGCGCCGTTCTTCGCCACACTGATGGTGGCCGCCATCGTCGGCAACCTCGCGCAAACGGGGCCGGTGCTCTCCGCCGAGCCGCTCAAGGCGGATTTCAACCGGCTCAACCCGGTGACCGGGTTGAAAAAGGTGTTCTCCAAGCGCACGCTGTTCGATGGCGTCCGCGCGGTGTTGAAGCTGGTGCTGCTGACGCTGGTGGTCTACCACGCCATCAAGAGCCTGGCGCCGCAATTCCCCCAGTTGGCGTCCATGCCGCCTGCGAAGCTGGCCTACACCGTGCTCGATGACGCCGCCAGCATGGGGCTGAAGATCGCGCTGATGCTGTGCCTGATCGCGCTGGTGGACTTTGGCTTCACCCGCCGCGAGTTCTCCCGGAAGATGCGCATGAGCCGGCGCGATCTGAAGGACGAACACAAGAACCGCGAGGGCGATCCGCGCATTCGCGCCCGGCTTCGCGAACTGCGCCGGGAAGCCATGCTGCGCAGCATGGCCGCACGCAAGACCTCCACGGCCGATGTGCTGCTGACCAACCCGACGCATGTGGCCGTGGCGCTGCGCTACGTGCACGGCGAGATGGCGTCGCCGCAGATGGTGGCCAAGGGCGCGGGCGTGCTCGCGGCCGGCATGCGGCAGATTGCAGCCAGGCACCGCATTCCGGTGGTGCAGAACCCGCCGCTGGCCCGCCAGCTGTTCCGCGACCTGGAAGTGGATCAGCAGGTGCCGCCTGAGCTTTACGCCCAGGTGGCGCGCATCCTGGTGTGGGTGTTCGCCATGCGCCAGTCGCGCACGGCGGGGGGCGCGGCATGAGCGGCCTGCAACGCTTCTTCGGAAAGCACAGCGACATCGCGTTGGTGCTGATGGTGATGGGCGTGCTGATCGTCTTGTTCGCGCCCATTCCGGCGGGCCTGCTGGACTTCCTGATCCTCAGCAACTTCAGCTTCGCCCTGCTGATCCTGCTGCTGACCTTCTACATGGCCAAGCCGGTGGAGTTCTCGACGTTCCCGTCGCTGCTGCTGATCGCCACCCTGTTCCGCCTGTCGCTGAACGTGGCGGCCACGCGCCTGATCCTCTCCGACGCGAACGCCGGCAAGGTGATTTCCGCCATTGGCGCCTATGTGGTGGGCGGCAATTACGTCATTGGCCTCATCGTGTTCCTGATCCTGATCGTCGTGCAGTACGTCGTGGTCACCAGCGGCGCCCAGCGCGTGTCCGAGGTGGCCGCGCGCTTCACGCTGGACAGCATGCCCGGGCAGCAAATGAGCATCGATGCCGACCTGAACATGGGATTCATCGACCAGGCCGAAGCCCAGCGCCGCCGCAAGAACATCGAAAAGGAAGCCGGCTTCTATGGCGCCATGGACGGCGCCAGCAAGTTCGTGAAAGGCGACGCCATCGCCGGCATCGTCATCCTGCTGATCAACATCATCGGCGGCCTGCTGATCGGTGTCATGCAGCACAAGATGCCGTGGAACGAAGCGCTGCAGACCTACACCTTGCTGACCATCGGCGACGGCATCGTCACCCAGGTGCCGGCGTTGGTCATCGCGGTGGGTACCGGCATCATCGTCACCCGTTCCGCGTCCGACAGCAACCTGAGCCGCGAGGCGCTGCGGCAGATCACCTCGTTCCCCAAGACACTGGTGCTGGTGGCTGTGGCTCTGGGCGGGCTGCTTCTGCTGCCGGGCATCCCGCTGGTGCCGACGCTGGCGCTGACCGTCGCGGTGTTGGCCGTGGCGGCGGTGGCCTATCGCGCCTCCCGCACGGCCAAGGAAGAAGGCGAAGAAGCCGCCGACGGCGCCGAGGGGGGCGCGGAGTCGGCCGAAGACCCGTACGCGATGCTGCCGGTGGAGCCCATCGAGGTGTTCGTGGGCCGCAGCTGGGTGTCGCTGGTGAACCAGACCGACGGCATCTTCATGGAGCGCATCAAGGCGTTCCGCAAGCAGCATGCGCTGGATCTCGGATTGGTGCTGCCCCGCGTGCGCTTCAAGGACGCGACCAAGCTGTCCGCCGACCGTTACGAAATCTACGTGGATGGCGTGCTGGCCGGCAAGGGCGAGGCCCGCACCGACCAGTGGCTGGCGATCCATCCGGCCGGCGACGTGCGCGCCATCCCCGGGGAAGCGACACGCGATCCGACGTATGGCCTGCCCGCGCTGTGGATCGATGCCGAGCGCAAGGAGGCCGCCGCGGCGGCCAAATACACGCTGGTGGACGGCGCCACGGTGATGATGACTCACCTGACGGAAGTGTTGCGCCGCGAGTCGGCGTCGTTGCTCACCCGCGCCGAGACCGACCGCTTGCTGGCAAGGGTGCGCGAAGGCCAGCCGGGCCTGGTGGAGGAGTTGATTCCCACCGTGCTGTCCGTGAGCGACACCCAGAAAGTGCTGCAGAACCTGCTGCGCGAAAAAGTGTCGATCCGGCACATCGAGGCCATCCTGGAGACGCTGGCCGATGTGGGCCGCCTGACGAAGGACGCCAGTGTGCTGACCGAGCACGTGCGCCGGCGACTGGGCCACGCGATCTGCCAGGGCCTGCTGGGCGATGCCACTGCCTTGCACGTGATGACGCTGGACCCGCTGATCGAGAGCCGAATGATGCAAGGCCTGCAGTCCGCCGAAGCCGCGGCGGGTGCGTATGCCCTGGAACCCAAGCTCGCGGAGCAGTTCATGGGCCGCATGGTGCAGCAGGCCGAGCAGATGATGAAAAGCAACCTGCTGCCGGTGCTGCTGTGTGCACCGGACCTGCGCCGGCATATCCGGTCGCTCTGCGAGCGCGCCATGCCGCACCTGCGGGTGCTGTCCATGGCGGAGATTCCGCAGACCATCGAACTGAAGTCCTACGGCGTGGTGACGCTGTGAAGAAGGTGCACGCCCATGGATGAAATCCTCGCTGTCGCACTGCAAAGCATGCAGGGCGACATGGCCCGCGTCGAGCAGATCGGCATGAACCTGGCCAATGCGCTGACGCCAGGCTACAAGCGCGGCATCGCGCTGCAGGCGCCGCTGGGCGCAAGCTTCGCGTCGCATCTGGCGGGCGCCTCGGCAGCCGCAGGCGCTCCGGCCACGGGCGGCATGGCGCCGCTGATGTCCTTCCCCAGCGATTCGCGTGCTGGCACCTTGAAGCACACCGGCCAGTCGCTGGATCTGGCGCTGGCCGGCCAGGGCTATTTTGAAATCGCCACCGACAACGGACCGGCCTACACACGGCAGGGCAATTTTCGTGTCGATGCGGCGGGCCGCCTGGTCACGGCGCAAGGCCATCCGGTGATGGGCCATGCGGGCGAAATCGTGCTGGCCACGCCCAACCCGGTCGTCCACCCCAGCGGCGCCATCGTGGGCCCCGGCGCCACCGAAGATGCCCCGCTCGCGCAACTGAAGATCGTGGAGTTCGAGGCTGGCGCCCCTGCGCAGCGAGCAGGTGACGGCCTAGTTTCGGCGAACTCGGGCGTCAGCGTATTGCCGGCCGCGCAAGTGCAGCTTCGGCAGGGCTACCTGGAAAACGCCAACGTGGTGTCCACCCAGGAGATGACCCACCTGATTCAGGCCATGCGGCACTTCGAGGCCATGCAGAAGATGACGCAGGGCTACGACGACATGCTGGGCACGGCCATTCGAAAACTCGGGGAGACCTCATGACCTTTCATTCAACTTTCCCGGGAGCCCGCCATGTTTGACGCCCTCTACATCGGCGCCACCGGCATGCAGGCGCAGCAGCTGAGCGTGGAGACCATCGCCAACAACCTGGCCAACGTGAACACGACAGGCTTCAAGAAGGGCCGCGTCGGCTTTGCCGACCTGATGGTGCGCGATGCCCTGGGCGCGGTGAGCCCCACGGCCGAAGAAGCGCACGCGGGCGCCCTGGCGGCGGGGCGCCGGCTGGGGGCTGGCGTGTCCGTCGCCAGCTTGAGCAAGGTGTTCGACATGGGTGAGGTCAAAAAGACCGACAACCCACTGGACCTGGCGATCGAAGGTGAAGGCTTTTTGGAGGTGACCCTGCCGGATGGCGCCAGCGCCTTCGTGCGCGGCGGCGCGCTGAAGGTGAACAAGGACGGCCTGCTGTCCACCAGCGCCGGACACGCGCTCAAGCCGGCGATCGCCATCCCCGACAACGCCGAGTCGCTGGTCATCGGCCGGGACGGCCGTGTGCAGGTGCGCTTGCCCAACCAGACGCAGCCTGTCGAAGTGGGTCAGATCGACCTGGTTCGTTTCAATGGCGCGGGCCTGCTCACCCCCATGGGCGACAACCTGTACCGCGTCAGCGAGGCATCGGGCGACCCCATCAGTCTGCGGCCTGGCGAGCAGGGGGCCGGCACGCTGTCGCAGGGCCATATGGAAAGTTCGAACGTGAAGATGGTGGACGAGATGGTCAACCTGATGCTGGCCCAGCGTGCCTACGAAGCCAGTGTGAAAGTCGTGCAGGCGGCTGACGAGATGCTGGGCATGGTCAACAACCTGCGCAAATGAAGATGACGATGCGTGGGCGACTTTCGATCAGGGTGTCTTTGGCCGCCGGCCTGGCGTTGTGCGGCGCGGCCGCGCCCTCCATGGCCGCCCCCGTCCAGATCGAGCTGCGTCCGCAGGTCGTGGCGCCACAGCGGCAGGTTCGCCTGGGCGATGTCGCTTATCTGCGCACCTCGGATCTCGCCGCCATTCAGCGCCTGGTGAATCTGCCATTGGGCCAGGCGCCGCGCCCTGGTCAGCAATCCGTGCTGGAACGCGATGTTCTGGCGCGCTGGGTCCGCAGCCAGACCGGCATAGCGGCGGATGCGGTGATCTGGCATGGCGCCGAGCGCAGCAGGGTCACGGCTGATGTGCAAGTCATTCCCGCGGCGCGCATTGCTGACGCCGCGCGCGCGGCGCTTGCCCAATGGCTGGCCGCGCGCACCGTTCGGTTCGACCTCGAGGGCACGGGGTCGCTGCAAGACCTCAGCCTGCCCGCGGGTGCGGTGGAGTTCAGCGTCCGCGCGCTTCCCGCGGGGGCCCAGCCGTCAACGCGCATGGTGATGTGGGTCGATGTGCGGGTGGATGGCCACTTCGTTCGCAGTGTCCCGGCCACTTTCCTGGTGGAGGCGTATGGGGAAGCCTGGGTTGCCAGGTCCAGCGTCGCGCCGTCGGCGGTCCTGGCGCCGGCGATGCTGGAGCGCAAGACCGTGAACATCGCGGCGCAGCCTGCAGCCCTGGCAGCCGGTGGTTCCGCCGATGCACTTGTCTCGGGCGATGTAAGCAGCCGCCGAACGATCAAGGCCGGCGAGGCACTCACGGGGGCCAACGTCGCGCGCGTGGCGGCAGTGAGCCGCGGCGAATGGGTGACGCTCCTGCTGAAGGCCGGCACGATGCGGATGGAAAGCCGCGCCGAAGCCTTGCAGGCCGGTGAGGTCGGGCAAAGGGTTCGGGTCAGGGTGGCGGGTGCCGTCTCGCCGCTGGACGCGCGAGTTACGGAACGCGGCCGTGTGGAGGCCACGCAATGAACCGTATCATCACCCTGCTGGTGCTCAGTGCTGTGGGCTGGCTGCCTGCTGTTCATGGAACCAGCCTGTACGACGAAGCTACGTTTCGCCCGCTGACGGCCGACAGCAAAGCCTTCCGGGTGGGGGACATGCTCACGGTGCAGGTCTTTGAAAACTCCAGCGCTTCCACCACGGCCGACACGGGCACCCGCCGCAAGAACGCAGTGAACGCCGAGTTGTCGCATGGCGCGCGGCGCGTCGCGGAGACCGGCATTGGCGTCAACGGCGATTTCGACGGCGGTGGCCGTACCCAGCGCACCAACCGCATCCTGACGACGCTGAGCGTCACGGTGCGCGAGGTGTTGCCCAACGGCGACTTGCGCATTGCGGGCGAGCAGTCGCTGGTCATCAATGACGAGCAGCAGCGCGTCGCCCTGGAAGGCCGTGTGCGCCAGCAGGATGTCTCAGATGCCAACGTGGTGCTGTCCACGCGGCTTGCCGATGCGCGCATCACCTATTTGGGTGAGGGCGACGTCTCCGACCGCCAGAAGCGTGCCTGGTGGCGCAAGGTCCTCGATTCGGTGGGCCTGTGATGACGCGTGCGAAGCTTCTTCGGATATTCGGCGGCGTGTGCCTGTTGCTGGCCGCGCTCTCTTCTCTCGCGCAATCGGCGGCCAGCGGCTCGGCCGTCCGCGTCAAGGACCTTGGCAAGCTGCAAGGCTGGCGCGAGAATTCGCTGGTCGGCTACGGCATCGTCACCGGGCTCGCCGGCACCGGCGACTCACCCAGTAATCGGGCCACGCGGCAGGCGCTGTCCAACATGCTGTCGCAGTTCAACCTGACGGTGTCGCCAGACCAGGTGCAAAGCCGCAACGTGGCGGTGGTGATGGTTACCGCGGCCTTGCCCACCTTCGCGCGCCAGGGCGACGGGCTGGATATCACAGTCACTTCCGCGGGCGACGCACGCAGCCTGGTCGGCGGGTCGCTGCTGCTGACGCCCCTGAAGGCCGCGAACGGCAAGGTCTATGCGCTGGCGCAAGGTCCTTTGTCGGTGGGAGGTTATCGCTACGACTCCAACGGGAACGTCATTCAGAAGAACCACCCGACCGTGGGCGCGGTTCCCGGTGGCGCCGTGGTCGAGGTCGGCCTGCAGACGCCGGTGCTGGAGCCCGATCGCAACCTCACGTTCGTGTTGAGCGAGCCCGACTTCACGACGGCGAATCGCGTGGCGGTGGCCATCAACAGCGCTATGGGTGGTTCCCCCGTGGCGCGTGCCCGCGATGCCTCGGGCATCGAAATTGAGGTGCCGGAGTTCGAGCGCGAGCAGCTGGTGCCTTACGTGGCGCGCATCGAGGGCGTGTGGGTCGATCCCGATCGCCGCGCCAAGGTCGTCATCAACGAACGAACCGGCACTGTGGTGGCGGGTGGCGATGTGCGCATTTCCAAGGTGGCCATTTCGCATGGCGACCTGAAGATCTCCATCGTCAGCGAAACCGGCGTGTCGCAGCCGACGGTCATCGGCCGCGGGTCGGCGAGCGTCCAGACTGCGGTGGTCACGAACTCCAGGGTCGACGTGGACGAGCGCGCCGGGCCTGGCTTCGTGGCCGCCGGCGGCACCACCGTGGCCGACCTGGTGCAGTCCCTCTCGCGGCTGAAGACGCAGACGCGGGACATCATTTCCATCTTGCGTGCCGTCAAGGCCGCCGGCGCCCTGCACGCCGAGCTGGTGGTTCAGTAAGGAACAACGACATGCCCCATGGATTGGAAGCCCTGACCACCGCAACCCTGAGCCTGGCGCTCGACGCGGCAAGCCTGCGTCAGCGTGCTCTGGCCGCGAATATCGCCAACCACGCGACCCCGGGCTACGTGCCCGTGAAAGTTGACTTCGACGCGCAGATGCAGGAAGCGAAACGCGCGCTGGACAGCCGCGGCAGCGTCGATGCGGCGTCCCTCGCGGGCGTGCAGCTGCATGCGCAGCCGGCACTGGACGTGAACGGCCAGCCGGTCAAGCTGCGCCTGGACGCGCTGGTGGCCGACATGGCACAGAACTCGGTGCAGTACCAGGCCCTGAGCAAGGCGCTTGGCCGCCATTTTTCCATTCTCTCCAGCGCCGTCAGCGACGGCAAGCGCTGAGCCTTTCTCAAGGATTTCCATGGACTACGCATCGACTTTCGCAATCAGCGCCGCCGGCATGGCGCTGGAGCGCACCCGGGTGGAGGTGGCCGCGCTGAATGTCGCCAACGCCCACACCACGCCCCAGCCCGGCCAGGCGCCCTACAGCCCGGTGCGCGTCCTCGCGCTGCCGGCCTCCGAGGCCTCCTTTGCCGCGCTGATGCTCGGTGGCGACTCGTCGGCCGCCGCGCTGAGCCCCGAGTTTCGCGTGGAGAACGCGCCGGTGCTGCCGCGCATGGTGCACGAGCCCGGTCACCCGATGGCGGATGCCAAAGGCTTTGTCAGCTACCCCGGCGTGGACGTGGCCGCGGAGATGGTGTCGCTGATGAGCGCCACGCGTGCGTATGAGGCCAACGTCGCGGCCATGAACACGGCCCGGACCCTGGCCCTCAAGGCGCTCGAGATCGGGGGCGGCTCATGAACGGCATTGCGCCCGTCGATGAAGTCGCGCCGCAGATCCTGGGCGGCATCCCGTCGCTGGCAGCCCGCGCCAACGCGGATGCTGCTTCAGCCGCGGGTGGGTTTGGCGAGATCTTCAGCCAGGGTCTCACCAAGGTGAACGAGGCGCTGGTGACCGGCCAGACCGACTTGCAGCGCCTGGCCACCGGCGACGTTGAAAACCTCCATCAGCTGATGATCAAGATGGAGGAAAGCCGGCTGTCCTTCCAGCTGATGCTGCAGGTGCGAAACCGCCTGCTCGAGGCGTACCAGGACGTCATGAAGATGCAGATCTGAGGCCGGAAGCAACTATGTTCAAAGATTTTCTCGAAACGCTGGGCCCGCGCGCGCGCTGGGGGCTGGCCGCCGGCGCCGCCGCGATCGTGCTGGGCACCGTGGGGCTGGCGACGTGGCTGTTGCGTACGGATTACCAAGTGCTGTTTGCGGACCTGAAGCCCCAGGACGCCGGCCAGATGGTGGCCGAACTCGACCGTCAGAAAGTGCCCTATCAACTGGCTGATGGTGGAAGCACCATCCTGGTCGATGATGCCGTGGTGCACGCCACGCGACTCAAGCTGATGGGCAAGGACATGCCGCTGCATGGCGCGGCCGGCTTCGAGCTTTTCAACAACGGCGACTTCGGCATGACGGAGTTCGCCCAGAAGATCAACTACCAGCGGGCGCTGCAAGGCGAGATCACCCGCACAATCCTCTCGCTGTCCGAGGTGCGCGATGCGCGCGTGCACCTGGCGCTTCCGGAAGAGGGCTTGTTCAAGCGCTCCAACATGAAGCCGACAGCGGCGATCACGCTCAGCCTGAAGGCGGGCCAGGCACTCCGGCCCGACCAGGTCAATGGCATCCAGCGGCTGGTGGCGGCCGCGGTTCCCCGTGTGGTGGCGCAGGATGTGACGATTGTCGACCAGCAAGGCGTCGCGCTGACGCGCCTTCCCACGCAGGACGCCGAGACCGACACCGGCGCGGCCCGCCTGGACCTGAAGCGCGACATGGAAAAGCTGCTCGCGCGCAAGGCCACCGAAGTCCTGGAGCGCGCCTTCGGCGCGGGCCAGGCCGTGGCCACGGTCGATGTGACACTGAACATGGACCGGGTGCAGGTCACCACCGAGGATGTGGTGGGGACGCCAAGCCAGGGGACCAGGGCGTCCACGGGCGTGGTGGTGCGCGAAAAAGAAGTCCTGCGCGATGTGGGCACGCCGCTGGTGGGGCACGACGGCGGCGGCCGCGCCAGCAACAGCCAGCGTGAAGTCGATTACCAGGTCGGGCGGCGCGTGGAGCAGGTGATCACGCAGCCGGGCGCCATCCGGCGCATCCACGTCGCGGCTGTGGTTCGGCAGCCGCTGGATCCCCAGCAACTGGAACAGGCGCGTGCCTTGCTTACGGCCGCCGTGGGCGGCGCCGGCGAACGCGGTGACACGATCGTGGTCCAGACGACACGAGCCTTCGAGCCGGCGCAAGACGCGGGCCCGCCGTTGCCCGTCGAGACGGCGGTATCCGCGGGCATGCCAACCCAGCCACCCGTTGCCGCTGCCGACACGCAAAACCAGGTTCTGGTCGCGCTCGGTGCGCTGGTACTGCTGGCGGCGGTGGGCGCCGTCGCGTGGTCATATGGCCGGCGCGGGCAACCGAGTCGGCGGGTGCTTTCCGAGTCTGAGAGACACGCCATGGCGGGACAGTTGCGGTTGTGGCTGGAGGAGGCCTCCACCAGTCGCGACCGCCTGCCGGGATCCGCTGCCCCGCAGGGCGCACATCTTCCGGAGGGACGCGCATGAACGCGCGCGCGCAGTTCGTGCTGGAGGCTTCGGACCACCCGGCGCTCAGGCGCGCGGCCTTGGCGCTCCACGCGACGGAGCCGCAAGACCAGGCCTGGTTGCTGGCGCAACTGCCCGCGGATCAACGGCCGGCGCTGGAGCGGATGCTGGCCGACCTCGCCGCGCTCGGGCTTCCGCGCGACCGTGCGCTGGTTCAGGACCTGTTGCACGGGAAGCGTCAGCCTGCTTCCGCGGTGTCGCTGCCGACTGACAGCCTGCCCACCTCGCTGGACGCGCTTCGCAGCGCGCGTCCGATGGACCTTTTCAGCGTGCTGGAGACCGAGCCGGCTGGGTTGGCAGCTCACGTGCTTGCGCTGTTGCCGAGGGCGACCCGAGGTGATGTGCTGGGAATGATGGCCATGCCCCGTCGCAGGCAGGTCCAGGACATCCTCGGTGCCTCTTACACAGGCGCGCTGGCGGATCATGCGACCCGGCTCGCGCCAAAACTGACGCAGGCTTTGGTGGGCGAGATTGCATCCCGGCTTCCGCG
>DATILF010000046.1:0-6994 GCA_035476755.1 Ramlibacter sp.
GGCGCGGTCCGCCACTTCCGCCAGCACGGCCTCGGACGCAAAGGCTTCGCGGCCGATCAGCGAGATCGAGGTCTTGGGATCGAAGGCCACCAGCTCGAAGCCCGGGCCGATGTACTGGCGCGCACTGCGGATGGTGCTGTCACCGCCCCAGGCCACCAGCTTGTCGAAGAACTGCGGGCGGAACAGCAGGCCCTCCACCTTCTCGTCGCCGCCGCGCCAGTACGCCGCCGAAAAGCTGCGTGCCACCGGATGTCCGGGCGCCACCGCCGAGAGCGTGCGCAGGATCGCCGTCGCGCTGAACAGGTCGTTGGACGGCAGCTTCAGCAGGTGCACGCCCTTGGTGAGCGCACCGCGCAGCACCGACAAGGCGGCCACGCCGGGCGCATTGCCGGCGATGACATGGATCAGCCGCGGCGGAAAGGCGCGGATGCGGTGAGGCCTGCCGCTGGGCGCGCCCTGCACCTCACGCCAGCCGTCCAGCACGTCGGGGCCCCCCAGCTCTTCCTTCACCTGGAACTCCATGCTGCGGCGGTTGAAGACGCGCCCGAGCGACGCATAGGAGCGCTCCAGCACGCTGCGCGGCAGGGGGCTGGTGCGCATGCTGAACTCCAGCGCCTCGGCCAGCAGGCCGTCGGGGTCGCGGCTGAGCCGGTCGCCCGTCTGCGCCAGCACGTCCATGATTTCGGCCAGCGGCACGTCGAAGGCCGGGCCCGGCTCGCGGCGCGGCCAGACCAGGCCATCCAGGTCGAGTGCCGGCGTCGCGAAGCGCGAGCGCGCCGAGCCGTATTCGAGCGAACTGCCGAACACGGCCTCGCCCTTGATGATGTGGCACACCGGCACCGGTGTACCAGCCACCGGGCGCGTAGCCCCACCCTCCCCCGCAAGGCGAGGGAGTGGATCTCTGGCTTGCTCTACCGCGTTCATGCGCCGATCTCCCCGCGGATGTAGCCGTCGATGGTGCCGGCGCAGCCGATGTGATCGTCTTCGCCCACCTGGGCGAAGCGTGTGATGTTGTCGAACAGCGAGGGGCCGGTGCGGCCGCAGGCGCAGCGTGGCTTGAAGTCCACCTTGACCTTGTCACCGGTGATGAGGCCGCCCCAGCGGCCTTCGTACAGCAGGTCGAGGAAGGCGAAGCGGCCTTCCACCACGCCGTCCTCGCCGTCGTCCGCCGTCAGCAGGCGTTCGCCATCCCGGTCGAGGATCAGCCAGATGAGGCCGGGCGACCGGTGGTAGCGGCCCGCTTCGCAGCGCGGCATCACCTGCGCCAGCTCGGTCATTCCGTAGGCGGCGGGGCGGATCACCTTGCCGACGAAACGCGCCACCTGCTGTTGGTAGTCGTCCGGCAGGGCAATGCCTTTCACGCCACCACCGGCGTTGACGATGCTGTCCGGATGGAACTCGCCGTCGCCGATGCCGCGTTCGCGCGCACGGGCGATCAGCATCATGTACTGCGCCCACATGCCGCTGAGCATCATGGGCTCGTGCCGGTGGTCCAGGATGGTGTCGGCCAGCTTCAGCATGGCCGCGCGGCCATCGATGGCCTTCTGCCGGGCTTCCTGCTCGAAGTCCGCGATCTCCTGCGGCCCGGCCGTGCCCTCGGCCATCTTCTTGCGCATGGCGGCCATGCGGCTGACCTCGGCGATGCGCAGCGGCTCGTTGGTGAGCGCGTAGATGGCGCCCGGCCGGCCCCAGTTCGCCGCGTTCATGCGGGCGGCTTCGCAGGCGCTGTTGGGGCCGTTGACCGGGCCCAGCCAGAACACCGGCCGGTCGGGGCTGGCCTTGACGAAGGGCCAGCCCACCGCATGACGGAAGTGGCGCTGCTTCATGGCCGAGTCGCCGCGCGTGTGGTTCAGGAACGAGCACTTGCCCGAGGAGCCGCTGGTCGCCAGCACCATGTGGCCGGCCTCCCACAGGCGGGCAATCCAGTCGTCCACGTCCTTGACGCCTTCGATGTTGACCTTGCTCACGTCATCCACCGACAGCGTGTCGAGCCACTGCAGCATGCGGTCCCAGCGGCCCTGCTCGACAAAGGACGGTGGGTAGGACTTGTACACGGTGTGGGCGAACAGCAGCGGCACGATGTCATCGAGCTTCTCGATGCGGTCGATGCCGGCTTCCTCGGCGCGGCGGTTCACCAGCGGAATCTGTTGTCGGCGTGCCTCGAACAGCTCCTGCGCGGCGCGCAGCTGCAGCGGCGCGATGTCGGACAGGGGCTGGTCGAAGGCCCGGTCGGGCTCGAGGATCATGTCGAGCAGTTGTTGGCGATGGGGGGTCATAGGGCGGTTCACAGGGTTCTGCACGTGGGCCGGGTTCAGGGTGCGGCGATCGCCGTGCTCACCGACAGCGGTTCCCACTCGGCCAGCAGCGCGAGCACGCCCTCGTGCTTTTGCCGCACCATGGCCACGGCGTCCGCGCCCAGTGCCAGGCGCACGGGCGGCGTGGGGGACTCCAGCGCGGTGATGATGGCTTGCGCGGCGAGCACCGGGTCGCCCGGCTGGTTGCCGTGGTAGCGGCCGATGGAGCGGCGCGCCTTGCCCGCCGGGGTGTCGGCATAGGCCGGCAACTCCTGCTGCGCCTGGCGCATGGAGCCGCCCGCGAAATTGGTGCGAAAGCCACCGGGCTCGACAACCGTCACGCGGATGTTGAACGGCGCCAGCTCGCCGGCCAGTGCTTCGCTCAGCCCTTCCACCGCGAACTTGGAGGCCGCATACAGACCGCAACCCGGAAAGCCGATCACGCCCGCGACCGATGAGATGTTGAAGATATGGCCCGCGCGCCGCTCGCGAAGATGCGGCAGCAGATGGCGCGTCACGGCGAGTGTGCCGAAGAAGTTGGTTTCCATCACCTGCCGCGCTTCGGCGTCGGACACTTCTTCCACGGCGCCGAAGAGGCCATAGCCGGCGTTGTTCACCAGGACGTCGATGTGGCCGGCGCGCTGCACGGCTTCGCGCACCGCGCGTTCGATCTCGTCGCCGCGTGTCACGTCGAGCAGCACGGCATGGGATCGGCCCGGCGCGAGCTTTTCGAAGGCATCAGCCTGCGCGCGCTGGCGCAAGGTGCCGACCACGGTGTCACCGCGCGCCAGGGCGCAGCGGGCGAGTTCGAGGCCGAAGCCGCTGGAGACACCGGTGATGAGCCAGTGGCGCGAGGAAGATGTGGATGACATGAGGAGCTCCGGAGTGGGTGGCGGCCAGGGTCGCCCGGCTCACGCCGCGACGCCCTCTGCGGACAGTTGCTTAACCAAGATAAGCATATCCACCCACCCCGAACATCGCCTCAGGGTAATCCCGCACCCTCTGATTCAAGACGTATCAAAAGCCCTCGCAGCAGCGCCGAGAGACTGGCCAGATCGTCCGCGGGCATCTCCAGCAACAGCCGGTACACACTGGCCTGCGGATGCGCCACCAGGTCATTGAGCGCGGCGTGCCCGCGCGCCGTCAGGCCCACCACCAGGCCGCGCCGGTCCTGCGGGTTGCTCACCCGCGTGACCATGCCGATCGCCTCCAGGTGGTCGAGCCGTTTCTTCAGGCCGGGCAGCGACAGCCACAGCAAGTGCTTCAGCCCGGTGGGCGTGCTTTCGTACGGCGCACCCTTGCGGCGCAAGGCCCCCAGCACCATCAACTCGCCCGCATTCATGCCGTGGATCGCCGCCGTTTTCCGGGTGGCGGCCTCGACATGGCGGCCCGCGTTCGTGAGCCGCGCCAGCACCATGAACACCTGCGGATCGACCTGCGGCCAACCCACGCGCCAGCTCTCGGCCGACGCATCCACAGTGTCATGCCCGGCCCCGGCCACCGCCGCGCCTCGCGCCGGCGCCGGGTCCGTCGGCGCCGGCGCCGCCGTGGGAACCAGCGCCGGCGCCAGGCCCAGCGGCAACGCCATGCGCGCCAGCACCGACACCAGCAGATCCTCGCCGGCCTCAGCCCGCGCCACCTGCGGCTGGTGCACGCCGGCGTGCTGCGCCAACGCGCGCTGCGACCAGCCCGCCGCCTGGCGGGCGCGCTTCAGCGCGGCGGCAACCGTGACCTCTCGATCGTCCATCCTGCCAGCCTTCACTCTACAGTTGATATTCTTAAGTATATCACTCGCGGTGCGTACGGGACTGGTGGTATCGGTAGGCTGGTGGTAAGCGACAGCGCACCCCAGCTTGGCGCCGGAGCAGCTGGGGTGCGCTTCGCTCACCACCAGCCTACGTGGCGCTGTTCGAGGTCGCCGATGAGGAGACGGTCATGGAGGCGGCGGTTCGGCATCAACGCGAGGACGACCACCACGGACTCTGCTGGGGGGCACGCGCCCGAAGAAGCGGTCAAGCGCCGCGGGCGGCGCCGCCTCCAGTCCAGCCCGGTCGATCACCTGATAGGGCGTGAAGACGGCCGTCGCCCGCGCGACCGCGGGCCGTGCGGCGATCGTTTCCTGCCAGCGGGCGAGATGTGGATGGTCGTCCCAGCCGAAGCCGTGGCGTTCGAGGTAGAGCGCCCACGGCCAGGTCGCCATATCGGCAATCGAATAGTCAGCGCCCGCTAGCCAAGGAGACACCGCCAGGCGATCGTCCAGTTGCGCATAGAGGCCGGCGGCGAGCGCGCGGTAGCGCTCGGTGGCATAGCCATCCTCTCCCGGATGGCTTTTCGCGCGGACCAGCCCGAAATGGTTGTGCTGGCCGAAGATCGGGCCGATGTTGGCCATCTGCACCATCAGCCACTGGAGCACCTCGTAACGCGCCGGGCCCTCGCGCGGCAGGAAGCGACCGTGGCGCTCGGCAAGGTAGATCAGGATCGCTCCCGACTCGAAGATCGGCTGTCCGCCCGCGGCCAGGTCCGCATCGACGATGACCGGCACCTTGCCGAGCGGATTCAGCGCCGCGAGCCGGGCATCGGGTTCCGAGCCGAACAGGTCGACGTGGCACAGGCGGTACGGCAGCGCCAATTCCTCGAGCAGGATCAGAACCTTGCGCACGTTCGGACTCGACATGCCGTAGAGATCAATCATTCATTCCTTCCAGGCCGTGACGCCACGGTTTCAGAACAAGCTCTTCGTGTAGCCCCCATCGATGCGTATCGTCTCGCCCGTGATGAAGGCGGCTTGCTGCGAGCACAGGAAGGCCGCGAGCGCGCCCATCTCGTCCGGCCGGCCCCAGCGGCCGACCGGCAGCATCTTGCGGTACCACTCCTCGGTTTTCACGCCGGTGCCCGAGGCCCGGTACTCCCGCGACAGTTCGGACTCGAACGGCCCGGTGGCGACCGTGTTCGCGGTGATGCCGTAGGGCCCGTTCTCCTGAGACAGCGTTTTCATCAGCGCCGCCACCGCGACCCGGATGTTCGACGCAGGCATCGGATCTTCGAGGTGCGGCGTCTTCATGGCGATGGAGCCGATGTTCAGCAAGCGGCCCCAGCGCTTTTCACGCATCACGGGCAGCACCTCACGCGTGAGGTACACCACGCTCATCACGAAATCCTGGTAAGCCTCCAGGAAATCCTCGTCCGAGCAGTTCTCGAAGCCGCGCCAGCGGTTCGTGGCCCGGTCGGGCACCGGGCCGGGCGAGTTGACGACCAGCACGTCGGGCGAGCCGAAGCCCGCGCCCGCCGCCGCGGCAATGATCTGCTGCGCGCCGGCCTTGGCGGTCATGTCGGCCACCACCCCAACGGCAGTGCCACCGGCCGCGCGAATCGCTTCGACAGTGGCATCCACGGCCTCGGCATTGCGGCCGCTCAGCACGACTTTCGCGCCCTCGGCGGCAAGTGCCTCGGAAATGCCGCGGCCGCAGCCCCGGCTGCCGCCAGCCACCACCGCGACCTTGTCTTTCAAACCCAGTTCCATCTTGCCTCCTTCAGAAGCCGTAGCGGCCGAGCACAGCGGAGCGCCGGCCTGCAATGATTTCGCGCCGCTGCGCCGGCGTCACCGTCGGCGTGCCGGCCGGCAGGTGCGCGCGCACATCACTCAGCGCGACCTGAGTCACGCTGGGCACGGGCGTACGCTCGGCCAGGTACCAGCGCCACTGGGCGATGCCGATGCCCGGGTTCACCGGATCGATCCAGTTGGGAACACCCGGGTCTTCGCGCGAAATCACCATGCGCACACGGCCGTCGGCATCGACGCGGGCCTGGTGGCCGTTGAGCGAGCTGTGATGATGGGCGTAGTCGGTCGTCTGCCACCACATGTCGTTCATCTGCAAGCCCCAGTAACGGGCCCCCACGCTCCCCGCTTCGCGTGGTTCGCTGCCCCCCAAGGGGGCTGTCCCGCCTTGGGGCACGATCTCCACCTCGACGATCAGCGCTTCGCCTGGTTTCACGTCGTAGATCATCTGCATGTAGGCGGCGCGCGGGTTGCCGCCCACATGGTCGGCCGAACGCGGCGGCGTGAAGAAGAACTGATTGATACCGGCGGAATCCGAGATGCGCTGGTTCAAATTCAGGAAAAACTCCACGTAAAACTTGACTTGTCGGCTGACAGCCAACAGGCGCTTGTGCATCTCGGCCTCGTCGTGGTGCATGGGCTCGTCGCCGCGCAGATCGATGGCCTCGATCTGCATCTTGGCGCCGCGCTCGTTGGCCCAGTCGTACCAGGCCTCGCGCACCATGATCACGATGTTGCGCCGATCGGGGTCCAGCGGGATCCAGTTGCCGTCGTGCCGGGTCGCCGAGGCGACGATCTCGAAGCTGCCGTCGGCCTCGATGTGAAAATTGTCCAGGTCGTGGGTGCCCAGATGGCCCTGGTCGGCATCACCCCAAAAGCCCTTGTGCGTTTGAAATTCGAGCCATAGCGTGGTGCCCACCCGGCCGCGGATGCGGTAGCTACGCTGGCCGTCCACAAAGGCCCAGCGGTAGAAGAAGTCAGGGCATGGCGCGCCGAACCCCGCCTCGAAAGGCATGAAGATCGAATGCACATAGAAGTTGGGGTAGGCCTGGCGCGGCGCCACGTAGATGTTGAAGCCGAAGGCCTGCAACATCTGCAACAGGTACAAGCCCTGCGCCCGCACCACCGGATCTTTCGATATCTC
>DATILF010000047.1:0-11079 GCA_035476755.1 Ramlibacter sp.
CGCTCGTGGGCGAACTGGTGGGCGAGATCTTCGCGGCGCTCAAGAAGGAGATGGCGGCGCGACAACGCGGCGCGGGGCATGCCGCGAACCGGTCGGCCGCCTAGGCTCAACCGTACAGGCGCGCCGGGTTGTCCACCAGAATGGCGCGCTCGATGTCAGCGTCACCCGTCCAGCGCCTGAAGGTATCCAGCAGATCGCCGGTCGCCGGCGCGGGTTCCACGCGCAGGTGGGGCCAGTCGGTGCCCCAGACCAGCTGGGCCGGGTTCGCCTGCAACAGCGCGCTATGGAAGGCCCGCCCGGGCTCCAGGCCCGGTGCGGTCATCAGGTTGCGATACGCGCAGAGCTTGACCCAGGCGCGGCCCGAGGCCACCAGGCGCACCAGTGCCTGGAAGCCCGGCTCGTTCACGCCAGCCTGCCACCCGAAGCCGCCCATGTGATCGATCACCACGGTCACGGGCAGTGCGGCCAGCAGGCCCGCGATGCCGGGCAGCGCCTGGCAATCGGTCCACAGCTCGGCATGCATGTTCGCGTCGGCCAGCATCGGCGCGAGACGCACCAGGTCGTCGAGCGCGGCGCTGCCGGCGAAGTTGGCGCCGGGGGCGCTGCGATGGCTAAAGCGCGCGGCGCGAACGCCCTGCGCGCGCCAGCGCCTCAGCTGCGCGGCCGTCGGATCACGCACGACCACCACGCCGCGCAGCCGGGCGTCGGCTGCCAGGGCATCGAGCAGCAGCGAGAAGTTGTCCCCATAGGCGCTGGGGTGCACCAGGACGCCCTGCGAGAACCCGAGTTGCGCCAGCAGGGCCAGGTACTGTTCTCGCGTGGCCTCGGGCGGCGTGTAACTGCGCTCGCCCGCCAGAGGAAACCGCGCATAGGGGCCGAACAGGTGGGCGTGACAGTCCCAGCCGCTCACCTCAGCTCTTCTTCCTGCGGCAGCTTGAACGCCGGCGGGACGCCTTCGGGCAGCGGAATCTCGTGGGCATTGAGGGTCATCGCGACCATGGTGTAGTAGCCCACCAGCGCCGTCAGTTCGACCACGGCAAGTTCGCTGAACTGCCGCACGGCACGGCGATGCGTCGCCGTCCGCACCGAGTGGCTTTCATTCAGTTCCATCGCATAGTCGTAGATGGCGGCGTCCTCGGGCGCTAGGCCCGCGGGCCGCACGTTGGCCAGGATGGCTTCGATCACCGCGGGCTCCAGCCCCGCCTTCTCGGCCTCGGGGCGGTGCGCATACCACTCGAACGGCGAGCGGCAATGGCGGCCCGTGACCAGGATCGCCAGTTCCGAATGGCGCGGCGACAGCGAGGTGTTGTAGCGCAGCAGTTCGCCCAGCGCCTGCCAGCGGTCGGCGAGTTCGGGGTTGTGCAGGGCGGCGCGCAAGGGACCGCGCACGGAGCCTCTGCGGCCGGCCACCACCTTGTCGTAAACCTCGCGCTGGGCCGGGCTCATGTCTAGCGCAGTGGGCAATGAAATTCGCGGCATCGAGCATCCTTGGATGCCTGAGCATAGCCACCCGGCAGGCCGCCCGCCCGCACGCGAGCGGCAAGCCTGCTATGTCTCTTGCGCGATGGGTCGCGGCTGCCACATCCCCTGGGCGGCCAGCTCGTCCATGATGGAGACGATCAGGCCCGAGACCACCGACACCGCCTTGTTCGGCCCCTTCGTCCTGGCATGCGCCATGGAGATCACGCGCTGCAGCGGCGGGTCCACCACCTTGGCCGCCTGCAGCCGCCCCTGCGCCACCTCGGTCCACACGGCATGCAGGGGAAGCACGGTGTAGAAGCGTTCCTGGGCCACGATGGACCGCATCAAAGGCAGGGAATCGGCCTCGATGACAGGCGCGATGCTCACCTTTTCGCGGCGCGCCTGCGCGTCCAGCGCATTGCGCAGACCATTGGGCGCGCTCGGCAGGATGAACGGCAGGCCGTTCAGCGCAGCGAAAGGAACCTGAGGCGCCTGGGTCAATGCGTCGCCGGGCGCTGCGATCAGGTAGGACTCCACATGGGCCAGCGCCTGCTCCATGGGCGGGAGCGACGCGCCATAGCGGTAGAGGATGGCGATGTCCACACGCGCATCGGTCAGCCATTCCTCCACCTGCCCGCTGGAGCCTTCGAGAATCTTGAGATGAATGTCGGGGAAGCGCTGGCGCACCTGGCGGAACAAGTCACCGATGAGCGGATGCGCCGTGGAGGGCAGCAGCCCGATGGTGACCTGGCCGGATGGCAGGCGGGCCTCACCGCGGATTTCCAGCTCCAGGGATTCGGCATCCGACAGCAGCGCCTTGACGTGAGGGAAGATGCGCTGGCCGACGTCGGACAGTTCGACGCCGCGCCCCGTCCGCACGAACAGGCGGGCGCCGCACTCCCGCTCCAGCGCGTTGATCTGCCGGCTGAGCATCGACTGGTTGCTGTCCAGGTGCAGGGCGGCGCGGGTCAGGCTGCCCAGTTCGGCCACCGCCAGAAAGCCGCGCCACTTGTGAAGGTTGGCGGTGATGTCCAGTTGAATGCCGGTGGCCTTGGGCGTTTGCATCTTGTCTTTCGTGACTGGCGCCCGGGTGGACGCGCAAGCATCCTAAGCGAAGCGGGGCGCGCCACCACCTGCCCCGGCCTTCGTCCGCGGCCAATGAGACAATGTCGTCCCATGAGCGCCGTCTGGACAGAAACCGAAGTCGTCCCCCTCGCCCGGGACGCGAAGATCGAACGCGAAACGCACAAGCTGGAAAAGCGCCTGTGCCGCCTGATGGGCCAGGCCATCGCCGACTACAACATGATCGAAGAGGGCGACAAGGTCATGGTGTGCCTGTCCGGCGGCAAGGACAGCTACGCCATGCTGGACATCCTGCAGAAGATGCAGCAGCGCGCGCCCGTGGATTTCGAGCTGATTGCCGTCAACCTCGACCAGAAGCAACCCGGCTTTCCCGATCATGTGCTGCCCGAGTACCTGGCAAAGAACGGTGTGCCCTTCCACATCGAGAACCAGGACACCTACTCCATCGTCAAGGACAAGATTCCCGAAGGCAAGACGATGTGCAGCCTGTGCTCGCGGCTGCGCCGCGGCATCCTGTACCGCGTGGCCGATGAACTGGGCGCCACCAAGATCGCGCTGGGGCACCACCGCGACGACATGCTGCAGACTTTCTTTCTCAACATGTTCTTCGGCGGCAAGCTCAAGGGCATGCCACCCAAGCTCGTCAGCGACAACGGGCGGCACATCGTGATCCGGCCGCTGGCCTATGTGGCCGAGAAGGACCTGGTGCGCTGGGCCGAGCACCGCGAATTTCCCATCATTCCCTGCACGCTGTGCGGCAGCCAGGAAAACCTGCAGCGCAAGCAGGTGGCCGCCATGCTGCGCGAGTGGGAGCGCAAGCACCCGGGCCGCGTCGACACCATGTTCACGGCCTTACAAAATGTCGTGCCCTCGCACCTGGCCGACGGAACACATTACGACTTCAAGGGTCTCACCGCCACGGGTGTGCCCAGCGAAGACGGGGACAAGGCGTTCGATCCGCCGGAGCTTCCCGCCGCGTCATCGCTGCCAGGCCTGCAGGTCATCAAGATGTGAGGCCACGGGCCTCGTTCGGGCGCTTTCGGGAGAGATCGGTATGTCGCGAACTATCCTGCGATGGGCAGGCGTGGTGTTCCTCACGGGATTGCTGGCAGGGTGCGCGGGCCGCTACCTGCTGGACAACCAGGTCCAGTCGTTCTCCGGCCTCACCGCTGTGCCTTCCCCCTCGACCTACCGGTTCGAGCGGCTTCCTTCGCAACAGGCACCCACCCAGGCGCAGATGGAGGCGCTGGCCGACGCCGCCCTGCAAAAGGCCGGCATGCGCCGCGATGACGCCCATCCACGCTACAGCGTGCAAGTAAGTGGGCGCCTGCAGCGGGTCGTGTCACCGTGGGCCAGCCCCTGGGACGGGTGGGGCTGGGGCGCCGGCTTTCATCATCATCACGGCCTGGGGCTGGGGTTCATGGGGCCGTTCCCCCGCATGGAATCTCCCTGGTACGAACGCGAAGTCAGCCTCATCATTCGCGAATTGCCCTCAAACCGGGTTGTTTATGAGACGCGCGCCCTCAACGCCGGGCCCTGGACGGACAGCGGGGCTGTGTTTCCGGCCATATTCGACGCCAGCCTTCAGGGTTTTCCCACCCCACCGCCCGGCCCACGGGTGGTGAATATTCAGCTGCCCCGCTAACACTTCGCTACCGAAAGGGCTGGCCACGGTAGGCTTGCCTCCTAGAATGCAAGGGCATGGAAGCCACCCGCATCATCGCCGTTCGCCATGGGGAAACCGCATGGAACGTGGACGCGCGCATCCAGGGCCAGCTTGACATCGGCTTGAACGACACTGGCCGCTGGCAGGCCAAGCGGGTGGGCGAGGCCCTCGCCGGCGAGCAGATCACCGCCGTCTATTCCAGTGATCTCGGGCGCGCCCATCAAACAGCACAATCCATCGCCGAAATGGCGGGTATTCCGGTGGTGCCCGAAGAAGGTTTGCGCGAACGCAGCTTCGGCATGTTCGAAGGCAAGACCTTCGACGAGATCCACCAGACCTGGCCCGACCACGCGCACAACTGGCGCAAGCGCATTCCCGAGTGGGAGCCGCCCGAAGGCGGCGAGTCGCTGCTGCAATTGCGCGAACGCGTCACGCGCACCATGCATGCGCTGGCTGCGCGCCACCCTGGCGAGCAGATCGTGGTGGTCGCGCACGGCGGCGTGCTCGATACACTCTACCGGGTGGCCACCGGCCAGGAAGTGAACTCGCCCCGCACCTGGGAGTTGCCCAACGGCGCGATCAACCGGCTGTTGTGGACGCCCGATGGCTTCACCCTGGTGGGATGGTCCGACACACAGCACCTGGACCATGAAGCCGCAGACGAAAACACCAGTTTCTGAATCGCTGCTCGCCCTCGTCGGGCAGAGCGTCAACGCCATCGACACCCCCGCGCTCGTCATCGATCTCGATGCGATGAAGCGCAACCTCGCCCGGATGGCCGAGTTCGCGCGCAAGCATGACATCCGCTGGCGGCCCCACGCCAAGATGCACAAGAGCGCCGCCCTCGCACGGCTGCAGATGCAGGCCGGCGCGGTGGGCGTGTGCGTGCAGAAGACATCCGAGGCGCAGGCGATGGTGGCCGGTGGTGTGTACAACGTTTACATCAGCAACGAAGTGATCGCGCCGCAAAAGCTCGAGCGTGTCGCGGCACTCGCCCACCAGGTCGCCGCGGAAAACGGCCAGCTGGCCATCGCCGTGGACAGCACGGAAGGCGTGAGCCGGCTGGCGCAGGCCATGAACGAGGCGCGCGCCCAGCACGGCATGGCGGCGGTGATCGACGTGTTCGTCGAGATCGACGTCGGCCAGGGCCGCTGCGGCGTCGCGCCGGGGCAGGCCGCCGTGGCGCTGGTGCACGAGATCCGCAAGCACCCTGCCCTGCGGTTCGCGGGGCTGCAGGCCTACCATGGCAAGGCCCAGCACTTTCGCAGCGCCCAGCAGCGCCGTGACGCCATCGCCATCGTGGTGGATGACGTGACGTACACGCGCTCCCTCATCGAAGCCGCCGGCATCCCGGTCGACCTGGTGACCGGCGCGGGCACCGGCAGCATGGTGTGCGAGGCCGCCAGTGGCGTGTTCGGCGAGCTGCAGGCGGGCTCGTTCCTCTTCATGGACGCCGACTACGCGCAGAACGAGCGCGATCCGGCCCAGCCCCATTTCGAGCATGCGCTGTTCGTGAAGACGCAGGTCATCAGCTCGCGCCAGGACCACGCGGTGTGCGATGCCGGCCACAAGAGCCATGCCATCGACGCCGGCCTGCCGCGGGTCCACGCCTTCGACGCGCAGAGCGAACTGGAGTACGCCAACGGCGGCGACGAGCATGGCATCCTGCGCCCGGCCGGCGGCAGCGTTCGCGTGCCCGCCATCGGCAGCATGCTCTGGCTGATTCCCGGCCACTGCGACCCCACCGTCAATCTGCACGACCACATGATCGGCGTGACCGGCGGCCTGCGCCGGGGCAAGGTGGAACGCATCATCAGGGTGGATGCGCGAGGCGCCCTGACATGATCCGAAGCGGGCATTAGCGCAAACCCGCACTGCGGCAGAGCAGCACGCCTTCCTGCCGGAAGACCCTCTTGACACGGCAAATGTAACGCGGCGTAATCCCCGAGCCGCCCCGTAAGCTGGGCGTAAGGGAACAAAAATGTACCGTTTAGGCACTTCACTTCTTGTCGCGGCCATGCTGGCGATGTGTCTGAGCTGCGCGTTGCCGGCGACCGCGCAAAACGTCGTCGCACTCAACAGCGTGGCGGTGTCCGGTAAGCAGCGAATGCTCGGTCAACGCGTACTCAAAGCCTATGCGCAGTTGTCTTTGAATGTCGCGCCCGAGAAGGCCAAAACCATTCTTGCCGCCTCGCTGGATGAGCTCAAGAGCAGCAATGGCACGCTGCGAGCCATGGCCAGGGAGCCCCATGTGGCTTCAGCCTTGCAGGCGCAGACGATCTTCATCGACAAGCTGGCCGCCGTGACCGCGACGCCGCCCAACGCGAGCTCCCTGCAACAGGCCGCCCAGATCAGCGAGGACTTGCTGGTCAATGCGGAAGCCGTCACGCAGGGCTTCATCAAGTCCGGGGCCGAGGCGCCGGCGGCCATGGTCAACCTGGCGGCCCGGCAACGGATGCTGTCCCAGCGCGCCGCCGGCGCCTATTTCGTCTACCAGGCCGGGGGCAGGACATCGCCCGATCTCAAGGCGCGCGCACTGAAAGCGGCGTCGGATTTCAAGACAGCCATCAATGCCTTCGACGACGCCCGGGGGGAATTCCCCCAGATCGCCGACCGGATCGAAACAGCCCGCATCCAGATGGTCTTCTTCGACAATGCGCTCAGCAACATCGACAGCCCCTCCAAGGAGCAGTTCACGACCATCGCCGGCACCAGCGAGCGCATCCTGGGCGAGATGGATTCGATGACGTCCGAAATGGTCAAGCTGGTTGCAGCCCGCAATGCGGCCCCACCGATCGCCGCGGCAAAAAAGAAGTAAGCACGGTCTTGCTACGTTGACGGCCCACGGGGGACCGCCTCATCACGGGCGATCCGCCCATCGATCAGTTCGATCAGCCGATCGCAACGCGCCGCCAGCCGTGGGTCATGCGTGACCACGATGAACGACGTGCCGCGCTCCACGTGGATGCGCCGCAGCAAGGCGAACACCTCGTCGGATGAGGCGGTGTCCAGGTTGCCGGTGGGCTCGTCCGCCAGCACCAGCGGCGGGTCCAGCACCAGCGCCCGCGCGATCGCCACGCGCTGCTGCATCCCGCCCGAGAGTTCCGAGGGCCGCTTGTCCATGGCGCGGTCCAGCCCCACGGCGGCGAGCAACTCGCGTGCATGCGCCAGATGCGACCGGCTCACCCGGCCGTTGGCCATCAGGGCCGGCAGCGTCACGTTCTCCAGCGCGCTGAAGGCCGGCAGCAAGTGATGGAACTGGAATACGAAACCCAGCGTGCCGCGGCGGCGCAAGGTCAGCTCACCGTCATCCAGCTGCGCCACTTCCTCGCCCTGCAAGCGGTAGCCGCCGGCAGTCATGCGCTCCAGCAAGCCGACGATGTTGAGCAGCGTGCTCTTGCCAGAGCCGGAAGGGCCGATCAGGGCGGCGAATTCGCCGCGCCGCACCGACACCGAAACCCCATGGAGCACCTCGGCCTCGCTCGGCAGGCCGATGTTGTAGCTCTTGCGCACTTCGCGCAGTTCCAGCAATTCGGCAGGGGCGTGGGAACTCATGCTAGATGCGGATCGCCTGCGCCGGGTCCATGCCCGCGGCTCGCCGCGCCGGTGCGATGGCCGCCAGCACGCCGGCAACGGTGGCGATGAGCGCCACCTGCGCGGCCGTCGCGGCGGACATGGAGATGACGAACAGCGGCAGGCCGTCGGAGCCGCGCACGAAATGCGTGAAGAGCCAGATCATGCCCACGGCCAGCAGCAGGCCCAGCGCCGAACCCACCGCGCCGACCACCGCGCCCTGCACCAGGAACAGCCGCTGGACCTGGCCGCGCGTCGCGCCCATGGCGCGCAGAATGCCAATCTCGCGGCGCTTTTGCACGACCGACACCACCAGCACGCTGGCGATGCCCAGCACCACCACCACCAGCACCACGCCACGGATCAGGCCGGTGCTGATCGACTGCGCATTCAGCGCCGACACCAGCTGCGCATTGCTCTCCTGCCAGCTCTCGATCTTGTAGGGGTACTGCTGGCGCAGCGCGGCAGCCAGATCCTGCGCGGACCAGACATCCTTCACGGTGAGGTCGAGCCCGGTGGCGCCGCCCGGCAGCGCCAGCAGGTTCTGCGCGGCGCGCAAGGGCACGATCACGGTGCGGCGGTTGAGCTCTTTCACGCCCAGGTCCACCAGCGCGGTGACGCGCATCGACTCGCTCGAGGTGGTGGTCTGCACCGTGAGCCGGTCGCCCGCGCGCACGCCCAGATCGGCCGCCAGTTCGCGCCCGACAATGGCCTCGCCCGGGGCCAGGCGCGGCGCGCCGCTCACCACTTTGCTGCGCAGGCCGACCACGCGGTCGTAGCGGTCCAGGTCCACCCCGATCAGGGAAATCGCCTGCGCGGCCTCGCCGCGCAAGGCCAGGCCACTGCCCGACACCAGCGGCGAGACGCCGGCGATATCGGGGTGCCGCTCGAGCAGCGCCGCAAGCGCCTGCCAGTTCGCCACCGAACGCGGGCGCTGCGCGCGCGGCTGCGTCTGGCTCAGGGCGGTGGCGCCGGAGGCCGGCGCCATGGCCGGCGTCACCACGTCATCGAGTGCGCGCAAGGTGATGTGCGCCTGCGCGCCCAGGGTCTTGTTCAAGGTGTTGCCCTGCAGGCCGCTGATCAGGGCCGAGATGTAGGCGATGACCGCCACGCCGGCGGCCACGCCCACGATGATCAGCAGCGTCTGCATGCGGCCTTCGCGCAGGAAGCGCAGCGCCACCCGCAGCTCGAAACCCAGTGCCGATCCCATGGCGGCGCGCCCCTCACCGCCCGACGGCGTTGGTCAGCGCGGCGCCGGCGTCTTCGCGCGCCGCGGCCACGGGTGCCCCGGGCTGCCACGCAACGGCGCGCGGCCGCACATGCTGGCCGGTTTCGACCGTCGCGCCCAACAGGATGGCATCGGCTTCGCCCACGCCTTGAACCACCTCCACCGCATCCAGCGTGCGCAGGCCCAGCCGCACGCTGCGCTGCTCGGCACGTCCTTCGCGCGCCACCAGCACCGTGGCCGACGAATCGTTCATGGGCGGCCGCAGTGCCGCGAGGGGAACGACCCACGCGCGCTCGCGCCGGCCGGTCTCCACTTCCACCGACAAGGTCATGTCCTCACGCAGATAGGCCGGCGGCTGCTGGTCGAGCGCGAACTTGACCTCCACCGCGCCGCGCTGCGCGTCCACCGCCGGCGCGATCGACAGCACCCGCGCCGCAAAGCGCTGGCTGGGGAAGGCATCGGCCACCACCGCGGCTTTCTGCCCGGCCTGCAACTGGTCGAGGAAGCGTTCGTCCACCTGCGCCACCAGCTGGGTGGGGCCCGACAGCGCGAGCCCCACAAGGGCCTTGCCGGGCTGCACGATCTGCCCCGGCTCGACTTCGCGGGACAACACGCGCGCATCGGCGGGTGCGGCCAGCTCGGCCTGCGCCAGCCGCGCGCGGGCGGCAACGGTGGCCGCGCTCGCCAGCGACAGCTGCGCCTGGGCCTGCGCCAGGTCGGTGCCGCTCTCCTCATTCGCGCGGCTCTGCGCCTGGGCGCTGGTTTGCTGCGCGCGCGCCACTTCCACGGCGCGCCGGGCTTCATCCACGCGCGAGGCACTCACGAACCCCTGCGCCACCAGTTGCCGCGCGCGGGTGAGTTCGGCCTCGGCGGCACGCAGCGTGGCGTCGGCCTGCGCGAGCGCCGCACCCGAGGCCATGCGGCCGGTCGTGCGCAAGCCCGCCAGCCTGGCGCGGGCCTGGCGCTCCGAGGCCTGCGCCTGCGCCAGTGCGGCATGCAGCTCATCGGACTCCAGCTTCACCAGCACCTGGCCCCGCCGCACCTGCGCGCCCTCGGCCACCAGCACCTGGGCCACGCGCCCGGTGATGGTGCTGCCGACATCGACGCGGGACAGCGTGGCGACGCGGGCCGAGAATTGCAGGGTGCGCACCAGCGGCGCCTGGCGGACTTCGTAGGCGTCCACCACCGCGCCACGTTGCAGCACGAACGCGACTATGGCCGCGACGACCACGGCCATCAGCACCACGCCCCAGATCCAGATGCGGCGAGTGCCGAGGAATCCGGGGAGTGCCATGGCCATTCAGCTTCCGGGGTCGAACAGGCCGCCGGCGGCCTGGGGCGGCGCCACGCCGAGATGGCGGAACGCCGCAAGGGTGGCGATGCGCCCGCGCGGCGTGCGTTGCAGGTAACCCTGCTGGATGAGGTAGGGCTCGATCACGTCTTCGATGGTATCGCGCTCCTCGCCGATGCTGGCGGCGATGTTGTCCAGCCCCACCGGGCCGCCATCGAAGCGGTGAATCACAGCCTCCAGCAGCTTGCGGTCCATCACGTCGAAGCCTTGCGGATCGACGTCGAGCATGGCCAGCGCCTTGTCCGCGATGTCCTTCGTGATGTGGCCCGTGCCCTTCACGTCGGCATAGTCGCGCACCCGGCGCAGCAGCCGGTTGGCGATGCGGGGCGTGCCGCGCGATCTCCGCGCGATCTCCACACCGCCCTCCTCGTCCATCGGTGCCTTGAGCAGCCCCGCGCTGCGCCTGACGATGCTGGCCAGCTCTTCGGGGGTGTAGAACTCCAGCCGCGCGACGATGCCGAACCGGTCGCGCAAAGGGTTGGTCAGCATGCCGGCGCGCGTGGTCGCGCCCACCAGCGTGAAGGGCTGAAGATCCAGCTTGATCGAACGCGCCGCCGGGCCTTCGCCGATCATGATGTCGATCTGGTAGTCCTCCAGCGCCGGGTAGAGGATTTCCTCGACCACGGGCGACAGGCGGTGGATCTCGTCGATGAACAGGACGTCGTTCTTTTCCAGGTTGGTCAGCAGCGCCGCCAGGTCCTTGGGCTTTTCCAGCAC
>DATILF010000048.1:0-2768 GCA_035476755.1 Ramlibacter sp.
GCGCGCAGACCAGCTGCAGCGCGTGGTTCTGCACCATGTCGCGCAGCGCGCCGGTGTTGTCGTAGAACGCGCCGCGCTTTTCCACGCCCAGGTCTTCCGCGATGGTGATCTGGATGTTGGCGATGGTCTCGCGCCGCCACAACGGCTCGAACAGCGAGTTGCCGAAGCGCAGCGCGAACAGGTTCTGTACCGAGGGCTTGCCCAGGTAGTGGTCGATGCGGAAGATCTGCCGCTCAGTGAGCACGCGGCGCACGGATTCGTTGATGGCGCGGTTGGAGGCCAGGTCGTGCCCCAGGGGCTTTTCAAGCACCAGCCGGGTGTTGGGCGTATTCAGCCCGGCGGCGGCCAGCTGCTCGCAGGCCGCGGTGAACAGCGAGGGCGCGGTCGCCAGGTACATGACCACGGTGTCGGCGTTGCGCTCGCGCAGCAAGCCGGCCAGGCGACGGTAGTCCTCGGCGCGCGACAGGTCCATGCGCAGGAAGAACAATATTGCCGCGAAGCGGTCGAATTCCTCGGGGCTGGGGCGTTTGGCCAGCTCGACTTCGTCGAAGCGGGCTCGGATCAGCGCGCGGTACTGTTCATCGTTGAGGTCATCGCGGGCCACGCCGATGATGCGGCCGCCTTCGGGCAGCGAGCCGTGGCGGAAAGCCTGGAAGAGGGCGGGCATCAGCTTGCGCCAGGCGAGGTCGCCGGTGCCGCCGAAGAGAACAAGGTCAAAGCTCATGGTGAGGTCGAAAGGTTCGGTCGGGGTAATGTAACTTAGTTTCATGCATTTGCCCAGACCGGGCCACAGGTCGGGGTGATCAGTAGCCGCTGAACTGGTGTTTCCCCCAAGGCTGAGGCCCGCAGGGCGCCGCTATGCTCGAAACGTAATCAAATTACTGAAGGGAACTCTCATGAGAAAGCTTTTGCTGGCAGCCGCACTCGTCGGCGCATCGCTCGGCGCTTCGGCCCAGGGGCTGGTCAACACACCCGCTGGGAAAAGGAAGTGAACTCGCTGCCGCGCTAGGCCGTGCGATGACTTCTTCCACCTTGGGCGGTGAACTCCCGCTGGTGGGCGCGCCGTCTTTCACGCGCCGGCGCGCGGCCGGCAACAGGGCGGTCTGGATGTGGCTGGCGCTGGGGCTGGCGGGCTATGTGGCGTTCCCCTGGTACGCGCTGCAGGACGGCAACGGCCTGGCGGCGATCCCGGGCGTCTTCGGCGCCGACAGCACGGCCAACGGCCTCATGCAGGCGCTGCGCTACGGGCGCGTCTGGCTCGGGCTCGGGCTGGCGGGCCTGGCCATCGCGGGTGTGGGCGGGCTGCTGGCTCCCGGCCGGCGGCAGGGCGCGTTCCTCGTGGCAGGCGGCGCAGTGGGCGCGGCGGGCCTGGCGCTGGCGGGTTTTGTCATCGGCGCCAAGGGCTGGAGTGTCCAGGGGCTCAACGCACTTTTCGGCGAACTCGCGCGCAACCAGTTCGGCATGGGCTGGGGCGCATTCATCTCACTTTCGGCGCTGGTGGTGCTGGCGGCCTTCGGCATCGCGCGGCGCGGCTTCTTCAAGGGCGACCTGTTCGTGGCCGCGGCGGTCGTGGGCACCGGCGCCCTGCTGGCTGTCTTCATCCTGTTTCCCGTGCTCAAGGCGCTCTCCAGTGCCTTTCTCACCGAAGAGGGGCGGTTCGCTGCCGGCGCGCTGTGGGAGCGTGCCGCGGCCGAGCGCAACTTCGGCCTGAGCTGCCTCATGGGCGGCGTGCGCTGCGGCGTCGCGTGGAATACCCTGTTCCTCGGCCTGCTCACCGCCACCAGCACAACCCTGCTCGGAACCCTCATGGCGTTGATGGCGGAGCGGGCGGGCCACCGTTACGGCAAGCCCCTGAACATCCTGGCGATGCTGCCGATCATCACGCCGCCCTTCGTGGTCGGCCTGGGCCTGATCCTGCTTTTCGGCCGCGCCGGCATCGTCAACCAGCTGCTGGAATCGGCCTTCGGCATCGCGCCCACGCGCTGGTTCTATGGCTGGTTCGGCGTGTGGATCGCCCAGACCTTCGCCTTCACGCCCATCGCCTTCATGATCATGCGCGGCGTGGTGCAGGGCGTGGCGCCCAGCCTGGAAGAGGCCGCGCTCACCTTGCGGGCCAGCGCGCAGCGCACGTTCATGACGGTGACGCTGCCGCTGCTCAAGCCCGGCCTGGCCAATGCGTTCCTGGTGGGCTTCATCGAAAGCATGGCCGACTTCGGCAACCCGGTGGTGGTGGGCGGGCAGTTCTCGGTGCTGTCCACTGAGATCTTCTTCGCCATCGTCGGTGCGCAGTACGACCAGGGGCGCGCCGCCTCGCTCGCCTGGATCCTCACCTTGTTCGCGCTGGCCGTGTTCGCGATCCAGCGCGCGGTGCTGGGCAAGCAGAGCTACACCACCGTCAGCGGCAAGGGCGATGCCGGCATCGCGATGCCGCTGCCACCGCGCGTGCGCCGCGTGGTGTACGGCGTGGCATTGCCCTGGATGGCCTTCACGCTGCTGGTGTACCTCTTCGCCTTCGCGGGTGGCTTCGTGCAGACCTGGGGGCGCGACTACACGCTCACCCTCAATCACTTCAGGACGGCTTTCGCGTTGGAATGGGGGCAGTTCGGGCTGGTATGGGCGGGCACCGCGTGGAACTCGTTCTTCACCACCGTGAAGCTCGCGGCGATCTCCGCGCCCATGACCGCCGCGCTCGGCCTGCTCATCGCCTACCTGCTGGCGCGCACCGAGTTCAAGGGGCAGGGCCTGTTCGAATTCTCGGCCCTGCTCGC
>DATILF010000049.1:0-3158 GCA_035476755.1 Ramlibacter sp.
CTGATTGGGCACAATGCGGCTGCAAGAAGAAAGACCCAAGCGAATGAACCTCCATTTACGCAGCCTGCCGTTGGCAGGGCTGAAAGGCCGGATCAGGGGAATGTTCAACCTCAATGATCCGCGCTGGGGGCGTGGCGGCGACGACAAGCAGTCCGACAGCAACCGGCCCGACCCGCAAAAGCCCGACAACAACGGACGGGGTCCCAACCAGGGCCCGCCGGACCTCGACGAACTGTGGCGCGATTTCAACCGCAAGCTCGGCGGGCTGTTTGGCGGCAAGGGCCGGCGCGGCGGCGGCGACAACAACGGCTTCGGCGGCGGTGGCGGCAACTTCCAGCCCGACATGAAAAGCGCGGGCATCGGCGCCGGCCTGGTGGCTGCGGTCGTGGTGCTGATCTGGCTGGGCACCGGCTTTTTCATCGTGCAGGAAGGCCAGCAGGCCGTGATCACGCAGTTCGGCCGCTACAAGTCCACGGTTGGCGCAGGTTTCAACTGGCGCTTGCCCTACCCGATCCAGCGTCACGAACTGGTGTTCGTGACGCAGATCCGATCCGTGGACGTCGGCCGCGACAACGTCGTCAAGGCCACGGGGCTGCGCGATTCGGCCATGCTGACCGAGGACGAGAACATCGTCGAGATCAAGTTCGCCGTGCAGTACCGCCTGAACGATGCGCGGGCCTTTCTCTTCGAGAGCAAGAACCCGGCCGAGACCGTGGTGCAGGCCGCCGAGACGGCGGTGCGCGAGGTGGTCGGCAAGATGCGCATGGATTCGGCCCTGGCCGAAGAGCGCGACCAGATCGCGCCGCGCGTGCGCAACCTGATGCAGTCCATCCTGGAGCGCTACAAGGTCGGTATCGAAGTGGTGGGCATCAACCTGCAGCAAGGCGGCGTTCGCCCGCCCGAGCAGGTGCAGGCCGCCTTCGACGACGTGCTCAAGGCCGGCCAGGAGCGCGAGCGCGCCAAGAACGAGGCGCAGGCCTACGCCAATGACGTGGTGCCCCGCGCCGTCGGCTCCGCCTCGCGCCTGAAGGAGGAGGCCGATGCGTACAAGGCGCGTATCGTCGCGCAGGCGCAAGGCGATGCGCAGCGCTTCAAATCGGTACTGACCGAATACCAGCGTGCCCCGCAGGTGACGCGCGACCGCCTGTACCTGGAAACCATGCAGCAGATCTACAGCAGCGTGACCAAGGTGATGATCGATTCGCGCCAGGGTTCCAACCTGTTGTACCTGCCGCTCGACAAGATCATGCAGCAGGTCTCGCAAGGCGGCGTGGCCGCCGCCGACCCGGCGGCCGCACCCGCGGTACCCGCCGCACCGGCCGGCGCGACGGGTGATGCACGCGCCCGCGACAACTCGCGCACGCGCGAACGCGAAACCCGATAGCAGGTAGGCACCATGAACAGAATCGGATTCATCGTCTCGACGGCCCTGGTGGCGCTGGCGCTTCTCAGCTCCATGCTTTTCGTTGTGGACCAGCGCCAGTTCGGCGTGGTCTATGCCCTGGGCCAGATCAAGGAAGTGATCACGGAGCCCGGCCTGAATTTCAAGCTGCCGCCGCCGTTCCAGAATGTCTCGTACATCGACAAGCGACTGCTCACGCTGGACAGCCCCGACCAGGAGCCCATGCTCACGGCCGAGAAGCAGCGCGTGGTGATCGACTGGTATGTGCGCTGGCGCATCACCGATCCGCTCGAGTACATCCGCAACGTCGGCCTGGACGAAGCCGCAGGGGCCAACCAGCTCAATCGCGTGGTGCGCAACGCATTCCAGGAAGAGATCAACCGCCGCACGGTGCGTGAACTGTTGTCCATGAAGCGTGAGCAGCTCATGGACGACGTGCGCCGCGAGGTGCTGGAAGTGGTGAAGGGCGCCAAGCCGTGGGGTGTGGACGTCGTGGACGTGCGCATCACCCGCGCCGACTATGTGGACGCCATCACCGAATCGGTCTATCGCCGCATGGAAGCCGAGCGCAAGCGGGTCGCCAACGAATTGCGCTCCACCGGCGCCGCCGAGGGCGAGAAGATCCGTGCGGAAGCTGATCGCCAGCGCGAAGTGACCATCGCCAATGCCTATCGCGACGCGCAGAAAATCAAGGGCGAGGGCGACGCGCAGGCCGCATCGGTCTACGCCGAAGCCTTTGGCCGCGATGCGCAGTTCGCCCAGTTCTACCGCAGCCTGGAAGCCTACAAGGCCAGTTTCAACAAGAAGGCCGATGTGATGGTGCTGGACCCGGGCGGCTCCGAGTTCTTCCGCGCCTTCCGGGGCGCGGGTGGGGCAGGGGGCGCGGCAGCCGCGCCGGCCAAGAAGTAAGCTTGGACAGCGACACGATCTGGGCGGCACTGGCCTTGGTGCTGGTGCTGGAGGGCCTGTTTCCCTTCCTCTCGCCGGGTGGCTGGCGACGCACTTTTCAGAAGCTGCTGGTCCTGCAGGATGGGCAGCTGCGCTTCTTCGGACTGTGCAGCATTTTGCTGGGTTTGGTGCTGCTCGCCGTGCTGCTCTGAAGGGCTGCCCGGCGGGGCCGGTAAAATACCGTTTTTAACAGCCTCCCCCTTTTCACATGTCCGCCTGGGTCCTGCCGGATCACATCGCCGATGTATTGCCCTCCGAGGCCCGGCACATCGAAGAACTCCGACGCGAACTGCTCGACACGGCGCGCGGCTACGGCTATGAGCTGGTCATGCCTCCGCTGCTGGAGCACCTGGAGTCGCTGCTCACGGGCACGGGCGAGGCGCTCGACCTGCAGACCTTCAAGCTGGTCGACCAGCTCTCCGGCCGCATGATGGGCCTGAGGGCCGACACCACGCCGCAGGTCGCCCGCATCGACGCGCATTTGCTCAACCGCCAGGGCGTCACACGCCTTTGCTACTGCGGCCCCGTGCTCCACACCCGTCCCGACCGGCCTCACGCCACGCGCGAGCCCCTGCAGTTCGGCGCCGAGATCTACGGGCACGGCGGCCTGGAGGCCGACCTGGAGGCGCTGCTGCTCGCCCTGGATTGCCTGAAGGCGACGCAGGTCGGCCCGCTGACGGTGGACATGGCGGACGTGCGCATCGTTCGTGCGCTGCTGTCCGGCGTGGCGGTGGATGCGCCGGCGCTGGCCCGTATCCACGCCGCGCTGGCCGCGAAGGACCGCAATGAACTGGCCTCGCTCACGCGG
>DATILF010000050.1:0-3575 GCA_035476755.1 Ramlibacter sp.
GCGCTGGAATCGTGCGGCCCCGCGGCTTCGGCCACCGGCAACGGGCGGACCCTCACGCTGAAGCTGGCCCTGGCGCCGGTGCAGCCGTTCGAAGAGCCCATGGAAGGCAGCGCCATCGCCAACCCGGCCTCGACCGATCGCACCGGCATGCTGCGTGCCGCGGTCGTCCCCGCGGACAGCAGCAGCATCACACTCACGTTTTAAGATCCCCCAACAAAAAAACGCCCCGAGGGGCGTTTTTTTGTTGGGGACGAAGCGTTCTCAGCTGCGGCCGGCTTCACCGTAGGAGATCTGGCCCAGGCGCACGGCTTCGGCGGCTTGCGTGCGCACCGTCTTCACGTCCACCGACGACTTCAGCGGGGCCAGGGCGCGGGAACCGCTGGGTTCCATGTTGCGGTTGGCGGGCACGGTGGCGGCTTCGGCCATCACCTCGGCGCGGGTGCGGGTGCCTTCGAACTTGATGGCGTATTGCGAGTCGCCGGCTTCGTCGGCGCGCACGCCGGTGGATGCGACGGCGGCGAAAGCGGCGATGGCGAGGATGGCTTTGGAATTCATGATCGGGTCCTTTTCAGTGAGTGGTGATAACCAGTTTTTCGGCTGCCGCTTTGTCTTGTGGAGTTCAAGCATCAACCGTGATCTCACTGTAGGCGCCGCCATTTAGGTGACCCTTAGCGTTTCCTTAGCTGACCGTTAGCGCGTGCGCCGATGTTGACGAAACGCTGACAACCCGATGCGGCCCGCCGCGCGGCGCGCGCGTTCAGGCCAGCTCGACGCGAGCGACCAGCCCGCTGCGGTCTTCGCGATTGCTCAGCCGGATGCGCAGGCCGCAGCGTTGCGCGGCCGCTTGCGCGATCGACAAGCCCAGGCCGCTGCCCCGCGCCTGGCTGCCCGGCACACGAAAGAACCGGTCGAACACACGGGCCAGCTGGTCCGGCGGAATGCCCGGGCCGGTGTCGATGACCTCGATCGCCGGCTTCGCGCCGTCACTCACGATCCGCACGTCCACCACGCCGCCTTCAGGCGTGTAGCGAAGCGCGTTCTCGATCAGGTTGTCGAGCACGCTGCGCAGGTCGCTCGAAGCGCAACGCACCGTAGCCGGGGGCGACCCTTCGGGTGGCGCGACGACGCCCAGGTCGATGTTGCGCTGGTCGGCCAGCGCGATGAGCGCGTTCATGCTCTCGTGCAGCTGCGCATGCAGGTCCACGGGTGCGGCCGCTTCGGCGATCGGGGCTTCCTGGCGCGACAGCTTGAGCAGCTGGTCCACCAGCCGCTGCGCGCGGCTGACGCCCGCCTCCAGTTGCGCGAAGCTCTGCGCGCAAACGCCCTGAGGCAGGTCGCTGCGTACGTTTTCCAGTTGCAGGGCCACGGCCGTGATGGGTGTGCGAAGTTCGTGCGCGGCGTCCTGCACAAAGCGACGCTGGGTGGCGAATGCATCGCGCAGTCGCGTGAGCAAGCTGTTGAACGACACCACCAGTGGCTGGATCTCTTCGGGCACGCGCTGCAACGGCAGTTCGGCGATGGTGTGTTCGTCCTGCAGGGCGGCTTGCCGGCCGATGTCCTCAACGGCGCGCGACATGGCGCGCGCCACACCCCAGAGCACCAGGATCGCCAATGGCAAGAGCACGATCAGCGGCGCGATGGCCGCACCAGCGCGGCTGGCAGCCAGGTGACTGCGGAACACGCCGCTCTGGAACACCTGCACGCGCTGCCCCGCCGGCCCGGTGGCGGCGGTCGTGTACACGCGCCAGCGCTTGCCATCCGCCACCACGTCATGGAACCCGGTTTGCGCCTGCAGGCCGGCGCTCAGCCGGGCCCAGGACGTGGACTTCAGGGTGCCATCGGAGCCGTACACCTGAAAGAGATAGGCCCCCCATTCGTGGATACGCTCCTCGGAGGGCACCGGCGGCACCGTGTGCTCGCCCTGGATGGCGACGGCATCGCCCAGCTGCTCCATCTGGCTGTCCATGAACTCGCCGACCATGAAGCGGTAGCTCCAGTACGAGAAGCTGGCCGACGCGGCCCCGACCAAGAGGAACAAGGGCACCAGCCACAAGAGCAACGCGCGCCGCAGCGAGCACATCGAGCCGGTGGGAAAGAAATGAACGCGCGATCCGGGACGCGCGCTGCACTCGCCATGGAACTGCATCATGACGACGCTCCCGGGGCGCCCGTTGCCGCCGGCGAGGCGGCGATGCGCCAGCCCAGGCCGCGCACATTGCGAATGGTGTCCGCCCCCAGCTTGCGGCGCATGCCGTGAATCAACACGTCCACCGCATTGCTGCTCACTTCCTCGCCCCAGCCGTAGATGCGGCTTTCGAGCTGGTCGCGCGAGAGGATGGCGCCCGGGCGCTCCAGTAGCGCATGCAGCAGCGCGAATTCACGTGCCGACAGCTGCGAGCGCTCGCCCTGCACCAGCACTTCGCGCGTGGTGAGGTCCAGTTGCACGTCGGCGCCGCCGATGACCGAATGCGCGCTGCCATCGCGCCGGCGAATCACGGCCCGCATGCGCGCCAGCAGCTCGCGGAATTCGTAGGGCTTGACCAGGTAGTCGTCGGCCCCGATGTCCAGGCCCGTGATGCGGTCGTCCAGACCGTCGCGCGCGGTGAGCACGAGCACCGGCGTCGCGTCGCCCTGGCTGCGCGCCCTGCGCAGGACATCGATGCCGTCGCGCTTGGGAAGTCCCAGATCCAGCAGGACGCAGGCGTAGCCGCCGTCGCCCAGCGCGCTCTGCGCCAGCTCGCCGTCCTTGACCCAATCGACCGACCAGCCGTTGCCACCCAGCGCCTGCTTCAGGCTCTGGCCGATCATCTCGTCGTCTTCCACCAGCAGAACGCGCATGTCAGTACCCCGCGCTGCGCGCCACCCGCGGCTCATGGAACGGATGACTGGCTGTCATTGCGGCCCCGGATCGAGTCCGGGGTTTCAGCACCCGCAATCCATGTAGTCCGCGGCCGCCAAAACAGCCTGGATCCCGGGTCAAGCCCGGGATGACACCGCAGGAAGTCAGTTCCATTTCACGCACCCATTTCATCGCAGGCCTCCAGCGGGAAGCATGCCATGCCAGCGAGCCTCTTGCCAGGCCTCGCGCGCCAACAGCGCGGCGGCCGAGATGAGCCCCAGCACCAGCGCTGCTTCCAGCCAGGCGACAGGGGCCAGGGCGCCAGGCTGGGAAACCGTTGCCAGCGCCAGCGCCAGGTAGGCCACCTTGCTCAGGATCGACGCGCCCAGCGCGGCCGGTCGCAGGGCCGGGACAAATGCGGACAAGATCAGACTCGCGCCCAGCAAGCCCAGCAGAAAGTGCCGGTGCTGGGTCTGCAGCACGGCCCAAGGCCCCGGCGAAGCGGCGAAATAGTCGAGCAGATCGGCGAATCCGGGGTCGAACGCCACCAGCGCGACGCTCAGAAGCCCGCAGGCAACCAGCAGGGCAAGGGCGGAGCGGTGGGCAAAATCGTGCATGGCGGCGTACCTTTGACAGACTTGCCGAAGGATATGACCCCAGACTTAGGCGGGCATTAGAGCTTTTGTGGCGACCCCCACCCCAGCCCTCCCCCGGGAGGGGAGGGAGCAAGACGGCG
>DATILF010000051.1:0-5365 GCA_035476755.1 Ramlibacter sp.
GATGATGGAGCCTTTGCAGACCAAGATGTTCCTGCTGGCCGGCCTCATCGATGCCAACTTCCTGATCGGGGTGGGCGTGGCGATGATGTTCGTGTTTGCGAATCCGTTCGGGATTTGAACTCAGAACCAGTCCACCAGCCCCGACTGCTGCGCGTTCTGCGGATTGGACCCGGCGTCGCGCACGCGCTGCAGGGCTTCTTCGGTGTCCAGGCCCAACGCCTTGAGCACGCAGGCGGCCGTGCTGCCGGTGCGGCCGATGCCGGCCGCGCAATGCATCATCACCGACTCGCCGTCCTTCAAGGCGCGCGCGATTTCCGCCACCTCGCGGCGGAACCCGAGCGGGTCTTCGGGCAAGCCGAAATTGCGCATCGGCACGTTGATCCAGCGGAAAGGAACGCTGCCCCGGATCACGGCGGCGTGGTAGGCGGGCGATAGCTCGGCGAGTTCACTGCGGGGCGTCAGGCAGACCACGCGCGTGAGGCCCGCCTGGCCCGCCTCCTGCTCGAAAGCGGGCCAACTCTCGAAACGCCCCGGCATGGACCCGAGCCAGAGGGCGCCCGGCACCCCGGGCGGCAAAGCGACTGCGCGAAACGACATGCTGCGATTGTGCCCACAACGGCACGGCGAATCAGGGGCCGAGGGTGCCGCGCTGCTGACTCACCGCGAGTTCGCCAACGGCGGGCGCACGGTTGCCCCAGGCATGGCGGATGTGGCTAGGCGCCGCGCGCGACGCTTTCGCCCGAAGGCGGCGTGAGCGGCGGGGCATCGTGGATCTTGCCCTCGCCGCGGAAATTCAGGTACAGCACCAGGGCCAGCACGGCCAGCAGCCCCACCAGCATGGCGCCCAAACGCTTCATGGTTGCTGCCTTCCCGCCGGCAGCGCGGCGTCCTTGTCGTGGCCTGCCGTGCAGGCGAGCGTGCGTTGGGCCATGGTGTTCTCGAACACAGGCGCGCCCAGTGCCGGCATCGCGGCCCACAGCAGCAGGAGCAGGAGAACGATCAGGTGCTTCATGGCGTTTCAAGGACTATGCCACCGCACGGTAACGCGCGCGCCAGTCCTACAGGCGCCGAGCGGGAGGCGCCCTACGTTGAACTGATGATCATCCCCGGGCGGGCCAGCTCAATACCAGGTCGGACTGCGCCAGCGCCACGCAGGGAAGGATCCAGCCTTCGGCCTTCTCTTCGGGTAACAGCCCGGGCCATTCGATTTCGTAAGTTACGCGGCCGCTGAGCAGCCGGCAGATGCAGGTGCGGCATGTTCCATTGCGGCAGGAGCTGGGCAGATCGATGCCGGCCGAGGCTGCCGCCGCGAGCAGCGTCTCGTGCGTGCCCGCGGGAAAAGCAGGGCCGTCAGGGTGGAGCCGGGCCGTGAAGGTCATGCCCGATGATAATCAGCGCCTCAAGATTGCTTTTTGCCTATGTCCAGTTACCAGGTCCGCCCCGCGGTGGACGCCGACACCGATCCGGTGGCCGCCGTTCACGCCGCTTCCTCACACGCCGCCTACGAATCCGTGGCGCCCGCCAACCTCCAGGCCCTGCCGATGGACAAGCGGCGCGCTTTCTGGCGCGACGCCATCGAATACGGCGAGCCCCTGGTGCAGGTGGCGCTCGACGCCGGACGGGTGGTCGGCTTCGTCGGCTACGACCGCTCGCGCGACCCCAAGTCCAAGCCGACCACCGGTGAAATCTGGGCCCTGTATGTCGATCCCGCCCACTGGGGTCGCGGCGCCGGACTGGCGCTGTGGGATGCCGCGCGGGAAGGCCTGGTGGAAGAAGGCTGCACGGACGTGACGCTGTGGATTCCCCTGTGCAACGACCGGGCGCTGCGGTTCGCCGAACTCGCGGGCTTCAAGCGCGAACTCAACACCGCCAAGACCGCTGTCATCGGCGGCGTGAAACTCGAGGAAATCCGCCTGAAGCGGCGGCTCGACTGACAACCCCGAAAGGATTGCATCATGGCATCGAGCCTGCTCGCCCTGCTGGACGACATCGCCACAATCCTCGATGACGTTTCCGTCCTCGCCAAGGTGGCCGCCAGGAAGACGGCCGGTGTTCTTGGCGATGACCTGGCGCTCAACGCGCAGCAGGTGGCCGGCGTCCAAGCCGACCGCGAGCTGCCCGTGGTCTGGTCGGTGGCCAAGGGCTCCTTCATCAACAAGGCCATTCTCGTGCCCGCGGCGCTGGCCATCAGCGCCTTCGCGCCGTGGGCCGTCACGCCCTTGCTGATGGTGGGCGGCGCCTTCCTCTGCTTCGAAGGTTTCGAAAAACTGGCGCACAAGTTCCTGCACAGCCCCTCGTACGAAGAGGCGCACCACCAGGAGTTGTCGCAGGCATTGCTCAACCCCGACATCGACCTGCGGGTGATCGAGAAGGACAAGATCAGGGGCGCGATCCGCACCGATTTCATCCTCTCGGCGGAAATCATTGCCATCACCCTGGGCACCGTGGCCGACAGCGAGTTCACCGTGCAGGTCGGCGTGCTGGCCGGCATCGCGATCCTCATGACCGTGGGCGTGTACGGCCTGGTGGCGGGCATCGTGAAGCTGGATGACTTCGGCCTTCACCTCAGCCGCCGGGCCGGCTCTGCCGCGCGTGCGGTCGGCGCGGGCATCCTGCGCATGGCGCCGTGGCTGATGAAGGGCCTGTCGGTCGCGGGCACGGCCGCCATGTTTCTCGTAGGCGGCGGCATCCTGGTGCACGGCATCGCGCCGCTGCACCATGCCGTCGAACAGTACACGCAAGGCCTGGGCGGGCCCCTGGGCATGCTGGCTTCACTCCTGGCCGACGCCCTGGTGGGCGTGATGGCCGGCGCCGTGGTGCTGGGCGCTGTCATCCTGGCCCAGCGCGTGGGGCGCCGCCGCAAGGCCACTGCGTGAGCGAGGCGCCGCAACTGCGGTGGAGCGAAGGCGGCCGCGAGCATGAGGCTCGCTGGCGGTCGGAGGCGGGCGTGCCCGTGCCCCGGCGCGTGCAGGTGGTTGATGACACCCTGAAGGCGGACGCCGCCTGGCGGCTGGCCAGTGAAGGCACGGCTCTTTTGTGGCGCAGCGACTTCCAGAATGCGCGTCAGCTGATGCAGGCCATGGGCCGCCGCGCCGACCGCAAGCCGCGCAGGGCGGCCGCACCCGCCGCCAGCCCGGCCGGCCGCCCCGTCCCGGCGCAGGCCTTCCACCTGCATCGGCAGGCGCAGGGGCAACGCTCGCGCATCCTCGGCAGCCTCCTCATTCCGCTGGACGCCGACTACGGCATCCCCTTGCCCCGCGCGCCTGACATCCGGCAGGCCTGCCGCGAAGCCTGGGGCGAGCCCGATGGCCAGCCTTCCGTGGCGTCGCTGCGCGAGTTGCTGGGCCTGGTCGGCGCCCATGAATGGCGCAAGAAGGGGGTGGAGGTGCCGGCGCTCGGCGTGCCGCCGGCCAACCGCATCCACGCGCACTACGGCGTGTTTTCGCCCGTGCGCGGCGAGTACATCGACCTGGTCGCGGCAGCGCCGCTGCCCTCCACGGCACTGGCGTTCGACATCGGCACAGGCACCGGCGTGCTGGCCGCCCTTCTCGCGCGGCGGGGCGTGCAGCGTGTGGTGGCAACCGACCAGGACCCCCGTGCGCTGGCTTGCGCGCGCGAGAACGTCACGCGGCTGGGCCTGCGGGACCGCGTGGAGGTCATGCAGGCCGACCTGTTCCCGCCGGGCCGCGCGCCGCTCATCGTGTGCAATCCGCCGTGGCTGCCGGCGCGGCCCAGCTCGCCGCTGGAATACGCCATCTACGACGAAGACAGCCAGATGCTGCGCCGCTTCCTCGAGGGGCTGGCGGCGCACCTTGATGCCGGCGGCGAAGGCTGGTTGATCCTCTCCGATCTTGCCGAGCACCTGGGCCTGCGGGCACCCGGCGAACTCCAGGGATGGATTTCGTCCGCGGGCTTGCGCGTGCTGGGACGCAGCGATGTGCGGCCGCGCCATCCGAAGGCAGGGGATCCCGGCGATCCGCTGCATGCGGCGCGTGCCAGGGAAGTTACCTCGCTCTGGCGCCTCGCGCTCGCCTGAGGCCTCGTAGGCGCGGTCCTACGCGCAATTGCGTGGCCAGCGGATACGGCCGGGAAGCTCGGCGGTGGAAGATGGGCTCATTGCAACCCGGGAGGTCCCATGCCCAATCCGCAGACGCCGCTCTCACCCGCCGTGATGCCCCGCTCCGAAGTGGCCTCCGAGCCCGCCATGCCGTGGCCGCTTGACGATGACATGGCCTTTGGTTGCGAATGCGCGGACCCCGCTCTGCAGATCGAAGCCTGGAGCCAGCAGCCTGTGGTTGCCGCGCATGAGCTGCGATGAGCAGCAAATCGTGACAGCGTTGGTCCTACAGGCTTAGCCTGCAAACGCCCACTTTTTATCGTTGGGGTGCAACCGTAGGCTGTGAAGCAGCTGGCCTTGGGCCGGCTTTTTTCAACCTATTCCCCTTCGGGGTTTCCACTCAAGGAGTAAGAGATGACCACAAGCAAGAAAACCCTGACGACCCTGGCCGCCGCAGCGGCATTGGCCTTCGGCGGGCTGTCGATCGCACAGACAACGGGCTCCGGTACCACCGGCTCCGGCAGCACGGCGACGACGCCAAGCACGGATGCGGCTGCAGGCGCCACCACGGGCAGCGGCGCCGCGGGCGGCAGCGCCACGATGGGCGCCAGCGGCACGGGCACCACGGGCAGCGGCGCGGCCGGTACCACCGCGGGATCTGCCACGCCGGGCGGCACCACCACCGACACCACCACCAGCAGCGGCAGCACCAGCAGCGGCAGCACGTCCATGGGCGCAAGCGGCACGGACACTGGCACGCGCGTGGCCCGTCCCGACCGGAACTGAAGTTCGGTGATACGGCGTCCATCGGGCCCACGGCCCGGTGGGCACCTCATTCAATGATGAATCGATGACGCATCCGCAGAAGGCATCAGACTCCGAAAGCCGCTTCGACTTCTCCGATTCGCTTCGCAGGGGGCTGCTGCTCGGGGGGGCACTGTTGCTGCTCGCTCTGCCGCCTGCCTGCCGCGTGCTGCCCTCGGGCGATGCGCCGCGCCCCGTTTCCGCGCAGGCCCCCCCGCCGGCCCCAGCCGCCGCGCCTGGCGTGCGGGCAGTGCCCTCGGGCATCGTGCGGTATGCCAGGTTCAACGGGCACAAGCCTTCCAGGCCGGTGCGCCAGATGGCCCATTGGGTGGTGAGCACGGGCGACCACAAGAACATGTCCTTCGCGATCATCGACAAGAAGGGCGCGAAGGTGTACCTGTTCAGTCCGGCCGGCCGGCTGCGGGCCGTGACGCCCGCGCTCCTGGGGTCGGCAGCGGGCGACGATTCGGCGCCGGGCATTGGCGACAAGCCGCTGTCCCAGGT
>DATILF010000052.1:0-3105 GCA_035476755.1 Ramlibacter sp.
AAGCCGCCCGCCACGCAGGCGCCGCTGACTTCGGCGATGGTCGGCTTGGGGCAGTCCCAGATGCGCATCGCATAGTCGAAGTAGTAGCGTGTCTCGTAAGCCCAGCGCTCTTCGACCGTGAAGTTCGAGCGCTTCTGCGCGGCTTCCTTGAGGTCGTGACCGGCAGAGAAGTGATCGCCCTCTCCAGTCAGGACGATTGTCCTGACAGCCGCGTCCTCAGTCGCGCGGCGCAAGGCGTCGTCCATCTCGTCGAGGAGCGCCTGGCTTTCGGCATTGCGTGCGTCGGGCCGGTTGTGCGAAATCCGGGCCACTGGGCCGCAGACGCTATAGAGGATGCATTGGTAGTCCATGCGAGGTCTTTCAAGGAGGGTGGGGTAAAAAGCTCAGCCGACGAACAGGCCGTCCGGATCTAGCTGGCGGGCCAGCGCGAGTTCATCGGGCGCAGGCGAAGGCTCCAGCAGCACCGTAGGCGCGGCGGAGACCTCCCAGGCACAACCGGCCAACGCCTGTTCGATCAGCGTCTGCAGCGGCAGGCCATCCCTGGCGATCACTGCTGTCAATGTGAATGGATGCTCGGCTTGCTCGCGCTCGAACACGGCCCGCGGCGTAACCACGGCCTTCACGGCGCGGCCCGGCGTTGTGATGAAGTCGACCTGGCGCACCAGGCGTTCGGGCGAATGCGCGATGGTCACCAGCACATCCGCCGCGCCGCTGCCGATGTCGTTCGCGCCGCCCGAGCCGGTGAGCAGCATGTTCGGCAACTGGCTGGTATTGAGGTTGCCCGCCGCATCGACCTGGGCCGCACCCAGCACGCCGAGCGCACGATTCGCCGAGCCGGCCGTCAGCAATCCCAGGGTGATTAGTGTGTCGCTCAGCATCGCACTACCCGCCATGTTGCGATAGTTGAAAAGAAACGGGTCGCCGGGCGAAGGCAGGTAGCCGTACATTCCAGACTCGACCATCAACGGCAAGTGCACGCCGTCTTGCCCGCGCTGGATCGATGCCATCCAGGCCGCCAGTGAGGAGATGCCGAGGCCGGCGAGCATGGCTGAAGTCTGCCCACGCTCAAGCCGGCGACGGATGACCCGCGCTGCCAGGCACACATGGGTTTCGGCTTCATTGGCCGGGTGCCAGGGCGTCGGTTGCAGGGCACAAGGCTCGAAGCGCCAACCGTCCGCCAGCGCCCTACCGCGCAGCGCGTGAATGCGCTCACTACCCAGCTTGGTCAAATAGGCGTTGTGGTCCTTGCAGTCCAGGATCCACTCCTGGGTCCAAGCCAGCAGGGTCTCTTTCGACTTCCCGGCGTTGCGCAGGTCGACTAAAAAAGCGTAGTCGTCGGGATACCCCGCCAGCTCGGGGACAGGTGCGCTCGGCAGGGAATTGGGGTGGCCGCCCAGCGGCACATGGCAGACGATGCCCACGGCGTGAGCCGGAATGCGCACGTGGTCGGCGTGCCGGCGCATGGCCTCATTGCTGATCACATGGTCCACCGTCACCACGACCGTGCGCCTGGCGCAGAAGGCGGCCCAGATACCGTCATAAAGCGGTGGGCAGATGAGGATGTTGCCGTCTTCGTCCGCCGCCAGACCATGAACGAAGGTCACATCCGGGGCGAGCGGCGCCACCACCTGGGTTGGCGTGCCGTCGAACGGGCTGGCCACCTCGGCCGTGTTTCCGGATTCAGTCGCGAGTTCTTTGGCCATATCGCTCCCCGCAAGGGAGCGGGTGGGAACGAACGGCAATCCCATGGCAGCGGCCATCAGCCTTTGCGAGAGCGTGAGCAGCGACCAGTTTTCGAACACCACGCTGTGTTCGCGCGCCGCCTGCACATAGACCGGATGGGGCGCGGGCGTCGGATAGGTCATGGCCTGGATGGAACTGATGACCCGGCTGACCAGACCCCCTGCCACCATCGGCGCGTGCTGATTCGCCACCGCGGGCGCAACCAGCGTGAATCCAGGCGATCGGCCCCAAAACGCGCGGACGATCTCAAACATGGCGGCATTCGGTCGCGCCATGGAACCGCCAAAGTACAGCGTGTCCCCGTCGCGCACTGCCTCACGCACGGCGTCCGCCAATTCCATGAAGCGCGGGCCCTGCGCGCGGCCGCCGGCCAGCGATTTCCAACGTTCGGCGACGCTCGTGACCGTGTCAGCGTGCATCACTGAGGCTCCTTGCCAGCAGGGACTTGCGCACCTTGCCGGCGCCGGTGCGGGGCACGATGCTGGACGCAACGGTGCGCACGTGCTCCGGCCACTTGAATCGCGCCAGCCGGCCTTCGCAAAAAGTCCGGACTTCCTCCAGCGTGAACGTGCGCCGCGGATCCCGCGGGACGAGTACGACCAACACGGTTTCGCCCAGAATGTTGTCGGGCTGCGGCAGGACAATCGCCTCCTGGACATCCGGATGTCGCGCCAGGCACTCCTCGACCTCGATGCTGGAGATGTTCTCGCCGCCGCGGCGGATGATGGCCTTGAGGCGATCGACAAAAAAGTAGCGCCCCTCTTCGTCCTTGTAGGCCAGGTCGCCGGTGTGGAACCAGCCTTCACGCACGGCTTCGGTGAAAGCCGCAGGGTTGCCAAGATAGCCGGCAAAGCCTTGGCCAAAGCGCGTCACGATTTCTCCGATCTCCCGCGGTGCGCATTCGACCCCCGAGTAGGGATCGACGATGCGCATGTCCACGCCTGCCACAGGTCGGCCGATACATGCGTGCGATCCGCCCAGCCCATGACAATCCACGTCCGTCAAGGTGCCGAAAGTTTCAGTCATCCCGTAGCCATCAATGACCGGGCGCTGCCAACGCTCGGTCAGTTGCCGCCAGCGGGTTGCAGAGCCGGCGCCGAAGATGAATTGCAGCTGCTGCGATACGCGCGCCTCCACTGCACTCGGTGGCTGCGCAAGCAGGATGAAAAGGATCGTGCCCATCGTCCACAAGACGCTGGGTCGGCCGCGGTCCGCTTGCGCCCAGAAGCGCGAGGCGCTGAACTTGCGCGCGAGCACCAGTGTGGCGCCGGACATGACCGCCAGGCTCACGCCCCAATTGAGAGCCGCGCTGTGGCTGAGGGGGGTGACCAGCATGATGCGGTCCTGCGTATCCAGCCTCAA
>DATILF010000053.1:0-4042 GCA_035476755.1 Ramlibacter sp.
CCGGCCAGCGTGCCGTCGGCCAGCCGCACGCCGCCCAGGCATTTGGTGACGGTGTGGCGGCCCAGCCGGTACTCGCCATCGGGCATGCCGGTGGCGGAGGTGGCGTCGGTCACGCAGTAGAGGCAGGGGATGGCGCGCAGCGCCGCGCGCAGCGCGCCGGGGTGAACATGGAGCAGATCGGGAATGATCTCGGCGTACTGGGCATGCGCCAGCGCGGCACCCACCATGCCGGGTGCGCGCTGGTGCAGCCCGCTCATGGCGTTGAAGAGGTGGGTGAAGCCGCGGGCGCCCCGAGCCAGCGCGGCCACGCCATCCTCGTAGCTGCCGGCCGTGTGGCCGACCTGCACCCGGTGTCCGGCCTGGATGAGCGCCGTGATGCTCTCCAGATTGCCGTTGACCTCGGGCGCCAGCGTGATGAGGCGAATCGCGGCGATGGCATGCAGGTGCGCCAACTCGTCCAGCGACACCGGCCGCGCAAAATCCGGCTGCGCGCCGAGCTTTGCGGCGTTGAGGTACGGGCCTTCGAGGTGCACGCCCAGCACCCGTGCGCCACCGGGCACGCGAGCGGTGGCGACGGCCGCCACACCCTGAAAGGCGGTTTCCAGTTCGGCCAGCGGCGCGGTCATCGTGGTGGCCAGCAGGGCCGTGGTGCCGTGCGCCGCATGGCACCGCGCGATGTGGGCGATGGCGTCGCCGCCGTCCATCACGTCATGGCCGCCGCCGCCATGCACGTGCAGGTCGATGAAGCCGGGCAGCAGCAGGGGCCGGGCCGAATCGCGCACCCCGCGTTCGTCCACTGGCGTGCCGGTGATTCGGGTGATGCGGCCGGCAGGGTCGAACTCGATGGCGCCGTCCAGGAAGCCCCGCGGGCCGAGGACGTACCCGCTGAGCGTCGTGGCGGCCGAGGTCATCCCCGGATGGTACGCAAAACGGTCTCCGCCGTGGCGGGTGCGTCCATGCGCACCGACGTGCTGCCCGTGGCCGCCGCCGCCGCGTCGCGCAAGGCTTCCCAGACGCTGATCGCCAGCATGAAGGGCGGCTCGCCGACGGCCTTGCTGCCAAAGACGTTGTCCTCGCGGTTCGGCTCGGGCCAGAATTCCACGTTGAAGTGCGCGGGCACATCGCCGGTGGCGGGAATCTTGTAGGTGCTGGGCGCATGCGTGGCCAGGTAGCCCTTGTCGTTCCACACCAGCTGCTCGGTGGTGAGCCAGCCCATGCCCTGGATGAAGCCACCCTCGATCTGGCCGATGTCCAGCGCCGGATTGATGGAGGTGCCCACGTCGTGCAGGATGTCCACCTTCAGCACACGGCTCTCGCCGGTGAGCGTGTCGATGGCCACTTCGCTACAGGCCGCGCCGTAGGCGAAGTAGTAGAACGGCCGGCCGGTGAGCGTGAGTTTGTCGTAGTGGATCTTGGGCGTCTTGTAGAAGCCATCGCTCCACAGCTGCACCCGCGCGTGCCAGGCATCGTCAACCAGTTGCTCCCAGCTCATCACGGCGTCCGGCGAGCTCACCTGGCCCTGGGCGAAGATCACCTTGCGGGGGTCGCAGGCCTTGCGCTCGCTCACGAAATCGGCCAGGCGCTGGCGAATCCGGCGGGCCGCGAACTGGGCCGCGCGGCCATTGAGATCGGTGCCGCTGGACGCGGCCGTGGCGCTGGCGTTGGGGACCTTGCTGGTGTCGCTGGCCGTGGCGCGGACCCGCTCGAACGGAATGCCCAGCTCGTCGGCCACGATCTGCGCCACCTTGGTGTTCAGGCCCTGGCCCATCTCGGTGCCACCATGGTTCACCTGAACGCTGCCATCGGTGTACACATGCACCAGCGCGCCGGCCTGGTTGAAGAAGGTGGCAGTGAAGGAGATGCCGAACTTCACCGGCGTCAGCGCGATGCCGCGCTTGATGACGGGGCTGCCCTCGTTCCACCTGGCGATGTCGTCGCGCCGGCGGCGGTAGTCCGCGCTCGCTTCCAGCCGGTCGATCAGCGGGTGCAGGATGTTGTCCTCCACCTGCATCTGGTAGTGCGTGACGTTGCGGTCTTCGATGCCGTAGAGGTTGCGCTTGCGCACGTCCAGCGGGTCCAGCCCCAGGTGCCGCGCGATGTCGCCCAGGATCGCCTCGGTCACGATCATGCCCTGCGGGCCGCCGAAGCCGCGGAAAGCCGTGTGGCTTTGCGTGTGGGTCTTGCAACGGTAGGAGACGATTTCGACATCGCTGAGGTAGTAGGCGTTGTCGGCGTGGAAAACGGCGCGGTCGGCCACGGGGCCGCTCAAGTCCGCGCTGAAACCGCAGTTGGCCGCGAGCATGAGCTTCAGGCCGGTGATGAGACCGCTGTCGTCGAACCCGACCGTGTATTCGTATGCGAACGGATGGCGCTTGCCGGTGATCATGAAGTCGTCGTCGCGGTCCAGGCGCAGCTTCACCGGCCGGCGCAACTGGTTGGCGGCGATGGCCGACCACACGGCCAGATGGCCGGCCTGCGTTTCCTTGCCGCCGAAAGCGCCGCCCATGCGGCGGCATTCCACCTTCACGGCGCTGGTTTCCAGGCCCAGCGCGTGGGCGACCCAATGCTGAACCTCGCCAGGGTGCTGGGTGCTGGAGTAGATCCACCACTGGTTCTGCTCCAGAGGCAGCACATAGGCCACCTGGCCCTCCAGGTAGAAATGTTCCTGCCCGCCCACCTCGAGTTCGCCGCTGAGGCGATGCGTCGCCCGGGCCAGGCCCTCGTCGGCGTCGCCTCGGCGCACCGTGACCGGCGGCAGGACGAAGCTTTGCGCCTTCAGCGCTTCCTGCACCGTGAGCACGGCGGGAAGGGCCTCGATGTCGAGCTTGACCTTGCGCGCCGCGCGGCGTGCCTGCATGACCGTTTCGGCGACCACGATGCCGATGACCTGTCCGATGTGCTCCACCTTGGTCGTCGCGAAGATGGGCTCGTCGTGGGCGAACGTGGCCAGCAGCGGGTCGCCGGGGATGTCGCGCGCGAGGATCACGCCGCGAACGCCGGGCATGGTCTCGGCGGCGCTGGCATCGACACCCTTGAGGTGGCCGTGCGCCACGGTGGACAGGATCGGCGCGGCGTAGAGGGTGCCCTTGACCTCGGGGATGTCGTCCACATACGTGGCGCTGCCGGCCACCTGCGCGTGCGCGCTCTCATGGAAGTGCGACGTGCCCGCGGCCGGCGAGGCGGGCGCCTTGCCCAGGAACTTCTCGGGGGCGTTCATGCGGCCTCCCTCAGCGTGAAGTTGTCCAGGTTGATCTGCTCCACGCCCTGGCTTTCCAGCCAGAAGCGCTGCAGCAGGTTGCCGAGCACCTCGCTGCGGTAGGCCGCCGAGGCGCGCATGTCGGAGATTGGCTGGAACTCGGCGCGCAGCGTATTCGCTGCGGCCCGCACGGTGGCTAGCGTCCAGGGTTTGCCACGGAGCGCGGCCTCGGTTTGGGTTGCCCGCACCGGCGTGGCTGCCACGCCGCCGGCGCCGATGGAGATGTCTCTCACCCCATCGCCGTCGATGCGGGCGTTGATCACCAGGCACACGGCCGAAATGTCGTCGTCGAAGCGTTTGGATATCTTGTAGGCCCTCAGGAACTCTTGCCCCCATCCCGGCCCTTCCCCAGTGGGGGAGGGAGCAGGAGGCCGAGGCACCTTGATCCATGCCAGCACTTCGTCCGGCGCAAGCCTGCTCTTGCGGTAGCCGGTATAGAACTCCTCCAGGGGCATCTCGCGATGCCTGCGGGCACTCATCAACACGACGTGCGCGCGCAAGGCGATGAGCAGCGGCATCGCGTCGCCGATGGGCGAGCCGTTCGCCACATTGCCGCCCAGTGTGCCGGCGTTGCGTACCGGCAGGCCGGCGAAGCGGTTGGCGAACACCTTCAGTTGCGGGCGATCGGCCACCAGCGCCTCGAAAGCATCGGTCAGCGTGACGGCCGCGCCGATGGCGAGGTGGTGGTCGTAGTGTTCCACCCGGCGCAGTTCATCGGCCCGCGTGACGTCCAGCACCTTCTCGAACTGCATGTGCATCTTCGTGACCCACAGGCCCACGTCGGTG
>DATILF010000054.1:0-1985 GCA_035476755.1 Ramlibacter sp.
TCCTTCAGGCCGGCCTTGATTTCGTCGATGCGCTTCTTGGTGTCTTCCGGCACATCGGCGGCGATGGACACCATGTCGATCGCGCCTTCCTTCACGCCCCACCAGGCCTGGCCCGTGGCCCACTTGCCTTCGAGCGCGTCACGCACGGCCTTGGTGTAGTAAGGCGCCCAGTTGATGATGGCCGAACCCAGGTGCGCCTTCGGGCCGTAGGCCGTCATGTCGCTGTCCCAGCCGAACGCGCGCTTGCCCATCTTCTCGGCCGTCTGCAGCACGGCCGACGAATCGGTGTTCTGCATCAGCACGTCGGCGCCGCCGTTGATCAGCGACGTGGCGGCTTCTGTCTCCTTGGGCGGGTTGAACCACTCGTTCACCCACACCACCTTGGTCTTGACCTTGGGGTTGACCGACTGCGCGCCCAGCGTGAAGCTGTTGATGTTGCGCACTACTTCCGGAATGGGGATCGACGCGACCACGCCCAGCGTGTTGGTCTTGGTCATCTTGCCCGCGATCACCCCGGCCATGTACGCGCCTTCGTAGGTGCGGCTGTCATAGGTGCGCAGGTTGTCGGCGGTCTTGTAGCCGGTGGCGTGCTCGAACTTCACCGCCTTGTTGTCCGTGGCCACCTTGAGCATCGGCTCCATGTACCCGAAGGTCGTGCCGAAGATCAGCTTGTTGCCCTGGCCCACCATGTCGCGGATCACGCGCTCGGCATCGGCCGACTCGGGCACTTTCTCCACGAAGCTCGTCACGACCTTGTCGCCGAATTCCTTTTCCACCGCCTTGCGGCCGTTGTCGTGGGCGAAGGTCCAGCCGCCGTCGCCCACCGGGCCGACGTAGGCGAAGGCGATCTTCAGGGGCTCGGGCTTGGGCGCGGGTGCCGGGGCCGACGCAGGCGCCGCTGCCGTGGGCGCGGGGGCCGGCGGCTCGGACTTGCCGCAGCCCGCGAGGACCGTGGCGGCCAACGCGGACAGCGTCGCCAGTTTGAGCATCGAGCGTTTCTTCAGGTCAGTCATTGACGGGTCCTTCTCCGGGGTTTGGTTGAGAGAAAACGATGAGATTATGAGCCGGGATAGAAAGGTTTGCCCAGCGAAGCCGGCATGTTGATCCGTATCCAGGCGGGGTTGCGCGAGATCATGGCCAGCACCACGATGGTCGCCAGGTAAGGCAGCATCGTGAGGAACTGGCTCGGGATCTCAACCCCCACGCCCTGGAAGTGGAACTGCAGCATGGTGACGCCGCCGAAGAGGTAGGCGCCCAGCAGCACGCGTGCCGGCCGCCAGGTGGCGAACGTGGTGAGCGCCAGCGCGATCCAGCCCTTGCCGGCCACCATGCCTTCCACCCACAGCGGCGTGTAGATGACGGCGATGTACGCGCCGGCCAGGCCGCACAGCGCGCCGCCCGCGACCACCGCCGCCAGCCGGATCCGGCGCACGGGGTAGCCCAGCGCATGCGCCGACTCGGGCGACTCGCCGACCGATCGCAGCACCAGGCCCGTGCGCGAGCGGTACAGGAACCAGATCAACCAGGCCACCAGCGCGATAGTCAGGTACACCATGGGATGCTGGCGGAACACAGCCGGGCCGACCAGGGGAATGTCACCCAGCACGGGGAAGGCGAAGTGCGGGCGTTCGGGCAGCTTCTCCTGCACGTACTTGATGCCCGCGAACGCGGAGAAGCCCGCGCCGAACAGGCTGAGCGCCAGACCGGTGGCGTACTGGTTGGTGTTCAGCCAGATCACCAGCACGCCGAACAGGGCGGCCAGCAGCGCGCCGGCCCCCATGCCCGCCGCAAAACCCAGCCAGTCGTTGCCCGTGTGGACGACGGTGGCGAAGCCCGCGATGGCGGCGCACAGCATCATGCCCTCGGCGCCCAGATTGACGATGCCGGCTTTCTCGTTGATGAGCAGGCCCAGGGCGGCAATCGCCAGCACGGTGCCGGCATTGAGCGTGGCCGCGAAGAGCAGTGCGTAGGATTCCATATCAGTG
>DATILF010000055.1:0-5731 GCA_035476755.1 Ramlibacter sp.
GCGATCACCGGAACCTTGCGCGAGAAGGCATCGAAGTCTTCCAGCGAAACGGCGCAGTGCGCACCCGCACGCCGCGAGATCGCGACGAGGTGGATGATGGCGTTGGTCGAGCACCCTTCGGCCATCGCCACCGTGATCGCATTCTCGAAATTTCGGCGTGTGAGCACCTTCGCGGGAGTCAGGTCGTCCCAGACCATCTCGACGATGCGGCGGCCGCACTGCGTGGCCATGCGCTGGTGGTTGGCGTCCACCGCGGGGATGCTGGAGGCGCCGGGCAAGGCCATGCCCATCGCCTCGGCGATGCCCATCATCGTGGCGGCTGTGCCCATCACCATGCAGGTGCCCGCGCTGCGCGCGATGCCGCCCTCGATCTCCATCCATTGCGCCTGGTCGATGTTGCCGGCGCGGCGTTCGTCCCAGTACTTGAAGGCGTCGGAGCCGGAGCCCAGCACCTGTCCCTTCCAGTTGCCGCGCAGCATGGGCCCGGCCGGCAGGTACACGCAGGGAAGGCCCATGCTGATGGCGCCCATCAGCAGGCCCGGCGTGGTCTTGTCGCAGCCGCCCATCAGCACCGCGCCATCGATCGGGTGGCTGCGCAGCAGCTCTTCGGTCTCGATGGCCAGCAGGTTGCGGTACAGCATCGTCGTCGGCTTGACGAAGTTCTCCGCCAGCGAGATGGCCGGCAGCTCCAGTGGAAAGCCGCCGGCCTGCAGGACGCCGCGCTTGACCTCCTCGGCCCGCTGCTTGAAGTGCGAGTGGCAGTTGTTGATGTCACTCCAGGTGTTGATGATGGCGATCACGGGCCGGCCCTGCCAGTCCGCGTGGTCGTAGCCCATCTGCATCGCACGCGAGCGGTGGCCGAAGGAGCGGAAGTCGTCGGGCGCGAACCAGCGCGCGCTGCGCAGTTGCTCGTAGGTCTTGCGGGTCATGGTGATCCGATCACTCTTCCTTGATGCCCGCCTTCTTGATCACGCGCACCCAGCGCTCATGCTCGCTGGCGACGAACTTCGTATAGTGCGCCGAGCCTTGCGGCGGCACCACGAAGCCATTGGCTTCCATGCGCTGGCGGATGGCCGGCAGGGACATCGCGGCCACGGCAGCGGCTTCGATCCGGTCGGCGATCGGCTTGGGCGTGCCCTTGGCCACCGACAGGCCCGACCACGACAGCGCCTCGAAGCCCTTGTAGCCGGATTCGTCGATCGTCGGCACGTCCGGATACAGCGGGTTGCGCTGCAGGCTGCTCACGGCCAGGGGCCGCAGCTTGCCCGCCTTGATGTGTTGCAGGGCGACGTCCTGGTTGATGAACATCAGGGGAATGGTGCCGCCCAGCATGTCCGTCATCATCGGCCCGCCGCCGCGGTAGGGAATGCCCACCATGAAGATGCCGGCCGTCTGCTTGAGCAGTTCCATCGCCATGTGGCCCGACGCGGCCGGCGTGTAGCCGTAGCTCAGCTTGCCGGGGTTGGCCTTGGCGTAGTCGATCAGTTCCTTGAAGGACTTGAACGGCGTGGACGGGTGAACGACCAGCAGGTTGGGCCCGGAATGCACATGCGTGATGTGCGTGAAATCCTTGTTGGAGTCGTACGCCACCTTGGTGTTGATGCCGTGGGCCACGGCGTTCTGGCCCACCCCGGTCTGGATCAGCGTGTACCCGTCGGCGGCCATCTTCAACGCGCGGTCGGTGCCGATCACGCCCCCGGCGCCACCGATGTTCTCGACGATGACGGGCTGCTTGAGTTGCTTCGTGAGCTCTTCGGCCAGCATGCGGGCCATCACGTCGCTGGTGCCTCCGGCCGGGAAGGGCGAGACCAGCTTGATCGGCTTGCTCGGGTAGTCGGCCTGGGCCCACGCCGCGAGCGGAAAAGCCAGGGACAGGGTGGCCGTCGCGGCCAGGCGGATCAAGCTGCGCTTGCGCATGAGGTCTCCTTGGGGTATGTAGAATACTAGTATTGTGGCATCAACCGGCGGACGTGGGAAGCTCTCCAGGCCCCGGTTAAGCTTCTTTCCATGGCTCGCACCCGCCCCTCCATCCCCGGCCTTGCCCCGCCCGCTGTTGCCGCGGCCGAGAGCGGCGTGCCACGCGGCCAGATGAGCCGGCAGGTCTACGAATCGATCCGCAACGCCATCCTGGACTGCACATTCCTGCCGGGCATGGCCTTGTCCGAGCAGGCCCTGTCCGACCAGTTGCAGGTGAGCCGGGCGCCAGTGCGCGAAGCCTGCCGCCAATTGGTGGTGGAGGGGCTGCTGGAGGCCATCCCACAGCGCGGCACGTTCGTCGCGCGGCTGAACCGGCACAAGATCGCCGATGCGGTCTTCGTGCGCGAGGCAATCGAAGTGAAGGCCGCGGAACTCGCGGCGGGCGCGCCGCCCGCGCTGAAGAAGAAACTGGACGCCATCCTGCGCACGCAGGCCAGCGCGTCCGCGCGCAAGGACTACGCCACGCACCTGGCAAGCGACGAGGACCTGCACCACGCGATCCTGGTGCTGGCCGGGCACCCGCACGCGTGGAATGCGTTGCGGCTGGCGCGCACGGGCATGAACCGCATTCGCCACCTGGCCATCCCCGCAGTGGGCAGCCACAGGATCGCGGTGGACCACCACCGCGTCATCGTCCAGGCGATTCAGGCCGGAGATGCGCAGGCCGCGGCCGAGGCGATGCGCGTGCACATCCATTCGCCGCTGGAATTCCTGGACGCCATCGCGCAGCGGCACCCGGAGTATTTCGAGGACGAGTGAGGCGTACGGGGTGCGTCGCGATTGGCCAGTACGGCCACTCGCGCATCGCCCCCGTCAGTCCTGCTCGATGTTCTCGTGGTGCGCCACGGCGCCCTGCTTCCAGTACGCCGCGGCGCGGATGGCGTGGCGGTCGTGGCCCTTTTCGTCAACCAGGATGCGCCGCACCGTGGCCGCCATGCGGGCTTCGCCGGCGCACCAGGCATAGCCCTCGCCCGCGGGCAGTGCCAGCGCGCGCACGGCGTCGATCAGGTCACTGGCCTCGCTCACCCACACCACGCGGGCATCCGCGGCGGTCTTGAACAGGCGGCGGTCCGCCGCATCCACCTGCAGCAGCACCCTGGCCTGCGCGCCAGCGGGCAATTCCTCCAGGCGCCGGGCGATGGCGGGCAGCGCGGTGTCGTCACCCACCAGAAGGTGCCACTCGTAGTCCAGCGGGATGATGAACGACCCGCGCGGCCCGCCGATGGTGGCGCGCTGGCCGACGGCCGCCGCGGCCGCCCAACCGGCGGCGGGCCCATCGCCGTGCAGCGCGAATTCGATGGTCAGCTCGCGCCCGCCGTCGTAGCGGCGTGGCGTGTAGTCACGCATGACCGGCGCCGCGCCACCCCCGGCATCGAGGATGAACTTCACGTGGTCATCGAACGAGGCACTGACAAAATCGGCCAGCGACTCGCCCGAGAAAGTGACACTGCGAAAGTGCGGGCTGAGGGTCTCGATGCGGACGACTTCGACCTCCCGGCGCTTGAGGTCGTGGCGTACGCGCTGAACGCGGCTGGCGGAAGAAGAGACAGTCATGGAAGATGGAACCGGATGATGGATAATGTCATCCATTATGCGGACAACAGGTGATAATGTCAACCAATCGCCCGAGGGCCCGGCCGAGGACGTGCTGGAGCTGGTGCACCGGGTCATGCACGAGTACCGCTCGCTGCAGTTCCGGTCGTTGAAGGACGGGCCGCACGACATCACGCATATGGAAGCCAAGGTACTCGGCTTTTTCGGCCATCACCCCGGCGCCACGCAGAGCGACCTGGCGCAGCACACCGGGCGCGACAAGGCCCAGCTCGCGCGGCTCATCAAGGGCCTGCGCGACCGGAGCCTGCTGGTGGCGCACGTGGACGAAGCCGACCGGCGCAACGTGAGGCTTTCGCTGTCCGACGATGGGCAGGGCCTGCAACGAAGCCTGCGCCAGCAGGGCAGGCGCTTGAGCGCGCAGGCCGTGTCGGGCCTGAGCAGGCCCGACAGCCGGCAACTGGTCTCGCTGCTGGGGCAGGTACTGGACAACCTCAGGAGATCGAAGTAGCTCGACCGCCCTCGGGCAGTTGTCCTACGTCAACCGCCGATCAATTGCCATAGCCGAACGCGGCGCGGCAGCCATGCTGGACCGATGTGTGAGCAACTCAGGAGAAACGCCATGAGTTCACCCCGGAACCCAGGGGCCGGCGAAGACCCCGACGATCCGCTGGACGACGATGTTCCGCCGGTGCCTGACGAGGACGGTCCGCACGACGTGCCGGACGAAACGGTCATCGAGAAGACCCTGCCGACCGCGCCCCGGCCGGATCGAGGCGCCAGCAGCCTGCCCTGACTTTTGCTTTCATAGTGCCTGGGTGATGACCGCGGCAAGGCGGGCGCTTGGCTTCGCGCGTGCGCAGGCGCCGCCGGGCCACCGCTTTACACGGGTTTACAAAAAACGCTATCCGGCCGGGCTCGCTTTACCTCCCGTTTGCCTCCTTTTTTGCGGCTGAAGCGTTCTACTGGGAGAGAGGACGCTCATGACAACCGGCCGCCCATTTCCCCGACTTTTGCTTCAGTGGATCGCCTGGCTGGCCCTGGGCTTGCTGGGCTGCCAGGCGCTCGCGCAAGGCGATCCCCCGGCCCGTGTCGGCCGGCTGAACCACACCGAGGGGCCCGTCACGTTTTCGCCCGCCGGCGACAACGAGTGGATCGAGGTCGAGTCCAACCGGCCGCTCACACGCGGCGACCGGCTGTGGACCGACAAGGGCTCGCGCGCCGAAATCCAGATTGGCTCGTCGGCCGTGCGCATGGATGGGCAGACGCAGCTGGAGATCCTGGCGCTCGATGACCAGGCCGCGCAGCTGAGCGTGACGCAGGGCACGGTGTACGTGCGTGTGCGCAGCCTGCCCGAGGGCGAGAATTTCGAGGTGGACACGCCCAACCTCGCCTGGCGTGCGGCTTATCCGGGCGACTACCGGATCGACGTCGATGCGGCCCGCGGCACCACGCGGGTCACCATCCATTCGGGCACCGGCGCGGTATACGGCGAAACGGGCCAGGCGCTGCCGATGGGCGGGGGCCAGCAGATCACGTTTCGCGCGCGCACGCTGGCTCAGGTGATGGCGCAGGAATCGCCGCCGCAGGACCATTTCGACCGTTGGGCGGCCGAGCGCAACCGCCGCGAGGACCAGTCGGTTTCGGCGCGCCACGTCCCGCGCGAGGTGGTCGGCTACCAGCAACTCGACGCGTACGGCCAGTGGATGCAGGACGCAACGCACGGGCCGGTGTGGTTCCCGCAGGGCACGGTGGCCCACTGGGCGCCCTATCGCCACGGGCGCTGGGAATGGATCTCACCCTGGGGCTGGACCTGGATCGACGAGGCGGTGTGGGGCTTCGCGACCTCGCACTACGGCCGTTGGGCACTGATCGATGCGCGCTGGGCCTGGGTGCCCGGGCGCATCGGACTGCGTCCGGTTTATGCGCCCGCGCTGGTGGCCTTTGTCGGCGGCTCGACCAGCGCGTGGACACTGCCGATCGCCGCCGGCCGCAGCGGCGTGGCCTGGTTCCCGCTGGCGCCGGGCGAGGCGTGGCAACCCGGCTTTCGCGCGAGTCCTCAGTACATCGGCAGCGTGAACCGCCAGATGGCGCCCGTAGCAGGCGCAAGCCATGCCCACCAGACCCGGCCCGAGGCGCTCACGGCCATCTCTACCGAGGATTTCAACCGGGGCAAGCCTGTCAAGGGCAGCTGGCTGCGCGT
>DATILF010000056.1:0-7558 GCA_035476755.1 Ramlibacter sp.
TCTGGAAATCCGGCGCTTCGGACACGATGCGCTTGAGGCCCTCGCGCACGATGGCGTGGTCGTCGGCAATTGCAATACGGATCACGCCGCCCCTCCTTCGCCAAAAACCGGGATGCGCGCCTGCACGAGGGTGCCGAGCCCAGGTTCGCTCTGAACGCTGATGGCGCCCTTGAGCAACTGCGCGCGTTCCCGCAGCCCGGCGAGGCCCAGAGAATTCGGCTTGCGCGAAGCGGTGATGGAAAAGCCGATGCCGTTGTCACGCACGCTGAGCACAAGCTCGGCGCCGAAGCGCAACACCGCCACATCGACACGGCTCGCCCGGGAGTGCTTGGCGACGTTGGTCAGCGACTCCTGCACGATGCGGAACACCGCCGTGGCGTACGGCTCGCCGAGGTCCAGGTCCTCGGGCGCCTTCAGTTCGCAAAGGATGCCCGAACGCTGCATGAAATTCTGCACCAGCCACTCGATGGCGGGCATCAGGCCGAGGTCATCCAGCAGCAGGGGCCGCAGGTCGGCGGCGATGCGGCGCGTGGAAGCCACGCTGGCATCGAGCATCGTGAGCATCCCGCCCAGCTTGCGTTCGACAGCCTGCGGATCGGCGCCGAGATTGTCGCGCACCCAGATGGTGTCCATCTTCAGCGCGGTGAGCGACTGCGCGAGTTCATCGTGCAGTTCACGCGCGACGCGGCTTTTTTCCTGCTCGCGAATGGCGGTCGCCTCGGTGGCAAAGGCTGCCAGGTCCTCGCGGGCGCGCACGCGTTCCGTCACGTCGCGCAGGATCACCGTGAAAAGCCTGCCCTCGGCCGTTTCCAGCTGCGAGATCGACGCATCCATCGGAAACTCCTCGCCGTTGGCCCGAATGCCGTGGATGACGGTGCCGTCCCCCATGCGCCGGGAGGTGACGCCGGTGTTTGCGAAGCGTTGCACGTGCGCATCGTGCCCCGGCCGGAAGCGCGCCGGGATGAGCATGTCCAACGGCTGACCCATCACCTCGGCGGCCGGCCGGCCGAAGATCTTCTCGGCCGCCTGGTTGTACATGACGATGCGATGCTGTTCATCGACGGTGATGATGCCGTCCATCGCCGAGTCGAGCAGCCCGGCCAGGCGCTGCGTGAGACGCGCCTGTTCTTGCTCGGCCTTGAGCCGCTCGGTCACGTCACGCAGGATCACCGTGAAGAGTTTGCCTTCCGCCGTGTCCACCTGCGAGATGGAGGCATCGACCGGGAACTCCTCGCCGGTGCGGCGCAGGCCGTGCACGACGGCCGTGGCACCCATTCGCCGCGAAGTGACACCGGTTTCGCCGAATCGCTTCACATGGTCGGCGTGGTGCGCCTGGTAACGCTTTGGAATCAGCAGCGTGAGCGGCTGGCCCTTCAGTTCCTCGCCGGACCAGCCGAAAATGCGCTCGGCCGCCTGGTTGTACAGCACGATGTTCTGCTGCGCGTCCACCGAAATGATGGCGTCCATGGCGGAATCGAGCAGGCCCGCCAGTCTGGCGGCCGCGTTGTCGGAGTCGAGCGAGGAAAAAGGCACGGAAGGGGCTGTGGCTGCTGCCGAAAATTACAGCATAACCCAATGACACCGTGCTGACGGTCCAGCGAACTGGCACAGCGCCGGTTCCTGCTCATCAGTTTGCAGGCGCTGGACGGCACCCGGCGCTTGACACATGGCAACGCCACGCGCAAGGTGCGGGTGAAACCGGTTCGTCTATCGTGGAGGCCTCCATGTTCCAGCGCATCCTCGTTCCCGTGGACGGCAGTGGCACCGCCAACCAGGCGCTCGCCACGGCGATCGACCTGGCCAGCTCGTTCAAGGCCCGCCTGCGGCTGATCCATGTGGTGGACGAAACGGCCTACCTCTCCGGCTACGACCCCTTCGGCGGCTATGCGGGCGACCTGCTGCGCGTCATGCGCGAGAGCGGGCAGAAGATTCTCGATGAAGGCACCGCCTCGGCGCGGGCCGCGGGCGTCGACGTGGACAACATGCTGTTCGACCAGCTCGGCGAGCGGCTGGGCGAGAGCGTGGCGCAGGCCGCCAAGCTCTGGAACGCGGACGTGATCGTGGTGGGCACGCACGGCCGGCGCGGCCTGGGGCGCGTGCTCATGGGCAGCGGCGCCGAGCAGATCATCCGGCTCGCTCCGGTGCCGGTGCTGGTGATCCGCGGCGGCGACGACGACGGGCGCTAAGGGCCCCCAGCCCTGCCTGCGGCAGCCCCCGAGGGGGTGCAAGCCTTCAGCGCTCGGGGCAGCCCTCCGGACGCTCGTCGGGCGTCAGGCGGCAGTCCTTCACCTGGGGCGGCGGTGTGCCGAGCAGCGTGGTGAGCGCGCAGGCGACCAGGCTCACCGCCCAGAAGAAGAAGAACGCGGCGGTGTACACGCCCTGACGCGACCAGGCCAGCGGATGGCCGGACCACTCCAGCTCGAGCGGGTCCACCATGGCGAACACCACGAGTTCGAGCACGCATGCGGCAAGAAAGGCCGGCCACGCAATCCACATCAGTCTCAGGTTCAGCATGGCGGGTCTCCTGTAGGGCCGTAGGGCGTCAGCTCAACGCGCCTTGGGCAGTGCCGGTGTCGCCGCGTGATTGCGGCCCTGTACGGCTGGCATCAGGGCCTTCTCGCGCGCGAGCGTCTTGTTGATTTCGATGCCGCGGCGGTAGTAGTCGGCCGCCACCACCGGGTCCGGGCTTGCCGCCGCGATCCACGCGGTGACCAGGCCGGCGACGACCACGACAGCGGGACCGGAGATCAGCAGCCACACGTGGCCATGCCGCCACCAAGGCCGGGATTCGCGTTGCTCATTCATGGGGTCTCCTAGCGGGGAACGAGGAAGACCGACTTCTCGCTCACGTGGGCGTCGTGGGTGATGGTGCCGATCTGGAAATGGATGGGATGCGAGCCGGGCGACGCGGTGCCGTACGGCACCTGCAGGCGCACGGGGACCCAGCGCGACTCCGCGGGGCCCACCACGAACTCGGCGTCGGACGCCACCACCAGCCCCGGCAGGCCGTCGGCGGAGATGCGGTAGCGCTGCGCCTGTTCGGTGGCGTTCATGATCTGCAGGCGATAGACGTTCTCCAGCTTGCCCCCGGCCACGATGCGGGCGAGCGAGGCGCGGTCGCGCACCACGTCCACCTTGAGCGGCGTGCGCAGGGCCAGGCTGAACGCCACGCCGAAGCACAGCGCGAGCAGCACGGCGCTGTACACCAGCACGCGCGGGCGCAGCACGTGGCGCCGGATCTCCGGCGCGCGCCAGCCCCGGGCCATGGCGTTCTGCGTGGTGAACCGGATGAGGCCTCGCGGGTAGTTCATCTTGTCCATGACCGTATCGCAGACATCCACACAGCCGGCGCATCCGATGCACTCGTACTGCAGGCCGTTGCGGATGTCGATGCCGGTCGGGCACACCTGCACGCAGAGGTTGCAGTCGATGCACGCCCCCAGCGAGAGCGCGGCGGGATCGGCCTTGCGCGAACGCGAGCCGCGGGGCTCGCCGCGTGCCATGTCATAGCTCACGATCAGCGTGTCCTTGTCGAACATCGCGCTCTGGAAGCGGGCATAGGGGCACATGTACTTGCAGACCTGCTCGCGCATGAAGCCCGCGTTGCCGTAGGTGGCGAAGCCGTAGAAGAACACCCAGAACACTTCCCACGAGCTCATGCGGGTGCGCAGGAAGTCCATGCCCAGTTCGCGGATCGGCGAGAAGTAGCCGACGAACGTGAAGCCGGTCCACAGCGCCAGGCTGATCCACAGGAAGTGCTTGAACCACTTCTTGACCAGCTTCTCCAGGGTCAACGGCGAGCCGTCCAGGCGCATGCGCGCATTGCGGTCCCCTTCCACCTTGCGCTCTATCCACAGGAACATCTCCGTGTACACGGTCTGCGGGCAGGCGAAGCCGCACCACAGCCGCCCCGCCACCGCCGTGAAAAGGAACAGCGAGAGCGCGCTGATCACCAGCAGGCCGGTCAGGTAGATGAAGTCCTGCGGATACAGCACATAGCCGAAGATGTAGAAGCGCCGCGCCGCCAGGTCGAACAGCACGGCCTGCCGGCTGCCCGCCTCCGTCCCCCAGTGAAACCACGGCAGGCCGTAGAAGATCAGCTGCGTGAGCCAGACGAAGCCCCAGCGCCAGCGGGCGAAGAGCCCGGTGACGGCGCGCGGGTAGATCTTCTTCTGCGCTTCATAAAGCGACTCCATCTTCTCGTCGGCGGCCGCAACCGGGACGATGGAAATCACCTTGCGCATGGGGGACGAGTTCTGCACGGTACGGCCGGAAGCTTTGCGGTGGGAAGGGGATGTCAGGGCCTGGCTGGCGCCTTGTTGGACAGGCCCCAGACGTAGGCGCCCAGCACATGGATCTGCGCCTCGGTCAGCTTGCCCGCCTGCGCGGGCATCTCGTTGTTCTTGCCCTGGTTGATCATGGCAATCACCGCCTGCTCGCCCCAGCCATGCAGCCAGACGTCGTCGGTGAGGTTGGGGGCGCCCAGCGCCGTGTTGCCCTTGCCGTCCATGCCGTGACAGGCCGCGCAGGCCGTGAACTTCGCCTTGCCCAGTTGCGCGCGCAGCGAATCGTGCGGGCTGCCCGACAGGCTCAGCACGTAGTTGGCGACATTCTTCACGTCATCGCTGGAACCCACCGCCGCGCCCATCGGCGGCATGGCGCCCTTGCGGCCCTGCGTGACGGTCTCCACGATCTTCGCGGGCTCGCCGCCGTACAGCCAGTCGCGGTCAGCCAGGTTCGGAAAACCCTTGCTGCCGCGCGCGTCCGAGCCGTGGCACTGGGCGCAGTTGTTCATGAAAAGGCGCTCGCCCACACCCATGGCATTGGCATCCCCGGCCAGTTCCTCGGCCTTCTTGCCGGTAAATTGCGCATACAGCGGCGCGAGTTCCTGGGTGGCGCGGTCCATCTCGGCCGCGTGCTCGCCGCGCGTGCTCCAGCCCAGCTGGCCCGGATAGGTGCCCAGGCCGGGATAGGCCACCAGGTACAACAGCGAAAAAACGATGGTGAGGACGAACATCCACATCCACCAGCGCGGCAGCGGATTGTTCATCTCGCGCAGGTCTTCGTCCCAGACGTGGCCCGTGGTGTTGTCGCTGCTGGCGGGGACCTTCTTGCGGGCCGTCACCCACAGCAGCAGCAGGCAGGCAAGGATGCCGGCCAGGGAGATGCCGGCCACGTAGACCGACCAGAAATTACCGGTGAAGTCGCTCATGATCAGGCCTCGTGGTCGAAGGGAATACGCGCCGCCTCATCGAAGCGCGAACGGTTGCGGCCACTGTAGGCCCACCAGGCGATGCCCAGGAATGTGGCGAAGGAGGCCAGCGTCGCCAGGATGCGAAGGGTTGTGATGTCCATGTTGAATCTCGCTTACTTCAGGGCCAGGCCGAGGACCTGCAGGTACGACACCAGGGCGTCCATCTCGGTCTTGCCTTTCACGTCCTCGGCGGACTTGGCGATCTCGGCGTCGGTGTAGGGCACGCCCACCATGCGCAGCGCCTTCATGCGGGGCGCCATGCCGGCCGCGTCCACGGCGTTCTTTTCCAGCCACGGATAGGCCGGCATGTTCGATTCCGGCACGACGTCGCGCGGGTTGTTCAGGTGGATGCGGTGCCAGTCGTCGCTGTACTTGCCGCCCACGCGGTGCAGGTCCGGGCCGGTCCGCTTGCTGCCCCACTGGAACGGGTGGTCATAGACGAACTCGCCCGCCACCGAGTAGTGGCCGTAGCGCAGGGTCTCGGCGCGGAACGGCCGGATCATCTGCGAATGGCAGTTGTAGCAGCCCTCGCGCAGGTAGACGTCCCGGCCCGCGAGCTGCATCGCGGTGTAGGGCTTGATGCCCTGCACCGGCTCGGTGGTGGACTTCTGGAAGAACAGCGGCACGATCTCGACCAGGCCGCCGATGGCGACCACGAGCAGGATCAGCACGATCATCAGGAAGTTGCTGGTCTCGATCTTCTCGTGCGAGAAGCCGGGCTTGGAGGTTGTGTTGTCGCTCATTGTCTGGACTCCGTCAGGCGGCTTGGGGCATGGGGATGGCGGCGCGCATCGAGTGGCCGCGGGCGACCGTCATCCAGGTGTTCCAGGCCATCACCAGCATCCCGCCCAGGTACAGCAGGCCGCCCAGGACGCGGATCACGTAGAAGGGATAGGTGGCCTTGACCGACTCCACGAAGGTGTAGGTCAGCGTGCCGTCACCATTCACAGCGCGCCACATCAGGCCCTGCATCACTCCGGCGATCCACATCGCGGCGATGTACAGCACGATGCCGATCGTGGCCATCCAGAAGTGCAGCTCGATGGCCGGCACGGAGTGCATCTTCTTCTGGCCGAACAGGCGCGGGATCAGGTAGTACAGCGAGCCCATGGAGATGAGGCCGACCCAGCCGAGGGCGCCGGAGTGCACGTGGCCCACGGTCCAGTCGGTGTAGTGGGACAGCGCGTTGACGGTCTTGATGGACATCATCGGGCCCTCGAACGTGCTCATGCCGTAGAACGACAGCGAGACGATCAGGAAGCGCAGCACGGGGTCGTCGCGCAGCTTGTGCCAGGCGCCCGAGAGCGTCATCACGCCGTTGATCATGCCGCCCCAGCTGGGTGCCAGCAGGATCAGCGAGAAGACCATGCCCAGGGACTGGGTCCAGTCGGGCAAGGCGGTGTAGTGCAGATGGTGCGGACCGGCCCACATGTAGGTGAAGATCAGGGCCCAGAAGTGCACGATGGACAGGCGATAGCTGTACACCGGCCGCTCGGCCTGCTTCGGGATGAAGTAATACATCATGCCCAGGAAGCCGGCGGTGAGGAAGAAGCCCACCGCGTTGTGGCCGTACCACCACTGGATCATGGCGTCCTGCACGCCGGCATACGCCGAGTAGGACTTCATCCAGCCCGCGGGCACCGCGGCGCTGTTGACCAGGTGCAGGATGGCGACGGCCAGGATGAACGAGCCGTAGAACCAGTTGGCGACGTAGATGTGGCGCACCTTGCGCATGCCGATGGTGCCGAAGAACACGATGGCGTAGGCCACCCACACCAGCGTGATCAGGATGTCGATGGGCCACTCGAGCTCGGCGTATTCCTTGCCGGACGTGTAGCCCAGCGGCAGGCTGATCGCCGCGCCCACGATCACGGCCTGCCAGCCCCAGAAGGTGAACGAGGCCAGCTTCGACAGAAACAGGGGAACCTGGCAGGTGCGCTGCACCACGTAGTAGCTGGTGGCAAATAGCGCGCAGCCGCCGAAGGCGAAGATGACGGCGTTCGTGTGCAGCGGGCGCAAGCGCCCATAGCTCAGCCAGGGTATGCCGAAGTTCAGTTCCGGCCAAGCCAGCTGCGCGGCGATGAACACGCCGACCAGCATGCCGACGACGCCCCAGACAACGGCCATCAGCGAGAACTGGCGGACGACGCTGTCGTTGTAGGAGGCGACGGAAGCGGGGTTTTCATTCATGGGAGCACCTTCTTGTCGTGACACTCCCAGTCTCGCCTCACGGCGCCTGGATGGGCTTGACCAAGGTCAATCCGAGTGAAGAATGCGCTCGCCTTCCGCTTCGACCGACTCGAA
>DATILF010000057.1:0-5270 GCA_035476755.1 Ramlibacter sp.
GTCGAGAACCGCACCATCTTCTTCGGCATGGATCAGCACCGCGATGAGCTGCCGGGCTCCAACATCAAGGGCAAGAACCCGCTGAAGGACCTGCGCGTGCGCAAGGCGCTGTATCAGTCCATCGACAGCGACAGCCTGCACCGCGTGACCATGCGGGGCCTGTCGCAGCCCACCGGGACGCTGGTGGCGCCGCAGGTGAACGGCTGGACCGAGGCGGTGCACAAGCGCATGCCCTACGACGTGGAGGGGGCCAAGAAGCTGCTGGCCGAGGCCGGCTATCCGCAAGGCTTCGAGGTGGACTTCGCCTGCCCGAACAACCGCTACATCAACGACGAGGAAATCTGCCAGGCCGTCACGGCGATGTGGTCGCGCATCGGTGTGCGGGCCAAGCTGCGCACGCTGCCGCTGGTGACCTATTTCCCGATGATCCAGCGCTACGAAGCCAGCATCTACATGCTGGGGTGGGGCGTGCCGACGTTCGATGCGCTGTACAGCCTGCAATCGCTGGTGCGCACCGTCGGCACCGGCGGGGACGGCAACTACAACGTGGGCCGCTACAGCAATCCGCGCATGGACGTCATCGTGGACCGCGTGAAGGTGGAGACCGACCTGCCGGTGCGCAACCGCTTCCTCACCGAGGGCCTGCAGCTCAGCAATGACACGGTGTCGCACATTCCGCTGCACAACCAGATCATTCCGTGGGCCATGAAGAAGAACATCGAGGTGGTGCACCGCGCGGACAACCGCCTCGACTGGCGCCTGGTCAAGGTGAACTGAATGCCCGCCAGTACGAGGCTGTGGGCGCGGCCTCGTACTGTCTGGATCGCGCGCGGCAATTCCTTTAGGCCTAAAGGAAACCCTGTGTCGGCATGGCACTTGCTCTGCTAGCATCGGCCACCCGCCAGCGTAAACACGAATGTTCGCCTTCATCCTGCGCCGCCTGATCCAGGCCGTGATCGTCATGGTCAGCGTGGCGTTCATCGCATTCCTGCTGTTCCAGTATGTTGGCGATCCGGTTGTCTTCCTGCTGGGGCAGGACGCCTCGCCGCAGCAGATCCGTGAGCTGCGCGCCGACCTGGGGCTGGACAAGCCCTTCATCGTGCAGTTCTGGCACTTCCTGGTGAACGCATCGCAGGGCGAGTTCGGCCTGAGCTTGCGCCAGGGCGCCAAGGTCTCGCGCCTGATCGCCGAGCGCTTCCCGGCCACGCTGGAACTGGCGCTGATGGCGGCGTTGCTCGCGCTGGCCCTGGGCATCCCCATGGGCGTGTACGCGGCGCTGCGCCGGGGCAAGTTCCTGAGCCAGGTCTTCATGACCCTTTCGTTGCTGGGCGTGTCGCTGCCCACGTTCCTGATCGGCATCCTGCTGATCCTCGTCTTCGCGGTGCAACTCGGCTGGTTCCCTAGTTTCGGCCGCGGAGAAACCGTGCAGATCGGCTGGTGGTCCACGGGCCTGCTCAAGGCCAAGGGCTGGCACCACATCGTGCTGCCCGCGGTCACGCTCGCCATCTTCCAGCTCACGCTGATCATGCGGCTGGTGCGCGCCGAGATGCTCGAAGTGCTGCGCACCGACTACATCAAGTTCGCGCGGGCACGCGGCCTGTCCGACCGCACCATCCATTTCGGCCACGCGCTGAAGAACACACTGGTGCCGGTCATGACCATCACTGGCCTGCAGCTGGGCGGCCTGATCGCCTTCGCCATCATCACCGAGACGGTATTCCAGTGGCCGGGCATGGGGCTGCTGTTCATCCAGGCCGTGACCTTCGCCGACATCCCGGTGATGGCCGCCTACCTGTGCCTCATCGCGCTCATCTTCGTTGTCATCAACCTGGTGGTTGACCTCCTGTACTTCGCCGTGGACCCGCGGCTGCGCGTGAGCAACGCGGGAGGGCACTGATGCTCGCCCCCCCCACGCCGAGGTTGCGGGCGGAGGGCCGGGCCTTCGCGCACATCGCGCAGTTCCATCCCGAGCTGACGGCGCTGCGCCGCGACCTGCACGCGCACCCCGAACTCGGGTTCGAGGAGGTCTACACCTCGGCCCGTGTGCAGGAGGCCCTGAAGCTCTGCGGCGTGGACGAGATCCACACCGGCATCGGCAAGACTGGGACGGTGGGCGTTATCAGGGGCCGGCGCAGCGGCAGCGGCCGCTTGATCGGCCTGCGCGCCGACATGGACGCGCTCACGATGACCGAGCACAACGAATTTCCGTGGAAGTCCACCCGCGGCGGCATGATGCACGGCTGCGGCCATGACGGCCACACCGCCATGCTGGTCGGCGCCGCGCGCTACCTGGCCGAGACCCGCAACTTCGATGGCACCGCGGTCCTGATCTTCCAGCCGGGCGAAGAGGGCTTTGCCGGCGCCAAGGCCATGATCCAGGACGGATTGTTCGATCGCTTCCCGGTGGAGGCCGTCTATGCCATGCACAACTGGCCGGCCATGCGGCCCGGCATGATAGGCACCAGCCCCGGCCCCTTGATGGCCGCCGCCGACCGCGTCACCATCGAGATCACCGGCAAGGGCGGACATGGAGCGCATCCCTACCTGGCCATCGATCCGGTGCTGGTGGCCGCGCACATCATCACGTCCGCGCAGAGCATCGTCTCGCGCAACGTGCGGCCGGTGGACGGCGCCGTGGTGAGCCTCTGCGCCATCCAGGCCGGCGACCTGAATGCCATGAGCGTGATTCCCGGCAAGGCCACGCTGGTGGGCACCGTGCGCACCTTCAGCCCCGAGGTGCAGGAACTGGTGGAGCGGCGCCTGAGCGAGCTGTGCAGTGCCGTCGCGCTGGGGTTCGGCGCCACGGCCACCGTGCAGTACGACCGCATCTATCCGGCCACCGTCAATTCGCAGCGCGAGGCGCTTTTCGCGGCCGATGTCGCGCAATCGCTGGTGGGCCACGAGAACGTGGTGCGCGACATGGAGCCCAGCATGGGCGCCGAAGATTTCTCCTTCATGCTGCAGGTCAAGCCCGGTGCCTACCTGCGCATCGGCCAGGGCGGGGAAGGCAGTTGCTTCCTGCACAACAGCCGCTACGACTTCAACGACGACATTCTTCCGCTCGGCTCGGCGCTGCATGCCGGGCTGGTCGAGCAATCCCTTCCGCTTTCCGATTGAAATCCGATCCACCGAGGAGAACCCGATGAAATTCCAGCCCACCCTGCTTGCCGGCGCACTCGCCGCCGCGCTCGCGTTCGCCGCACCCGTCGCCCATGCGGTCACGATCAAGATCGGCAACCAGGGGGATGCCGTCTCCATGGACCCGTACGCGCTCAACGAATCCCTGCAGCTGACCGTGATGAGCAACCTGTTCGATTCGCTGGTGACGCGTGACGCGAACTACAAGCTGGCGCCGGCCCTGGCGACCTCCTGGAAGCAGACGGCGCCGACCGTCTGGCGCTTCGAGCTGCGGCAGAACGTCAAGTTCCATGACGGCACGCCGTTCACCGCCGACGACGTCATCTTCAGCTACGAGCGCGCCAACTCCGAAGGCTCCGACCTGAAGAGCACCGTGGGTGCGATCAAGCAGATCCGCAAGGTGAGCGACCACAGCATCGACATCGAAACCAGCGCGCCGTTCCCGATCCTGCCGGAACAGGTCTACACCTGGTTCATCATGAGCAAGAAGTGGTGCGAGGCCAACGGGGCGACCAAGTCGGTGGACGTGAAGAAGAAGGTCGAGAACGCGGCCACCTTCAAGGCCAACGGCACCGGTCCGTTCATGCTGGCCGAACGCCAGCCCGGCGTGAAGACCGTGTACAAGCGCAACCCCAACTACTGGGAAAAGATCGACAGCAATGTGACCGAGGTGGTCTTCAACACCATCGGCAGTGACGCCACGCGCGTGGCCGCGCTGCTGTCCGGCGAAGTCGACGTGATGGAGCCGGTGCCCGTGCAGGACGTGGACCGCGTCAAGGCCAACGCCAACCTCAAGATGCTGCAGGGCCCGGAACTGCGCGTCATCTTTCTGGGCATGGACCAGAAGCGCGACGAGCTGTTGTTCTCCAACGTGAAGGGCAAGAACCCCTTCAAGGACAAGCGCGTGCGCCAGGCCTTCTACCAGGCCATCGACGTGGACACCATCCGCTCCAAGGTGATGCGCGGCGCCGCGACGCCGGTCGCGCAGATGTTCCCGCCGCAGGTGAACGGCTATGCGGCCGATCTCGGCAAGCGCATGCCCTACGACCCGGAGGCGGCCAGGAAGCTGCTGGCCGAGGCCGGCTACCCCAGTGGCTTCGAGGTCAAGATGAATTGCCCGAACGACCGCTACGTGAGCGACTCCGAAATCTGCCAGGCGGTGGCCGCAAACCTGTCGCGCATCGGCGTGAAGATCAACCTGGAAGCCGAAACCAAGGCCACCTACTTCCCCAAGATCCTGCCCCGCAACACCAGCTTCTACATGCTGGGCTGGACCTCCAGCACGGTGGATGCGCACAACGTGCTCAGGCCGATCATGGCCAGCCCGGGTGAGGGCGGGCAGGGCCAGTTCAACCTCGGCGCCTACAGCAATGCCCGGGTGGACGAGCTGACCCGGCTGATCGCTTCCGAGATCGATCCGGCCAAGCGCAACCAGATGATCCGCGAGGCCGTCAAGATCCACCAGGATGAGGTCGGCCACATTCCGCTGCACCAGCAGGCGCTGAACTGGGGCGCCAGGAAGAACATCGAGGTGGTCCAGTTGCCGGGCAACGAGATGCCCTGGAAATACATCGTGGTCAAGTGATGACGGGCCAGAAGGAAAGCTGGCTGCGGCGTGCCTGGCACAGCGACGTCGCCTACAGCTTCCGGACCTCGCCGATGGCCATCCTGGCCGCGGCCATCGCCTTGGTCTGCGTGATCTGCTCGGTGTTCGCCGGGTGGATCGCGCCGCACAACCCGTTCGACCTCACCACGCTGGAGCTGAGCGATGCGCGGCTGCCGCCGGCCTGGCAGGCCGAGGGCAGCGGCAAGTACCCGCTGGGCACCGACGACCAGGGCCGCGACATCCTGTCCGCGCTGATCTACGGCGCACGCATCTCGCTCGTGGTGGGGGTGGCCTCGGTGATCTTCTCCATGATCATCGGGGTGGCGCTGGGCCTTCTGGCGGGCTTTCGCGGCGGCTGGATCGACACCGCCCTGATGCGCCTGTGCGACGTGATGCTGTCCTTCCCGGCGATCCTGGTCGCGCTGCTGATCGCCGGCGTGGGCCGCGCGCTGTTCCCCCATGCACCGGACTCCGTCGCGTTCGGCGTGTTGATCATCTCGATCACGCTGACGGGCTGGGTCCAGTA
>DATILF010000058.1:0-11316 GCA_035476755.1 Ramlibacter sp.
GGGCAGTTCCGACCCCACGGCGCATGCGGAGATCGTGGCATTGCGAGCCGCCGCGCAGGCACTCGGCAACTACCGCCTGGATGGCTGCAGCCTCTACGTGACGCTGGAGCCCTGCGCCATGTGCGCCGGCGCCATGCTCCATGCGCGACTCGCGCGTGTGGTTTACGCGTCCACCGATCCCAAGACCGGCGCCGCGGGCTCGGTCATCGACGTCTTTGCGCAGGCCCAACTGAATCACCAGACCGCCGTCGAGGGCGGCGTGATGCAGAACGAATGTGCGGGCCTGCTCAGCGATTTTTTCAAGAGCCGGCGCGAGGAGGGCCGTGCCGTGAGCCAACCCTTGCGCGACGACGCCGTGCGGCCGGCCGACAGCCGCTTCACCGGCTTGCCAGGCTATCCCTGGGCGCCGCACTACGTCGCCGACCTGCCGTCGCTGGGCGGGTTGCGCATGCACTACCTCGACGAAGGCGCGGCCCAGGCGCCGCTCACGTGGCTGTGCCTGCATGGCAACCCGGCCTGGAGCTACCTGTACCGCAAGATGATCCCGGTGTTCCTGGAAGCGGGGCATCGCGTGGTCGCGCCGGACCTGATCGGCTTCGGCAAGAGCGACAAGCCCAAGAAAGCGTCGGCGCACAGCTTCACCTGGCATCGGCAACTGTTACTGGAATTCATCGAGCGGCTCGATCTGCACCAGGTGGTGCTGGTGGTGCAGGACTGGGGTGGTTTGCTGGGCCTGACGCTGCCCATGGCCGCGCCCGAGCGCTATCGGGGCTTGCTGGTGATGAACACGGCGCTGGCGACTGGCGACGCGCCGCTTGGCCCCGGCTTCGTGGCGTGGCGCGAGATGTGCGCAAAAAACCCGGAGTTCGACGTGGCCCGCTTGTTTGCGCGGGGCAATCCGCAGATGACGCCCGAAGAATGCGCGGCCTACAACGCACCTTTTCCGGACCGCGGGCATCGGGCCGCCTTGCGTGCCTTCCCGCCGATGGTGCCGGACTCGCCCGACGCCGACGGCGCGCTTGTATCGCGGCAGGCCCGCGAATTCTGGCGTTCGCAATGGACCGGGCAGACCTTCATGGCGGTCGGCGCGCAGGACCCCGTGCTGGGGCCGCCCGTGATGCAGGGGCTGTGTGAAATCATCCGCGGCTGCCCCGATCCCATGGTGATCGAACAGGCGGGGCACTTCGTGCAGGAGCATGGCGAGCCCATCGCCCGGGCGGCGGTGGGATACTTCCGCCCGTGAAAAAACATATCTATATCTTCTCGCCTTCGAGCGCCGTGGGCGACAAGGCCGTCATCCGGCGCGGCGTCGCCCGGCTCCAGGCCCTGGGCCACGAGGTGGAACTCGATGAAGCCGTCTTCGCGCGGCAGATGCGGTTTGCCGGTGACGACGAGACCCGTCTGGCCGCCATCCATCGCGCTGCCGCCAGCGGCGCCGACGTGGCCTTGATCACGCGGGGTGGCTACGGCCTCACGCGCCTTTTGCCGGCCATCCGCTACAAGGCCGTGGCCAAGGCCATCGCCAAGGGCACGCGCTTCGTCGGCCTGAGCGACTTCACCGCGTTCCAGAATGCCGTGCTGGCCGAGACCGGCGCCATCACCTGGTCAGGCCCCGCCCTGGGCGAGGATTTCGGCGTGGAAGGCGAGCCCGATGACATCATGCAAGCCTGCTTCGAGGACCTCGTGAGCGGGCAGGGCGAGGGCGCCGGGTGGCAATTGCCGCGCGCTGAAGCGCTGTCGCAGCCCCTGCAAGTGAAGGGCGAACTATGGGGCGGCAACCTCGCGATCCTCGCGGCCATGGTGGGCACGCCGTGGATGCCGAACATCAAGGGCGGCATCCTCTTCGTGGAGGACGTGCACGAGCACCCGTATCGGGTCGAACGGATGCTGACGCAGCTGCTGTATGCCGGCATCCTGGGGCGCCAGAAAGCCATCATCCTGGGGCACTTCACCAACTACCGACCCGCGCCCCACGACAAGGGCTACAAGCTCCAGACCGTGGTGGACTGGCTGCGGCGCCAGGTCAAGGCGCCGGTGTTCACCGGCCTGCCGTTCGGCCACGTGCCGACCAAGGTGGCGCTGCCTGTGGGCGCCAAGGTGCACCTGGCGGTGGAGGGGCGCGACGCGTTCGTGCTGTGGGGGCACCACCACTGAGGTGGCGAAGGGGCGTCAGCCGACCAGCGGGCTGGGGCGGGAACCAAGCCCGCTGGGCAGAAGGCCCTGGAACTGCGCAGTGACCGAGGCCACCTTTTCCCGCGCTTTCACCTCGCCATACATGCTGGCCAGGGCCGCCATCAAGTCGCCTCGCAGGTACCACAGCGCCTGGATGTCATTGGCGTAGCGAATGCGCCGGGTGATCTGGGGGAAATGCTTGGGCCCTGCCTCGCCCATCATGGCCAGCATGGACTCCCGGATGTCTTCGGTACCGTTCTCGAGGATCGATTCGGAGGGCGCCACAGGATTGCCCAGCAAGCCATAGATGCTGCTTCGGAGGTTAGGTTTCAGCCAACGCATAAAGTTGTATTTGTCCCCGGAGGAAACAAGTGTGTTGTTCCTAGATTACAAGTTATTCCGAGGCTGCCTGAAGCGCAAGTCAAAAACGTGACCAAGTTCACAAAAAACAACATTCAAATCAACAGCTTGGTAACGAATCGTGAAGACGTTTCGATTTTCAGCCGGGCATACTCCTTTGGTTCTCGTGTGTTCGCTAGATGTGATGGGCATGGCCCAGCGCACGCAGGGCGGCCTCTTGCACGGCTTCACCCAACGTCGGGTGGGCATGCATGGTCCCGGCCACGTCTTCCAGCCGGGCGCCCATTTCGATGGACTGCGAGAACGCGGTGCTCAGTTCTGACACGGATCGCCCCACCGCCTGCCAGCCGACGACCAGGTGGTTGTCCCGCCGTGCCACAACGCGCACAAAGCCCTCGCTGGATTCCAGCGTCATGGCCCGGCCATTGGCTGCAAAAGGGAAAGACGCCGAAATGACCTCCAGGCCTGATGGCGCCGCCTGCCCGGGCGACAGGCCGGCCACCACCACTTCGGGATCGGTGAAGCAGATGGCGGGCACCACGCCAGGGGCCGCCGCCCCGCGCCGCCCGCCAATGATCTCCGCCACCATCTCGCCCTGGGCCATGCCCCGGTGCGCCAACATGGGCTCGCCCGTCACATCTCCGATGGCCCAGACGTCACGCATCGAAGTGCGGCATTGCGCATCCACCTTCACGGCCCGGCCGGCCATGTCCAGCCGCAAGCCCTCCAGGCCGAAACCCTCCGTTCTCGGCCTGCGGCCCACGGCAACCAGCACCTTGTCGGCGGGCAGCGCGAAATCATCCGCAGTGGCGCTTCGCACCCGGACGGCGTCGCCTGCCGTGGTCAAACCTTCCACGCTGCACCGCAGGTGCAAGACCACGCCCAGGCGCTTGAGCGACGCGAGGACCGGCCGGGTCAATTCCTCGTCGTAGGCCGGCAGGATGCGGTCCGTGGCTTCGACCACGGCCACCTCGGCCCCGAGCTTGCGATAGGCCATGCCCAACTCCAGACCGATGTAGCCGGCGCCCACCACGACCAGGCGCCGGGGCAGGGCGTCGGGCGCGAGCGCCTCGGTCGAGGAGATGACCCGGCCGCCATACGGCAGGGTCGGCACTTCAAGCGGCACCGAACCTGTGGCCAGCAACAGGTGGCTGCATTGGATACGGACCGGGTCTGCGGCAGCCGGCTGCACTTCCACGGTCTTGCCATCCAGGATCGTGGCCCAGCCCTGGATCACCTGCACCCCGTTCTTCTTCAGCAAGGCGCCCACGCCGCCGGTCAGGCGCTGGACGATGCCGTCTTTCCAGCGGATGGTCTGCGACAGGTCGATCGAGGGCGACAGGACCCGGATGCCCAGGGCCGAGCTGTTGGCCCAGTGGCGGGCCTTGTCGAACTCCTCCGCGGCATGGATCAGGGCCTTGGAAGGGATGCAACCGATGTTCAGGCAGGTGCCTCCCAGGGCCTCGCCCTCGATGAGGATCGTGGGCACCCCCAGCTGGCCCGCGCGAATGGCGGCGACGTAACCCGCGGGCCCGCCTCCGATCACCAGCAAAGTCGTGTTCAGGTTTTTCATGGTTCGACGAAGAGCAGGGCGGGTGACTCCAGCAGGGCGCGGATGGCCTGGATGAATTCCGCGGCATGCAAGCCGTCCACCACGCGGTGGTCGAACGAGGACGACAGGTTCATCATCTGCCGCGCGACGACGGCGCCTTGCCGCATCACCGGCCGCAGGACGATGCGGTTGACGCCGATGATGGCCACTTCGGGGTGGTTGATGACCGGGGTGCTGGCGATACCGCCCAGCGGCCCCAGGCTGGATATCGTGATGGTGGAGCCTGACAGTTCCTCGCGCGAGGCTTTGCCGGTGCGGGCCGCCTCGGCCAGGCGGCTGATCTCCGCCGCGCAGGCCCACAGGTCGTGGGCTTCCGCATGGCGTACCACCGGCACCATGAGGCCGGCCTGCGTCTGCGCGGCCACGCCCAGGTGCACTGCGCCATATTGCGTGACGACGCCGCCGTCATCATCGAAGCGCGCGTTCAACTGCGGATAATCGCGCACGGCCAGCACCACCGCGCGCGCCAGCATCGGCAACAGCGTCAGTTTGCCGCGCTTGGCCGCATATTTCGCGTTCAACCTGGCGCGCAGGTCTTCCAGTTCCGTGACGTCGATCTCCTCCACGTAGCTGAAATGGGGGATGCGCCGCTTGGCTTCCTGCATCTTCTGGGCGATCTTGCGCCGCAGCCCGATGACCGGGATCGCCTCTTCGTCATGCCTTTCGGCATAAGCCGCGCCGGCGCGGCCTTGCATGGGCTGCCCGCGCGAGGCGAGGTACACGTCCAGGTCCTCATGCACGATGCGCCCGGCCGGCCCGCTGCCGTGCACGTACTGCAGTTCGATGCCGAGTTCCAGCGCTCGCCGCCGTACCGAAGGCGAAGCAAGCGGCTTCTCACCCGCCGGCCGCAAGGGGGCTGACACGGGCCGTGCGGGAGACTTGACGGGTTCGCTGTTTGCCCTCTGTGCCGGCGCAAAGGCGGGTGCCTGCATGGCCGCCGCGCCCGCCGGTGAGGGCGCCGGGGCGGCGGGTGCGTTGACGGCCGCAGAGGCTGCAGCGTGAGCAGGTTTCGCTGGCGAACTTCTCTCGTTGCCCGCGCCTTCGACTTCCAGGCGAATCAACTCGGCGCCGACCGCAATCTGCTGGCCGACTTCACCGCCGAGCGAAAGCACCTTCCCGACCACCGGGGACGGGATCTCCACCGTCGCCTTGTCGGTCATCACGTCGGCGAGGACCTGGTCTTCCTGGACGGTATCGCCCGGCTGCACGCGCCAGGCCACGAGTTCGACTTCCGCAATGCCTTCGCCGATGTCCGGCATCCTGATGGTATGGGTGCCCATAATCATGCCTCCATCGCGCGCTTGAACGCTTCACCGACGCGCTTCGGGCCCGGGAAGTAGGCCCATTCCTGCGCATGCGGGTAGGGCGTGTCCCAACCGGCGACGCGCTCGATGGGCGCCTCCAGGTGGTAGAAGCAGTTCTCCTGCACCAGCGACACGAGCTCCGCGCCGAAGCCGCTGGTGCGCGTGGCCTCGTGCACCACCACGCAGCGCCCGGTCTTCTTCACGGAGGCGATGAGGGTGTCCAAATCCAGCGGCCAGAGGGAGCGCAGGTCGATGATTTCGGCATCGATGCCGGTCTCGTTGGCCGCGGCTTCCGAGACCCAGACCATGGTGCCGTAGGTCAGCACGGTGAGATCCTTGCCCGGCCGAAACACGGTGGCCGACTCCAGCGGCACCGTGTAGTAGCCGTCCGGCACGTTGCCCAGCGGGTGTTTCGACCAGGGCACGACGGGTTTGTCATGGTGGCCGTCGAACGGGCCGTTGTAAAGCCGCTTGGGCTCCAGGAAGATCACCGGATCGTCGTTTTCGATGGAGGCGATCAGCAGGCCCTTGGCGTCATACGGGTTGCTGGGCATCACCGTGCGCAGCCCGCACACGTGCGTGAACAGCGCCTCCGGGCTCTGGCTGTGGGTCTGCCCGCCATAGATGCCACCGCCGCAGGGCATTCGGATGGTGATGGGCGCCGTAAAGTCACCCACCGAGCGATAACGCAGCCGCGCCGCCTCGGAGACGATCTGGTCCGAGGCCGGATAGAAATAGTCGGCGAACTGGATCTCGACCACAGGCCGCAGGCCATAAGCGCCCATGCCCACGGCCGTGCCGACGATGCCGCCTTCGGAGATCGGCGCATCGAAACAGCGCGATTTGCCGTACTTCTGCTGCAGGCCCTCGGTGACGCGAAAGACGCCGCCGAAGTAGCCGACATCCTGGCCATACACGACGACGTTGTCGTCGCGGGCCATCATCACGTCCATCGCCGAGCGCAGCGCCTGGATCATCGTCATCGGCGTGGTCTTCTGCGCCAGCGCCGCGGAATCGGGGTTCTTGGTCTTGGTCAGCATGGTCATACCCCCAGTTCCTGGCGCTGCCGGCGCAAATGTTCCGGCATGTCCTTGTACACATCGTCGAAGATCGCGGCGGCGCTGGGGATGTGCCCATCCAGTAGCGTGCCGTGGCGCTCGGCCTCCTTCTGCGCGGCGGCCACTTCGCTTTCCAGTTCCTTTTGCACCTGCTCGTGCTGGGCCTCGGACCATTCGCCCAGGCCGATCAGGTGGCTCTTGAGGCGCGCGATCGGGTCACCCAGCGGGAAACGCGCCCAGTCGTCCGCGGGCCGATACTTGGAAGGATCGTCCGATGTGGAGTGCGGGCCGGCCCGGTACGTCACCCACTCGATCAGGGTCGGGCCCAGGTTGCTGCGCGCGCGCTCGGCTGCCCACAGCGAAGCGGCATACACGGCGAGAAAATCGTTCCCGTCCACCCTCAGCGAGGCGATGCCGCAGCCCACGCCGCGCGCGGCAAACGTCGTCGCTTCGCCGCCCGCGATGGCCTGAAAGGTGGAGATCGCCCATTGGTTGTTCACCACGTTCAGGATCACCGGGGCGCGATAGACGTGGGCGAAAGTCAGCGCCGTGTGGAAATCGGCTTCGGCCGTGGCGCCGTCGCCGATCCAGGCCGAGGCGATGCGGGTGTCGCCCTTGATGGCGGACGCCATGCCCCAGCCCACGGCCTGGATGAACTGCGTGGCCAGGTTGCCCGAGATGGAAAAAAAGCCGGCTCGCTTGTACGAATACATGACCGGCAGCTGGCGGCCCTTGAGCGGGTCGCGCTCGTTGCTCATCAACTGGCAGATCAGCTCCACCATCGGCACGTCGTCGCGGGCGAGCAGCAGGCTTTGCTGGCGGTAGGTGGGAAAACACATGTCGCCCGCCTCAAGCGCGAAGGAATGGGCAGTGCCGATGGCTTCCTCGCCCAGGCTCTGCATATAGAAGGAGAGCTTTTTCTGGCGCTGCGCGATCAGCATGCGGGCGTCGAAGACGCGTGTCTTCATCATCGCTCGCAGCCCTTTGCGCAGCCGGGCCGGCTCGATGGACGGCGCCCACGGCCCCTGGGCCCGGCCGTCTTCGTCCAGCACACGCACCAGGCTGTAGGCCAGGTCGTCGGTGTCTTTGGGGGTGGTGTCTATATCCGGCCGGCGCACCTGGCCGGCGGGCGAGACGTGAAGGTACGAGAAATCGGTCTTGCAGCCCGGGCGCCCCGTGGGCTCCGGCACGTGCAAGCGTAGCGCAGGGCGCTGCTGGCTCATCTGTATTCCCCTTGCGCGATTGTGTCGCGCGCTTGGTCAGTGGTTACGGAACAAGCGCAACGGGTAGCCGCGCCGCTCCGGGATTTGCGCATGAGCGCCAGCCCAGTGTAGGTGAAATGGCGCAGGCCGGGCGCGCCGTCCGGCGTCTCGGATCGAGATGGCCGCCTTGCACGCCGGCGACCTTGACGCCTGTCAATCCGGCGGCCGATACGGTGCGCTCTAATACATAACCATGAGGCCCGATTCCCGCGTTCAACCGTTCGACGACTGCCTGGCGCAATGGCGCGCCGCCGACGAACAAGCCCTGCAGTCCGAACTGCGGCTGTCGAACACGCTGGACCTGTACGTGGAGGGGCAGGGCGCGGCCCCGTCCGCGGCAGCGATTGCGCAGACCCGGCAGTTGCGGCAAGCCGCCCGCGAAGAGCTGAAGTTCCTGCTGGGCTGCCTCGATCAGGCGCGGTCCAGGCTGCCGCTGATCTGACCCGCCAGGCTGAAAGATGGCTCTTGTCGGTTTTGTCTGATGGCGGCGGGCGCCCGCGCTGCCCATCATGGCCAAACCATGTTTCACCGAATCCTCTTTCCCACGGATGGGTCCGGGCTGTCCCTGAAGGCGGCCGACGTGGCTGTGGATCTTGCGGCGGCCTTGCACGCCGACCTGGTCGTCCTGTACGTGGTGCCGCGCTACCCGACGGCCTATTTCGAAGGTGGCTTTGCGCTGGAGATGGACCAAGTGGCACGCGTGGAGCGGAGTTGGGCCGAGATCGGCCAGTGCGCCGTGGATCAAGTCCGCGATCTTGCTGGCGCACGCGGGCTCGAGGTCAAGGCCGTCACGCTGGCGTCCGACCATGTGGCCGACGCAATCCTGTCAGCGACCCGAAAGCACGGCTGCGACCTGGTGGTGATGGCGTCGCATGCCAGGAAGGGCGTGCGACGGATGCTGCTGGGGAGTGAGATGCAGCACGTGCTCGATCAAGGGGACACAGCCGTTCTGGTCATTCACTGACGCAAACAGGTCCGAGACACCTTCTTTTCGATAATTGGATGATGCTGACAGCGCACCAATCTGCACGAAAAGTACGATGACCCCCTGACCGTGACCCTTGAACTCGAGTGGGTGCTGCGCGCCAGCTTCGAGTAAGCGAAAGACGACAAGCGCGCCGCCAAGGTCAACGGGCCACAGTCGATAGGCTGACGGGCCCGAAAGTGGCCGCGCTCGTCCTCGTCCCGATGTACCAGGACAAGACACCTACATGGATAGGACTAAAAGCTCATGTTTTAAACCGCGCAAAAGCGCAGTCTGAATCACTGTGGCCGGTTACTTCACGCGGACAAGGAATACGAAAATGCGCCATCTCGCCATGTTGGGTTGTCTGGGGTTTCTTGCTTTCTCGATCTCGGCTGCGCCGCTGCCCGATTCCTTGCATCCCGTACCGGGCGCCAATGCTGCCCGACCCGCGCATCTCATCGACCGTGACGGCGATCGAATTTCAGACGGCTTGCAGGCGACCATCGGGTCAGCCCGCGCCGGCGACCTCTTGCGTGTCATCGTCACCTACAGTGGCCCGGGCAATGCAGCGGCCGCGCGCCAGGCGGTGGGGTTTTTCGTGCTCCACCACGAGTTCAAGATCATCAACGGCTTTTCGGCCACCATGACAGCAGCCCAGATCAGGGCGCTGGCGCAACGGGCGGGGGTATTCAGAATCGAAGAGGATTTTCCCGTCTCGGCCAAGCTCGACGCCGCCCGCTCCGACTTTGGCGCGGACGCGGCACGCACGAGCTTCGGGGTGAGCGGAGCAGGCATCAAGGGGTGCATCGTCGATACCGGTGTCGACCCGAGCCATGAGCAATTGAACAATGTCCCGATCCCATTTTTTGACGCGACCAATCTCAATTACCTGGGGGCCGCCTATGACGACAACGGCCACGGCACCCATGTGGCGTCGATCGCGTTCGGTGACGGCACGGGCGGCTCGGGCGCCGACAAATACAAGGGTGTGGCCCCCGGCGTTTCGATTCACGCCGCCAAAGTGCTGGATCAGGCGGGGTCCGGGTTGGAAAGCCAGGTGATTGCCGGAATCGACTGGTGTGTGGCCCAAGGCGCCCATATCATTTCGATGAGCCTCGGCTCCGACGCGCCCTCCGACGGAAGTGACGCACTGAGCCAGGCTGCCAACGCGGCCGTGGCGAACGGCCGCGTCGTAGTGGCTGCGGCCGGCAATTCGGGCGACGAGCCGGGCACGGTGGGCTCCCCCGGGGCGGCAGCCCTGGTCATCACCGTTGCTGCATGCGCGGAACGGTCTGCTCCGGCCGGATCGCCCAACCACTCGGATGGGATGTATTTGACGCACTTTTCCAGCCGGGGACCGACGCTGGACAACCGCGTCAAGCCGGACGTCTGCGCCCCCGGTCACAGCATCACGGCGGCCAAAGCCGGCACCGTCGGCGGTTACGTCACGTACAGCGGGACGTCGATGGCCACGCCGTTCGTCGCCGGCATGGTGGCATTGGCGCTCCAGGGACACCCCATGTCGCCCGCGCAGGTGCGTCAGAACCTCGAATCCACGGCGCAGGACCGCGGCCCCGATGGCAAGGACAACGACTGGGGTGCCGGCCTCGTCGACGCCTACGCGTATGTGGCCAAGACCAGAGGCATATCAGGCTATGTGCCCACCGCTTTCCCGGCTCACCAACGCATTTCCGCCAGCGTGGCCAATCACGGCCTGTGGACCTACCCCTTCTCCATTGGCCCTGCCGACCTCGGCATTCCCATTGGCGCCACGATCACCATCGACGGCCAGGCGAAATGCACCCTCCCGCTTTTGGGTACATGCTTTGCCGCACAGTGGGATCCCGACCTCGAGGCAAGACTGATAGCGCCCAATGGGGTGCTGCTGGCCGACAGCACTTGTCTTGCCGATGACGAATGTGGTGGCATCGGTCGTCAGGAGACGCTGCACGCGATGCCAACCGTGGCGGGAACCTACACGATCCAGGTTTACCCGGCCGAGGACAGTGGGAACCTGGGCAAGGGCGGCAGCTTCTTCCTCGACCTTTCAACCGGCCCGCTCGCCGGCGTTGCCAGCAATCCCAATCCCGTAGCGCACGTGGGAGACCTGGACGCAAGCACCACAGGCGGCAGGTCGGGGTGGAAGGCAACCATCACGATCACGCTGCACGATGCGAATCACGCCCTTCTGACGTCGGGCGCCACGGTCAGCGGTAGCTGGAGCGGCGGCTATAGCGGGAGTTCTTCCTGCACCACCGGCGCGAGCGGCCAGTGCAGCGTGACCAGCGGCAACATATCCAAGCGCAAGGCCAGTGCGACCTTCACCATTACCAACGTCATCGGCGCGCTCACCTATCAATCAGGCGGCAATCACGACCCGGACCCCTCCGACAGCAACGGCACGCTTATCACGGTGTCGAGGCCGTAATCGCATTCGCGGGAAACGCTCTGGCGCGCTGGAGCGCTGGTGCGAGGACGCGCAGTCGGGGATTTCGATAATGACTCCCGATGTCATCGGTCATCGGCCGCGAGTTCCGGCAGACTCTCTCGATCGGTAGCCACGGCACGCGGCTGGAGCAGG
>DATILF010000059.1:0-5708 GCA_035476755.1 Ramlibacter sp.
TTCGCGATGCCTTCCGCCCCCGGCGAGGCTTGCCCCTTCGCCTTCAATTTCGATTCCGCCACGTTCAAGGTGGGGGACCTGGTGAGCTATCGCGTCAGCGAGCGCTTCGGCGACATGCCCTTCATCGGCACCCTCGTGGCCATCGAGGCGGACTACGTGCTGATCTCACCCAACGATCCCGCCGATCCGGACCGCCGCATGCGCGGCACGCGCACCAGCCGGCCCGAGGTGAGCGCCAGGGAAGCGCTCGAATAGCGTCTCACGGGTCTCACGGGTCTCACGCTTCTCAGGCGAGACGCGTTGGCGGGATCAGGCCGGCGGGGCACTCTGCGCAGCGAATGTCCCCCGGCCCGGGAGGGGCCTCCTCCTTTATTTCGCTGCGCAGAGTGCCCCACCGGCCCGATCCATCATGCTCGTGGCTGTTCGAGGGCGTCGAAGACCAACGCCGGTCCCAGGGACAGGGATGCTGGATGGCCGACGCAGCGAAATCAAGGAGGAGGCGCCCTCCCGGCGCCGGGGGACATTCGCTGCGTCGGCCATCCGGCGTCCATGTCCCCCGCGAGACGTCCCGCCTACAACCTGACTTGCTCCCCACGACACAGGCAAAGCGATCTGAAATGATCCGCCTCCGCGGGCTTGTCCCCCAGGCCCTCAGGCCCTCAAGCCACCGCAGCCACCGGCTTCACAGAAGGCGCCTCTGCCGCACCGACGTTGCGCAGCAGAAAATGCGACAGTGCCGGAATCAGGACCAGCGCACCGATCATGTTCCACAGGAACATGAAGGTCAGCAGGATGCCCATATCGGCCTGGAACTTGATGGGCGACCAGGCCCAGGTGACTACGCCCGCGGCCATCGTGGCACCCACCAGGGCGACGACCTTGCCGGTGAACTGCAGCGAGCGTGAGTAGGCCTCACGCAGGCTGCCGCCACGGCGCTGGATGGCCAGCTGGATCGACAGCAGGTACAGCGCGTAGTCCACGCCCACGCCCACGCCGAGCGCGATCACCGGCAGCGTGGCCACCTTCACGCCGATCCCCATCAACACCATGATCGCCTCGCACAGGATCGAGGTGATGACCAGCGGAACGATGGCGACCACCACCGCGCGCCACGAGCGGAAGGTGATGAAGCACAGCAGGATCACGGCGACATACAGCACGACGTGCATGATGTAGAAAGACTCCCGCACGACGATATTGGTCACCGCCTCCACGCCGGCCGATCCGGCGGCGGGCAGGAACAGGGTATCGGGCCGGTTGTGCGTGGCGGCAAAGTCTTCGACGACCTTCAGGGTGCGCGCCAGTGTGTCGGCGCGGTGGTCCGCCAAGTAGGCAGTCACCGTGAACACCGAGCAGTTGGGATTCATCGAGTCGGGGTTGTCCTGGATCACCCGGCCCGCGGCGTAGCCCAGGGTCTTGGTGTCGCGCGCGATGGTGTTCCACTTGTAGTAGCCCTCGCTGGTGGCGGCCACCACGCGGCGCGTCTGGTCGGCAAACGAGGTCACCGCCTTCACGCCGGGCACGTGTTCCAGCTCCCAGGCGAGGCGATCAGCGTCGACCAGGCCTTCATAGCGATCGCACAGGCCCTTGGGCGTCTTGACGATCACGGCAAACTGGTCACTGGACAGCCCGTAGTGGCGCGAGATGTAGGCGTTGTCCAGGTTGTAGCGCGAGTCGGCGCGCAACTCCGGCGCCCCTTCGTCGAGGTCGCCGATCTTCAGGCCGGTACGCAGGCTGAGGGCCCCCGCGCTCAGCACGGCGGACGCGATGATGGCGACGAGCGCCCAACGGCGCTGCGTCAGCAATTCCAGCGCAGCCCAGACGCGGCCCATGGTCGTGCGGCCGGCGTGCTCGGCGGCTTCATCCTGTAGCGAGCGCTTCGCCGCGCTGGGGCTGACACCGATGTAAGAGAGCAGCACCGGAATCAACACCAGCTTGGTGAAGATCAGGCCCGTGACCCCTACGCTGGTCATGATGGCCAGGGCGCGGATCACGGGAATGTCGATGATGATCAGCACCATGAAGCCCACGACGTTGGTGAGCAGGGCCGTCAAGCCCGCCAGGAACAGGCGCCGGAAGGTGTAGCGCGCGGCCACGTACTTGTCGGTGCCGCGGCCGACGTCCTGCATGATGCCGTTCATCTTCTGGGCCCCATGCGACAGGCCGATCGCGAACAGCAGGAAAGGCACCAGGATGGAGTACGGATCGAGCTCGAACTGGAGCAGTTCCAGCAGCCCCATCAGCCACACCACGCCCAACACGGCGGAGGTCACCAGCACCAATGTGCTGCGCACACAGCGCGTGTAGAGAAAGACCAGAAGTGCCGCAATCGCCACCGAGAAGGCGAAGTACGAGATGACGGTGGTCAGCCCCTCGATCAGGTCGCCCACCAGCTTGCCGAAGCCCACGATGTAGACCTTGATCTTGCCATTGCTCTTGGCGCGCACCTTTTCCTCGAGGGCGCGCGACAGGGCCAGGTAGTTGACCGGCTTGCCACTGTCGGCGTATTTTTCGAGCAGGGGAACCACGATCATCGACGAGCGCTGGTCGTCGGCGATGAAGCGGCTGGCCGAGACGGAGCGAGCGATGTTGATCTTCAGCTCGTCCATCTTGGCGGGCGATCCGTCGAAGCGATCGGGCATGACCGGGCCGCCGCGCATGCCTTCTTCCGTCACCTCGCTCCAGCGCAGCAAGGGTGTCCACAGCGATTTCAGCCAGGGCCGATCGACCCCCGGCATGGCGTAGAGCTCGTCGTTGATCTGGGCCAGGGTCTTGAGGTAGTCCGCATCGAAGATGTCGCCCTGGGTGTTCTCGACCACCACCCGCACCTGATTGCCCAGCCCGCGAAGCTCGTCCTTGCTTTCCAGGAAGTTCTTGATGTAGGGGTGCGAGGCGGGAATCATCCGCTCGAAATTCGCGTTCACCTCGAGCTGGGTCGCCCGCCAGCCGAGGACGACCGAGACGATGGCGAAGATCACCAGGATGATGAGCCGGTTGTTGAAGATGATGCGCTCGAGCGCATTGCCCGAACGCCCATCGAACTGGGCGCGATCCCGCACGATCGGGAACTGGTCGTCGTCTGAATTCAGGGAAGTAGCCACGGCCTTTGCCTTTGTCAATTACTGCTGCGCCGGCGGCAGCGCAAGCCGCTGCACGCCGCCAGGGCCACTGATCAGGAGCCAGCCCGGCTCCATGGCCACGATGTCGAATGCGCTGGTCAGGCCCTGCGCGCGCGGCAACGCCGTGAAGTCGCGCAAGTTGGCGCTGATGAGCACCTGACCCTGGTGGGTGATCAGCACGAGCCGGCCATCAGGCAGGAACAGGCCGTTGTTGACGGATGCGTTCGTTGCGGTGTGCAGGGACCGCCAGCTGGCGCCCGTGTCGGTCGTGCCCCAGGCCGCGCCTCGCAAGCCCACGGCGACCAAGGCATCCTTCGTGGCAGCGAGGCCGAACCATGTGCCGGGGTAGGGCGTGGTAATGCGCTTGAACCGCTTCGCGGCGGCATCCAGGCGCAGCACCAGGCCCAGTTCTCCGACGATATAGATCTCGTCGCCGCCTGAGCGGATGGCATGCAGGGAATAGCCATCGGGATTCTCGGTCCGATCGAGCCAGGGCTCCCAGGTGGCCCCGCCATCGCCCGTGTGCAGGATGAGGTTGAACTGGCCGACGAGCCAGCCTTCACGTTCATTGCGGAAGAAGACGGACAGGAAGGGCTTGGTGGGACCTTCGCTGTCCATGCGTTTGGCGTCCTGGAGCGCCTTCGCAACGGATGGGTCACCCGCGGCCAATGCTTTCTCGTAGTGGGACACCATCAGCTTGCCCAGGCCGCGCCCGTCGAGCACGCGCGTCCAGCTCACGCCACTATCCGTGCTGCGCAGCACCACGCCATCGTGGCCGACTGCCCAGCCCAGCTGGGGCGTCGGAAAGTGCGCCGCAACCAGATCCGTGCTGACCGGAGAGGGCTGCTGCGTCCAGGTCTTGCCACGGTCGGCCGAACGCAGGATGTGGCCGCGCGGCCCGACCCCCACGATGTGGTCGGCGTCCACCGGCGCCAGCGCGAAGACGGTCGAGCGCACCGCCCGCGGCGCAAGGCGCGCGGGCGTATCCAGCGCATCGACGAAGGAAGCAGTGCCCGCCGCCGGCAGGGCGAACGTGGGCGTGAAGGCCAGCGTGGTCGCCAGCGCCGCACGGAGGGTGAGGATTCTTAGGCAGGACATGTCATGAAACAAAAAGGGCGGTCCCTGGGACCGCCCGCTTGAAGCGCTCGGTCAGCCGCTGGTTAGCGCTGGGTCCGGCGGGCCAGGCCCTCGGGGCTGTAGAAGGAATTCACATCCACCGTGTCGGTTTCGATGAACATGCCTTTGTAGGAGCCGGTGACCGACGAGTTGTAGTACACGCCGGTGGCCAGGTCGAAGAAGAAGCCGCCGCCGGCGATGATGACCTGCTTGTCGTAGGCCCAGGCCACGGGGGCCATGCCGCCGCGCGACAGCTTGCCCGACGCGTCCCATGCATCGGACATTGCCGCGGCCGGCATGTCTTCATCGAAGTAGTAGCGGCGCTTGGCGGCCACGTGGCGTGCGCCCGGCTTGAGCGTGGCTTCGACGACGGTGACGCGGTGCAGTTCCCAGCGGATCAGGTCCGGGTTGGGATGCCCCTTGTGCATCAGGTCCTCGGCCTTCGACTGCAAGTAGCGGTAGGAGTTGTAAGGGATCAACATCTCCTTGGTACCGACCAGCTTCCAGTCGAAGCGATCCATCTTGCCCGAGAACATGTAGATCTCGTCATAGAGGTTGGCGCCGCCGCTGGTCGCGATCGGGAAGTCATAGCCCGCGTCCGGCGACAGGCGAACCCGGCGCTGGCCCGGCGAGTAGCTCCAGGTCTTGTCGGGGTTGGCCACCGGGTTCATGTACTTGCGCTGCAGATTGCCTTCACCCGTGTTGCGCGCCGGTGCCGTGTAGAGGTTGTTGTTGCCGAAATAGAAGCCGCCGTCGGCATAGAATTTTTCGGCAGTCTGGCTCTTGCTGTAGTACTCGTTGTTGTTGCGGTTGTTGACCTCGGCGGTCATCACCTTGTTGCCCGCGGCGTCCACGTACCAGCCTTGCCCGTACGTCCACACAGACGAACCCTTGGGCGCCAGGATCAGGTTCCACATCGCTTCATGGCCGGTCTTGGCCGCGGGGAACGGAACGCCCCCGAAGCACCCGGCCAAGGCCTCACCGCCCTCGATCGTCTTGCAGCGACCGGCGGCGTTCTTGACCGTGTTGTCGACCACCGATGGCGAATAGTTGGCCGGCCTGCGCGAAGGGTAGACATCCACGCGGAATGTCGGATAGCGCTTGAGCAATTCCTTGGTGCCTTCGGTCAGCTTGTCGGCGTGCTCCGCCACGTTCTTGCCCGTCACCGAGTACAGCGGCTTGTCGGCGGCGTACGGGTCGGCCCAGAAGCCGCTGTCCTTCTTGAAGCCCGGGGGTTGGGTGGTGGCCGGCAGGCCGCCGTCCCAGGCCGGGATGGTGTTGTCCTTGTTGCCAGCCTTGAGGGCGCCCCAGGGCAGGCGTTCGCCTGTCTGGGCGAAAGCGGAGGTGACGAGCGCGGCGCCCGCGGTGGCGATCAGGGCTGCGGCGGTGATGTGTCGAATGGTCATGGCGTTGATTCCTTCGGATCCTTAGAACGCGGTTTGGTACGTGAAGCTCACGAGATTGCGGTCGCGG
>DATILF010000060.1:0-3951 GCA_035476755.1 Ramlibacter sp.
TGCGGCTTTTGCACCGCCACCTGCCCCACCTACCAGATCCTGGGTGACGAGCTGGACGGCCCGCGTGGCCGCATCTACCTCATCAAGCAGGTGATGGAGGGCGCCACACCCACCCGCCAGACCCAGCTGCACTTGGACCGCTGCCTCACCTGCCGCAACTGCGAGAGCACCTGCCCGAGCGGCGTCGAGTACGGGCACCTGGCCGACATCGGCCGCAAGATCGTCGAGGACAAGGTGCCGCGCGGCCTGGCTTCGCGGGCGCTGCGCTGGACGCTGAAGGAAGGCCTCACCTCGCCGCTCTTCGGCCCCGCCATGAAGCTGGGGCAGCTGGTGCGGCCACTGTTGCCGCAGGCCCTGAAGGACAAGGTGCCGGCGAGGCAGGACGCGGGGCGCTGGCCCACACGCCAGCATGCGCGCAAGGTGCTGATGCTCACCGGCTGCGTGCAGCCCGCGATGGCGCCCAACATCAACAGCGCCACGGCGCGCGTGCTGGACGCCGCCGGCATCCAGGCGATCGTGGCGGGGCAAGCCGGTTGCTGCGGCGCGGTGAAGTACCACCTCAATGACCAGGATGGCGGCAAGGCGCAGATGCGCGCCAACATCGACGCATGGTGGCCCTACGTGGAGCGCGGCGAGGTCGAGGCGATTGTCATGAACGCTTCGGGTTGCGGCGTGACGGTGCGCGAATACGGCCACTTCCTGCAGCACGACGTCGCCTACGCGGACAAGGCCCGGCGCATCGGCGAGCTGACGCGCGACCTGAGCGAGCTGTTGCCCGATCTGGTTGCGGCGCTGCGCGGCAAGGTGCGCCCATCCGATGGCCTGCTCGCCTTTCACCCGCCGTGCTCGCTGCAGCATGGCCAGCAGCTGCGAGGCGGCGTCGAAGCCCTGATGGGAGAACTCGGCTTCACGGTGCGCACGGCGCTGGCGGAATCGCACCTGTGCTGCGGCTCGGCCGGGACCTACTCGGTGCTGCACCCGGAGCTGGCGCATGAGTTGCGCGATCGCAAGCTCGGCCACTTGGGCGAGCTGCAGCCCGAGATGATCATCTCCGCCAACATCGGCTGCATCACCCACCTGCAGAGCGGCACGGGGACGCCGGTGAAGCATTGGGTCGAAGTGCTGGACGCCGCGCTGCCACCCTCCTGACACCAGCTTGTCAGGAGGCCCGGGGCACAGTAACGTCCCTCCATGCGCCGCGCCGACCGCCTGTTCCACATCATCCAGCTGATACGCGGCCGTCGCCTCACCACGGCCGCGTACCTCGCGCAGCGCCTCGAAGTGTCCGAGCGCACCATCTACCGCGACGTCGCCGACCTGCAGCACCAGGGCGTGCCGCTGGAGGGCGAGGCCGGCGTGGGCTACCGCCTGGGCGCCGGTTTCGACCTGCCGCCCATGATGTTCACGCAAGACGAAGCCAAGGCGCTGGTGGCCTCCGTGCGCATGGCCCAGGCCTGGGTGGACCCGGCGCTGGCCCAGGGTGCGCAGGACGCCCTGGGCAAGATCATGTCGGTGCTGCCGGTGGACGCGCGCGTCGCCGCCGAGGCGCTGGCGGTCTATGCGCCCCAGGGCGGGCTGCCGCAGGCCGCGCAGCGCACGCTGCAGACCCTGCGCGAGGCCGTGCAGGAGCGCTGCAAGGTATTCATCAACTACCGCGACCTGAGCGACAAGGCCAGCGAACGCACCTTGCGCCCGCTCGGTTGCTTCTACTGGGGCAAGGTCTGGACACTGGCCGCCTGGTGCGAGCAGCGCAGCGATTTCCGCAGTTTCCGTGTGGACCGCGTGACTTACGTGCGCCGGCTCGACGAGCGCTTTCGCGATGAGCCCGGCCGCACCCTGGCCGACCTGGTGCGGCTGGAGGGCCGCTGCCCTGAGGCGCTGCCTTCAGGCGGCTAGTGCCGTCTCGATGTCGCGCGCCAGCGACGCGGGCGCATCGGCCGGCGCATAGCGCTTGATCACCTGGCCATCCTTGCCCACCAGGAACTTGGTGAAGTTCCACTTGATGCTCTTGCTGCCCAGCAGGCCCGGCGCTTCGGCGCTGAGCCACTGGTACAGCGGATCGGCATTCGCGCCGTTGACGTCGATCTTCGCCATCATCGGAAACGTGACGCCGTAATTGACCTGGCAGAACTGCGCGATCTGCCCGTTCTCGCCCGGGTCCTGCGCGCCGAACTGGTTGCAGGGAAAGCCCAGCACCACCAGGCCTTCCTGGCCATAGGTCTTGTTCAGGTCTTCCAGCCCGGCGAATTGCGGCGTATAGCCGCAGGCGCTGGCGGTGTTGACGATCAGGAGCACCTTGCCCTTGTACTTCTTCAAGGGCACTGCCTTGCCATCGATCTGCCGCGCTTCGAACTCGTAAATGGTCGTCATGAATCTATTGTGCGCCAACGGGTCCTGGCTGGGTTTCGCGCGCGGGCCAGGCCGACCACGCCGCCGCCGCCAGGATCAGCGCACCGCCGACCCAGGTGCGAGCGGTCATTTCGGCGGCGCCCAGCAGCACGGAGGAGAAACTGGCGAAGACCACCTCCGACAGCATGATGAGGGCCGCCGCGTGCGCGTTCAACCGCGAAGCGCCGTACTGCAACGCCACATTGCTCGCCAGGAAGCCCAGGCTGAGCGCCAGGCCGACACCGGCCCAGGCCGCTTGCGGCGCGGCCGGCGCCGCGACGAAGCCCAGCGCCACGCCCAGCAGGCCCGCGCCCGAGGCCATCGCGGCGCCGCCGGCGAACATCGCGAGGATGCGGGGTTCGGCCGCGACATGGTTCAACTTGCGCAGCAGGATGTTGGTCAGGGCGAAGCTGAAGCCGCCGGCGAGTGCCAGCCAGTCGGCGCCGCTCGCCGGCACCGGCCAGGGCGAGTCGCCGGTCTTGAGCACGATCACCACGCCCGCCATGGCCAGGGCCAGCCGCAGCAGCGACATCGGCGTGGGCTTCTCGCCGAGCAGGGGCCAGGCCAGCACCACGGTCCAGGCCGGCATCAGGTAGAACAGCAGCACCACGCGCACCACGTCGCCGACAGTCACGGCCCAGTTGAAGCCCACGTTGGTCATGCCCGCCGCCAGCGCCAGCAGCCACAGCAGCGGCTGGCTGGCAAAGGGGCGCCAGGCACCGGGCCGCCACGCCAGCAACAAAGCCATGGACAGGAAGTACACCAGCGCCGTGGCCCACAAGGGGTGCAGGCCCATGGCATGCAGCTCGCGAAAGGGCCACCAGGAAACGCCCCACACGAAGGCGTTCAGGACCAGGGCGAGGGCGGGAAGGGCGGCGCGCTCCCTAGCCATGCAGGTTGTCGTGCCGCGCGATCCTCAGCAGGTGATCGAGTTCCTCGCGGTGCTTGACCGTGTTGCTCTGGTGCCAGCGCATGATCAGGTACATGACGCCGGCCACCACCAGGCCGAAGGCCGTGATCGCGCCGAAGGCCGACATGCCCATGCCGGTGGACAGGCTGTAGAACGCACCCAGGCCCAGGATGCAGGCCTGCTCGTTGAAGTTCTGCACGGCGATCGAGCGGCCCGCGCCCATCAGGTTGTGGCCCCGGTGCTGCAGCAGCGCATTCATCGGCACCACCAGGAAGCCACCCAGCCCGCCCATCAGGATGAGGAAGGGCGCGGCCACCCAGACGTTGTCGATGAAGTTCATCACGATGATCAGGAGGCCCATCAGGATGCCCATGGGGATGACCTTGGTGGCCACGTCCAGCCGCATGCGCATCGAGGCGACGATGGCGCCGACGGCCGTGCCGATGGCCACCACGCCGCCCAGCGAGGAAGCCTGCGTGGTGCTGTAGCCCAGCGCCGCGGCGCTCCAGGCGAGGATGATGTAGCGCAGGTTGCCGCTCACGCCCCAGAACAGGGTGGTGGTGGCCAGCGAGATCTGGCCCAGCTTGTCGCGCCACAGCCGCGAGTTGCAGGTCCAGAAATCGGGCACCAGCTCCAGCGGGTTGCGCGGCATC
>DATILF010000061.1:0-15700 GCA_035476755.1 Ramlibacter sp.
TAACGCGGAGTGCGTTCTTCCGCAGCCGCCGCGCTTTCAGGCGCCATCGGTGCGTCGTTCGCGGCCACTGCGGCTTCGTCATGTGCCGGACGATCGCCGCGCTCGCGGCGGTCACGGCCATAACGGTCGCGTGAACGGCGATCGCGGCGCTCTTCGCCGTCGGCCCCGCTGCGCTGGCCGTCCTGGTGGGTATGCGACTCCAGCACGGGGTCCGCCGCCGGAATTTGCTGTTCGCCCACGTTGGCCACCATGCCCACTGAAGTGGCGGAAGCCGCGAATGCGGCCGCCTCGGCGCCCTCGGCCGGCGCTACCTGTTCGCGCGGACCGCGGTCATCCCGGCGCTCGCCGCGCGGGCGGCGTTCGCCGCGCTCACGCCGGCCTTCGCCACGTTCACCGCGTGGGCCGCGGTCTTGCCGCTGCTCGCCGTTGGCACTGTCGGCGCCGCCTTGGCCGGTGGAACCCGCCTGGTCGATGCCTTGGCGATCGTCGCCGTCGCGGCGCGGGCCGCGGCCCTCGCCACGGCCTTCACGCGGCTCACGTTGCTCGCGCTCGCCCCCCCGGCTTTCGCCACGTTCCTGGCGCTCGCCACGGCGCTGCTCGCCGTCGCGCGGCGGGCGCCCGCCGTCACCGCGTGCCTGCTGGCCTTCGGCGCCTTCGGCCGCCACGCGATCGCGGCGCGGTTCGCCGTCGCGGCCCCGGCCGTCCCCACGGCGGCCACCCTGGCGCTCGCCATCGCGGCCACCCCGGCCACCGCGGCGGCCGTCGCCACGCCCTTCACCGCGGCCTTCACCGCGGCCGTCGCCCCTGCGTTCGCCGCGTGCTTCGCGCGTGTCGTCCTTGCGGGCTTCCGTCGCCGGCGCCGGTGCTGGCACGGCAGCCGGTGCAATACCGAACAGCCCCTTGATCCACGCCATGAAACCGCTCTCGGCGGCCGCCGGTGCCGGCGCGGGCGCCGGTGTGCGCGCCACCGGCGCCTTGGCGGCCGGCTCGGGCTTGGCCACGGGCTCCGGCTTGGGCACGGCGATCGGTGCCGGTGCGTCCGGCAGCACGCCCTTGATCACCGGTTCCTGCTTGTTGGTGCGCTCGTGCGAACGGCGCGTGACCGAAGTCGGATCCTCGATCTCCTCGGCCATGTGGTAGCTGGCCTGGATGTTGTCCAGGCGCGGGTCGTCGTGCTTCAGGCGCTCGAGGCGGTAGTTGGGTGTTTCCAGGGTCTTGTTGGGGACCATGATCACCGAGAGCCGCTGCTTGAGCTCGATCTTGGCGATCTCGGGGCGCTTTTCGTTGAGCAGGAACGAGGCCACGTCTACCGGTACTTGCACGTGCACGGCGGCAGTGCCGTCCTTCATCGACTCTTCCTGGATGATCCGCAGGATCTGCAGGGCCGAGCTTTCCGTGTCGCGGATGTGGCCGTGGCCGCCGCAGCGTGGGCAGGGCACCGAAGCGCCTTCCGACAAGGCCGGGCGCAGCCGCTGGCGGCTCATTTCCATGAGGCCGAACTTGCTGATCGTGCCGAACTGAACGCGCGCGCGATCCTGGCGCAGCGCATCGCGCAGGCGGTTTTCGACTTCGCGGCGGTTCTTCGACTCTTCCATGTCGATGAAGTCGATGACGATCAGGCCGCCGAGGTCGCGCAGGCGCATCTGGCGCGCCACTTCGTCGGCGGCTTCCAGGTTGGTGCGGGTGGCGGTTTCCTCGATATCCCCGCCCTTGATGGCGCGGGCCGAGTTGACGTCGATGGAGACCAGCGCTTCGGTGTGGTCGATCACGATCACGCCGCCGGACGGCAGCTTGACCTCGCGCGCGTAGGCCGACTCGATCTGGTGCTCGATCTGGAAGCGGCTGAACAGTGCGGCGTCGTCGCGGTAGCGCTTCACGCGCGCCGCGTGCTCCGGCATCACGTGGGCCATGAACTGCTGGGCCTGCTCGTAGATATCGTCGGTGTCGATCAGGATGTCGCCGATGTCGTGATTGAAGTAGTCACGGATCGCGCGGATGACCAGGGAGGACTCCTGGTAAATCAGGAAGGCGCCCTTGCCGCCCTTGGCCGCGCCGTCGATGGCGTTCCACAGCTTGAGCAGGTAGTTCAGGTCCCACTGCAGTTCCGGGGCGCTGCGGCCGATACCGGCGGTGCGCGCGATGATGGACATGCCGTTGGGATACTGGAGCTGGTCCATGTTCTCCTTCAGCTCGGCCCGATCGTCGCCCTCAATGCGGCGGCTCACGCCACCGCCACGCGGGTTGTTGGGCATCAGGACCACATAGCGGCCCGCCAGCGAAACGAAGGTGGTGAGCGCCGCCCCCTTGTTGCCGCGCTCTTCCTTCTCGACCTGGACCAGCAGTTCCTGGCCTTCCTTGATCACGTCGTTGATGCGGGCCTGGGAAACCGGCACGCCCTGCGCGAAGTAGCTTCTGGAGATTTCCTTGAACGGCAGGAAGCCGTGGCGGTCTTCGCCATAGTCCACGAAACAGGCTTCGAGCGAAGGCTCGACGCGCGTCACCACGGCCTTGTAGATATTGCCCTTGCGCTGTTCGCGCCCTTCGATCTCGATTTCATAGTCGAGGAGTTTTTGTCCATCGACGATCGCCAGCCGGCGTTCTTCCGCCTGCGTGGCGTTGATCAGCATCCGCTTCATAGCGTCACCTTCTTCTCGTTTTCAATCAGTCGGAGACTGAAACGGATCACTTCGCGATCCTGATCAGTCCCGCAACGTCTCACAAACCCATGACGGGTCAACGATGCCTGGCAGACGCTTCGAAACGGATGGAATTGCCGGGGATGCGACGTGGCTGCCGAGTTCTAGCTCAGCAAACGTGGCAAGGGCGCGTGGATGAGGGCGAGGTACGGGGCGCCGGAACGGCGGCCCGGGTGTGCCACGCAAGCCGTGGCGTGAAGGGCCCGCGGAGCGCGGGCCATCGGCGATGACATGCCTTCGGCGGGGGCTGTGAGCCACCGCCAGCAGGCCATGAGGATCGCCATCAACACAGGAGTTCTCGCTTTGATCCGCCCGCCAGGATTCTGGCGGACTGGTATTCCGTATCAGTGTTTCAAAGTGCCGGTTTCACGCTTCCCCGGTGGGCCATTGCCGGCATCTGGCCGGCAAGCTGCGCGCGAGGGAAAACGGTGGCATCGACCTTCCAGCGCGGCCGGTGGCAAAGCGTGGAGCTAAACTCCAAGGCAAATCAACCACTTACAGCGTTACGCTAGTGAAACACATTATAGGGGGCAGCGCGCCCCCTGCAAGCGGGCAGGTCAAATTAGTCGAAGTGGACGAGGAATCGGCCGGCCAGCGGCTGGACAACTTCCTGATTCGCCAGCTCAAGGGCGTGCCCAAGACGCATGTGTATCGCATCATCCGCAGCGGGGAGGTGCGCGTGAACAAGGGAAGGGCGGCCGCCGACACGCGGGTGGCCGCGGGGGATGTGGTGCGGCTGCCACCCGTGCGCATTTCCGACAAGGTCGCGGAAAAACTGGAGAAGCCGGCCCCGCCCCGTGACTTTCCGGTGCTGTTCGAGGATGAGCACCTGGTGGCCATCGACAAGCCCGCCGGTGTGGCGGTGCACGGTGGCAGCGGTGTCAGCTTCGGGGTCATCGAGCAGATGCGGCAGGCCCGCCCCGAGGCGAAGCTGCTGGAGCTGGTGCACCGGCTCGACCGCGAGACATCCGGCATCCTGCTTGTTGCCAAGAAGCGGTCGGCCCTGGTGAAGCTGCAGGACCAGTTCCGCGACCGCGAGACCGGCAAGACCTACCTGGCCCTGGTGACCGGCGCCTGGCCTGCCAGCAGGAAGGTCATCGATGTGCCGCTGCACAAGTACCTGCAGGCCGATGGCGAGCGGCGGGTCAAGGTGGTCGGCAAGGATGATCCGGACGGCATGCGCTCGATCAGCCTGGTGAAGGTGAAGCAGGCCGTGACAGTGCCTGCCGGTGCCCAGGGCACCGGCTTCACCTTGCTGGAAGTGACCATCAAGACGGGGCGCACCCACCAGATCCGCGTGCACCTGGCATCGGCCGGGCATCCCATCGTGGGCGACGACAAGTACGGCGACTTCGAGCTGAACAAGGCATTGCAAAAGCGCGGGCTCAAGCGGATGTTCCTGCACGCGTGGCGGCTGCGCTTCGCGCATCCGCAGTCGGGCGAGAGCATCGAGCTGCTGTCACCGCTGCCGCCCGAGCTGTCGAAATTCGTGGACGCGGCATGACCCGGCGTGAGTGGAAGCTGGCCATCCCGATCCTGCTGGCCCTGGGCTTGTGCCTGGCGGGCTTCCTGCGCGGCGTGCAGGTGGAGAACTCGTATTCCGGCATGAGCGCGATGCGCGCGTTGCCGGACGGCAAGCTGGCGCTGGTGGCGAATGGGGCGCTGCACGTCCTGGACGCGCAGGGCACGCGCCTGGCGCGCCAGCCGATCGGCGCGCTGGGGCTCGGCGAGGACCCGAACGACATGGACTGGACCGTGGATGCGCAGGGACGCATCGAGGCCTGGTTCTTCGACGACAGCGTGCCGCGAATCGTGCGGTGTGCCTGGGATGCGGCACAGGCGCGGCTGGGCGGTTGCGGCGCGGTGATGTCGGGGGCGCAGCTCAAGAGCAATCCGAAATCGCGTGCCGTGCACCTGGCCGTGGATCGGACCGGCGAGCGCGTGTTCGTCGCCGATGCGGCCGGCCACCGCGTGAACGTGTTCGACCTGAAGGGCAAGCGAGTCCAGGCAAGCGAGCGCGACAAAGTTTCCCTTTATTTCCCCAACCGCCTGCGCTATCTGGGCAACGACACGCTGGTCGTGGCCGACAACGACCACAAGCGCCTGGCCTGGTTGCGTGTGGCGCCCCGGCAGCCGCCCGCAATGTTGCGGACGTTGGAATCCTCCTTACACCCACAGGTCCGATCGAGCCGCACCAAGGTGACGGATGTAGCGTTCGGCCCCTCGGGTGCGGTGTGGATGCTTGCCATGAAGCAGGGCCAGAAAGACGGCGACGTGCTGGTCTTCCGGGGCGAGCGCCCGGTGGCGAGAGCCGAGCTTCCGCCTGGCGCCGATCCCCTGATCATCGAAGCCCTCGGCGACGCCGCCGTGATTGCGGACTACTCCCTGGTCAAGCTGTATCGCGTGGGCGCAACCGGCCAGTACCTGGGGGAATTCGGTGATGCGGCGCTGGCACGGGAGCTGGCCCCGCTGCAGGCTCGCAGCCGCGAAGCCTCCTGGTGGACCACGGGCAGCCTGGCAGCCGCGGGTGTCATTGTCGTGATCGGCCTGCTGGTGGGCTGGCGATATGGCGAGAAACCCGCCGCCCGGGGCGAAGGCCCGCCCACGCCGATGGCGGAGCCGCTGGGCGATGATGATCTTCCGCTCCGGTACCCGGTGGTGCTGCCGCAGACCCCGGCCTACCTGGCCGCTCTGCGACGAATGGGGCTCGGGCTGGGTCTCGTCGTTCTGCTGATGCTGGGCATGCTGGCCTTCGTGGCATGGAATGTGAAGCCCGGTGGTCGCATCTACCTGCAAATGGGGGTGGCGCTGCTGGTCGCCGTGTTGATGGCGGCGTCCACCGTGAGGGATGTATTCCGGCCGCGCGAACTGCGCATCACAGCGCACCGCGTGGGCATCTTCCGTGGCGGAAAGCCCGAGGCGCAGGCCCTCCTGGCAGAGGTGCGTGCTTCACGCAAGGCGCTCCTGATTGGCCGCGTCACCATCGTGTACCGTTTGACCAATCCCCAACTGGGAAAGATACCGCCCATGTTCGACCTGGCGCTGCTCGACCGTGTGCTGTTGTCGAGGTTGCCCACGGCCAACCTGCTGGACGACCGGCGCATGGAGATGGCCCGGTTGAAGCGTCAGCCGGTCCTCGTCGCGCTCCTCGCGGCCACGCTTGGCGTCACGGCCTGGCTCGCGTACCGCACTCTGTGGGGATAATCGGGTCGCATGCGCAGCAGTTCCCGCCCCCGACGCTTCGACCTCATTGCCTTCGACTGGGATGGCACCCTGTTCGATTCCACGAAAATCATCGTGCGCTGCATCCAGCGCGCCGTGGTGGACGTCGGTGGCGAGCAGCCTTCGGACAAGGCTGCAGCCTATGTCATCGGCATGGGCCTCACCGAGGCGATCGCCTACGCAGCCCCCGATGTGCCACGGGAAAAATACCCCGAACTCGGTGCGCGCTACCGGCATCACTACATGGCGCAGCAGAACGACCTGAGCCTGTTCGACGGCGTGCTGCCGTTGCTGGGTGACCTGAAGGGCCGCCATCACTGGCTGGCGGTGGCTACCGGCAAGTCGCGCCGCGGGCTCGACGAGGCACTCCAGACCGTGCAGCTCAAGGGTGTATTCGATGGCTCGCGCACGGCCGATGAGACGGCCGGCAAACCCCATCCCCGCATGTTGCAGGAGCTGATGCGCGAATTCGGCGCCGAGCCGCAGCGCACGCTGATGATCGGGGACACCACGCATGACCTGCAGATGGCCCTGAACGCGGGCTGTCCGGCGGTGGGCGTGAGCTATGGCGCCCATGAGCCCGGTGAATTCGAGGCGCTTGGGCCGCTCTTCATCGCGCATTCCGTGCGCGGCCTGCACGAGTGGCTGGCGGAGCACGCGTGAGCGACCCCGTGGCGCTGTGCAATTCCGCCGACCTGGTGGACGGCGGGGTGGCCGTGCCGTTCGATGTGCTCTTCGGCGGGCAGACTTGCCGCGCCTTCGCCATCCGCTTTGAGGGGCAGGTCCATGCCTACCTCAACCGCTGCGCGCATGTTGCCATGGAAATGGACTGGCAACCCAATCGCTTCTTCGACGACAGCGGCGCGTGGCTCCTTTGCGGCACGCATGGGGCGGTGTACAGGCCCGATACCGGTGAGTGCGGCGGCGGGCCCTGCCGTGGCGGGCTGGTGAAAATCGCCCTGAGCGAGCAGGGCGGGGTGGTGCACTGGCATACTGCCTACAACCTGAAACCCGTCGAATTCTAAAAATGAGCGAATCCCAATTTCCCGACTCCCCGGGCGCCGACGCGCACCCGGCGCCTGCGAGGGCCGAGACGGACCGCGTGTCCCTGCCGGGGTGGGAGCGCGCGACGTTCGAAAAGCTCATGTTCGCGACGCTGGAAGAGCAGCGCACGGCGCGGCGCTGGCGTACGTTCACTCGCCTTGCCTGGCTCGCCTTCTTCGTGTTCCTGCTGTGGTCGGTGACGGGACGCGGCGTGACGAGCACCGACAAGTCGCTGCCGCACACAGCGGTGGTCGAGATCAAGGGCGAGATCGCCTCCGATGGGGATGCCAGCGCCGAGACCGTGGTGGCCGCGATGCGCAGCGCGTTCGAGGATGCGGGCGCGCAGGCCGTGGTGCTGCTTATCAATTCGCCCGGTGGCAGCCCGGTGCAGGCCGGCATCATCAATGACGAGATCAAGCGGCTGCGCGCCAAGTACAAGAAGCCCGTCTATGCGGTGGTCGAGGAGTCGTGCGCCTCGGCGGCGTACTACATCGCCGTGGCGGCCGACCGCATCTTCGTGGACAAGGCCAGCATCGTGGGCAGCATCGGCGTGCTGATGGATGGATTCGGATTCACCGGCCTCATGGACAAGCTGGGCGTCGAGCGGCGCCTGATGACCGCTGGGGAAAACAAGGGCTTCCTGGACCCGTTCAGCCCGCAGACGGAAAAACACCGCGTGTTCGCCCAGTCGATGCTCGACCAGGTGCACAAGCAGTTCATCGACACCGTGAAGGCGGGCCGCGGCAAGCGGCTGAAGGACACGCCCGAACTCTTCACCGGCCTGTTCTGGACGGGTCAGCAGGCGATCGAGATGGGCTTGGCCGACCAGTTGGGCAACCTGGATTTCGTGGCCCGCGAGATTGTGAAAGCCGAAGACCTGGTGGACTACACGCGCCGCGATAACGTGGCCGAGCGTCTGGCCAAGAAGTTCGGCGCCGCCGTCGGCGAAGGCGCCGTGCGCGCGATCAAGACAATCCCGGCGCTGCGCTGATATCTCAGCGGCCGAGGGCAAACACCGCCGGCGTGTCGTTGGCGACCGGTGGCGGCTGATTCCTCCAGGCCTTCACCGTCCGGCTTACCACCACGTTCTGTGGCAGGGTCAATCCACTGGCGATGGCAAGGCGCGTGCCTGGCTGCAGCGTGCTGACAAGCGCGTCCCAGATCGCGGCATTGCGGTAAGGCGTCTCGATGAACAGCTGCGCCTGGCCGGTCTTCGTCGCCAGCGCTTCCAGTTCACGGATCCGTTGCACGCGTTTCAAGCTGTCTTGCGGCAGGTAGCCGACGAACGCGAAGTTCTGCCCGTTCAGGCCGCTGGCCGCCAGCGCCAGCAACAACGAAACCGGGCCGACCAGGGGCACGACCGGCAGGCCCAGGTCGTGCGCAGCGCGCACCACGGAAGAACCCGGGTCCGCCACGGCGGGCATGCCTGCTTCGCTCAGCAGACCGACATCGTTGCCCTGGAGTGCGGCGGCCAGCAAGGGCGCTGCGTCGAAACCCCCTTCGTGGTCCCCCTTCTTGTGCACTTCACGGGGCAGTTCGATGATGTGCTGCTCCTGTATCGCTCGCGCCAGCGGGTGAATCTCGCCCACCCGTTTCAGGTAGGCGCGGGCCGATTTGGCGTTTTCGCAGATCCAGTGGGTGATGCTGGCCGTGGCACGCAGGGTGCCGTCCGGCATCACGTCGGTCAGGGGTGCCTGCACCGGGCAGCCGAAGTCCAGCGGCGCCGGCACCAGGTAGAGCCGGCCAGTCCGCGGCGCCGTCACAGCAGCCTCACGCCGGCGGCGCGCAGCATGCGGCTGGTGCGGATGAGCGGCAGACCCACCAAGGCCGTGGGGTCGTCGCTGTCGATGGCATCCAGCAGGATGATGCCCAGCCCCTCGCTACGCGCGCTGCCGGCGCAGTCATAGGGCTGCTCGGCCCGCAGGTAGGCCTCGATCTCCGCGTCGCTGAGTTGGCGGAATGTCACCCTCACAGGCGCCAGCTCGACCTGCTCGAAAGCAGTGGCTGCACACACCACCGCGACGGCCGTCTGGAATACGACGGCGTGTCCCCGCATGGATCGCAGCTGGGCGACTGCGCGTTCGTGGTTCCCGGGTTTGCCCAGCGGCTCGCCGGCCAGGTCCGCCACCTGGTCGGAACCGATCACCACGGCATCGGGAAACTTCGCCGCCACGGCGCGGGCCTTGGCCAGGGCCAGGCGCAACGCGAGCCTCTCCGGGCTTTCGCCGGGTTCGGGCGTTTCGTCCACGTCAGGGGATTCGACCTGGAAGGGCAGGTGCAGGCGTGACAGCAGCTCGCGGCGGTAGCGGGAGCTCGAGCCCAGCACGAGCGGGCGGTTGGGGCTTGTTTCGGTGGCCAGAGGCATGGCCCCGATTCTCTTACACTGGCCGCATGACGAAAGAGTTCTCGGCGCGACGCCTGGATGTGAAGAGCTTCGCCGAAGACGCGGCGGCGTTGGCCGGTGGCGACCCGGTGGCCATGCATCCGCGACTGATGGCGGAAACGCAGGGCCGCGGCGCGGATGGTCTGGTGACGTGGTCGGCCAGCGGCGAGCTGCGCAATCCCCGCCACGTCCACCCTGAAGCCTGGGTGCACCTGCGTGCCCAGGCCCGCCTGCCCCTGACCTGCCAGCGCTGTCTGGGCCCGGTGGATGTCGATGTCGCCGTGGAGCGTTCCTTCCGGTTCGCGCCGGATGAGGACATCGCCGCCGCCCAGGACGAGGAATCCGAAGAGGACGTGCTGGCGCTCAGCCGCAGCTTCGACCTGGTCGAGCTGGTCGAGGATGAGCTTTTGATGGAGTTGCCGCTGGCGCCGCGCCATGCGGTGTGTCCCGACCCCGTGAAGTTTGGCGTCGCGGATGAAGATTTCGACGAGGCGGCAGGCCGCCGCGAGAACCCTTTCGCGCTTCTCGACAAGCTCAAGCGCGGCCCCAAGTGACCGGGCTGGCAGCCTCCCGATAGTTTGGACTATAATCGTAGGCTTCGCGCTCAAGGCTACTGGCCGGCGTGCGCACCCCACCAGATCAACCCCCTTGCGCCGGGCGCAGGGCCTTTTGAATTCAGGAGCCCCACATGGCCGTCCAGCAGAACAAGAAATCGCCGTCCAAGCGCGGCATGCACCGCTCGCACAACGCACTCGTCGTGCCGGGTATCGCCGTGGAGCCCACCACGGGCGAAACCCACCTGCGTCACCACATCAGCCCCACGGGCTTCTACCGTGGCCGCAAGGTGCTGAAGACCAAGAACGAAGCCTGATCCGGCTTTCCAGGCTATGAGGCCCGGCTGCGCCATCGCAGTACGGGCCTTTGTTTTTGCGGTCGCCGTTTCGTTCTACATTTGAGGCCATGACCACACTGGCTGTCGACTGCATGGGGGGTGACCATGGCCCCCGCGTCACCCTCGCCGCTTGCCGGCAATTCCTTGAGCACCATCCGGACGCGCAACTCCTGCTCGTGGGCGCCCCCGATAGCCTTCAGGCACTGAACCACCCGCGTGCGCGCATTGTTCCGGCGTCCGAGGTGGTGGCCATGGACGACGCTGTCGAGGTGGCGCTGCGCAAGAAGAAGGACTCGTCCATGCGGGTCGCGATCCAGCAGGTCAAGCAGGGGGACGCCCAGGCGGCGGTCTCGGCCGGCAACACCGGCGCCCTGATGGCCCTGGCGCGGTATCTCCTGAAGACGGTCGAAGGCATCGACCGCCCGGCAATCGCTTATCCCCTGCCGAATGCGAAGGGCGGTGCCACCACCGTGCTGGACCTGGGGGCCAACGTCGATTGCACCGAGCAGCACCTGCTGCAGTTCGCGGTGATGGGTTCGGCCCTGGTGTCGGCGCTGAAGCACGTGGAGGCACCTTCGGTTGGCCTGCTGAACATCGGCGAAGAAGCCATCAAAGGTAGCGAAGTGATCAAGAAGGCGGGTGAATTGCTGCGATCTGCGGCGAAATCCGGCGACTTGAATTTTTATGGCAATGTCGAGGGCAACGATATTTTCAAGGGCACCACCGACATCGTCGTGTGCGACGGCTTCGTTGGCAATGTGGCCTTGAAGACCAGCGAAGGTCTGGCGTCGATGATCGGCGGCTTCCTGAAGGAAGAGTTCTCACGGAATATCTTCACCAAGATGGCCGCATTGGCGGTCTATCCGGTGCTATCTGCATTCAAAAACCGCGTTGACTACCGGCGCTACAACGGTGCGGCCTTGCTGGGGTTGCGCGGCCTGGTGTTCAAGAGCCATGGCTCCGCCGACGAGTTCGCGTTCGAGCAGGCCTTGAACCGGGCGTATGATGCGGCCCGAAACAACCTGCTCGACAGAGTCCAGGCGCGCATCGCCCATGCCAGGCCCCTTTTGGCGGCCGGCGAAGATCAGGCGCAGCCCCTGGACGCCGTCACGATCTGAATGAATAGATACTCGCGCATCACCGGCACCGGCAGCTATCTGCCGCCGCGCCGGTTGACCAATGCCGATCTGACCGCTGAGCTGGCGGCCAAGGGTGTTGAAACGTCCGACCAGTGGATCGTGGAGCGGACCGGCATCCGTGCCAGGCACTTCGCTGCCCCCGACGTCAGTACCAGCGACCTGGGCGTGCAGGCCGCGCGGCAGGCCCTGGAGGCCGCCGGGGTCGGCGCCGACCAGATCGATCTCATCATCGTGGCCACATCCACGCCCGACATGATCTTTCCGTCGGCCGCGTGCATCCTCCAGAACAAGCTGGGCATCGCGGGCTGCCCGGCGTTCGACGTGCAAGCTGTCTGCAGTGGTTTCGTCTATGCCCTGACCATTGCGGACTCGATGATCAAGACCGGCGCGGCCAACAAGGCCCTGGTGATCGGCGCCGAAGTGTTTTCGCGCATCCTTGACTTCAACGACCGTACCACCTGCGTTCTGTTCGGCGACGGCGCCGGCGCCGTGGTGCTGGAAGCTTCCGACACCCCGGGCATCCTGGCGAGCGACCTGCACGCCGACGGCAAGCACGTGGGCATCCTGTGCGTGCCCGGCACCGTGGCGGGCGGCAAGGTGCTGGGCGACCCGTTGCTCAAGATGGACGGCCAGGCCGTCTTCAAGCTGGCCGTGGGCGTACTGGAAGACGCCGCGCGCGCGGCGCTGGCCAAGGCCGGCAAGACCGAGGCCGACATCGACTGGCTGATTCCGCACCAGGCCAACATCCGCATCATGCAGGGCACGGCCAGGAAGCTGAAGCTGCCGATGGACAAGGTGATCGTCACGGTGGACCAGCATGGCAACACGTCCGCCGCGTCGATTCCTCTGGCCCTCGATGCGTCGGTGCGTAGCGGCAAGATCAAGAAAGGTGACACGCTCATGCTCGAAGGCGTGGGCGGTGGCTTCACCTGGGGTGCCGTCCTGCTCGATTTCTAGGGCGCGCAGCGCTTTCAGGGGCAGCTCTCTCATCATTGTTGGATTCGCGCATGAAATCGTTCGCATTCGTTTTCCCTGGCCAGGGCTCCCAGGCCGTCGGCATGCTCGACGCGTGGGGCGGCCATCCCGCGGTCTCGTCCGCGCTGCAGGAAGCCTCCGACGCGCTGGGTGAGGACATCGGAAAACTGGTTCGCGAGGGGCCCAAGGAAGCCTTGGCCCTGACCACGAACACCCAGCCTGTGATGCTGGTGGCCGGCATTGCGGCGTACCGCGCCTGGCGGGCAGAGGGCGGGGCAGCGCCGGCTGTCGTGGCCGGGCATTCCCTGGGGGAATATTCGGCCCTCGTGGCCTCGGGCGTGTTGACGCTGGCGCAAGCCGCACCGCTGGTGCGTTTCCGGGCGCAGGCCATGCAGGAAGCGGTGCCCGTCGGAACGGGCGCCATGGCGGCCATTCTGGGCATGGAGGCCAGCAAGGTCATCCAGGGCTGTGCCGAGGCTGTGCGCACCTTCGGTCCCAACACCACCGAAGTGGTGGAGGCCGTGAATTTCAATGACCCCGCGCAGACCGTGATCGCCGGCAGCAAGGCGGCCGTGGAGAAGGCGTGCGAAGTGCTCAAGTCGAACGGCGCGAAGCGCGCGTTGCCGCTGCCCGTGTCGGCCCCCTTCCATTCAAGCCTGATGAAGCCGGCCGCCGAGCGCCTCAAGGAAAAGCTGGCAGACACGGCATTTGCGGCGCCGCAGATTCCCGTCATCAACAACATCGAGGCGAAGGTGGAGACTGACGCGGGCCGCATTCGCGCCGCGCTCTACGAACAGGCGTTCGGTCCGGTGCGCTGGGTGGAGTGCGTCCAGGCCATCAAGGCGCAAGGCATCACCACGATCGTCGAATGCGGCCCTGGCAAGGTGCTGGCCGGCATGTGCAAGCGAATCGACGCCGAACTGCAGGGCGCGGCGCTGTACGACCCGGCCACGCTGGCCGAAGTGAAAGGGCTTCTGGCATGACCCCCTCGTTCGAAGGACAGGTTGCCCTGGTGACGGGTGCATCGCGCGGCATCGGCGCCGCCATCGCCCAGGAGCTGGCCGCGCGCGGCCTGAAGGTGATCGGCACCGCCACCACCGAAGAAGGGGCGTCGCGCATCACGGCCAGCCTCTCGGCGTACCCCGGGTGCCGGGGCGCCTCGCTCGACGTGAACGATGCGGCGGCCGCCCAGGCCCTGATCGACGGCATCGTCAAGGATGAGGGCGGTCTGCACGTGCTTGTCAACAACGCGGGCATCACCCGCGACATGCTGGCCATGCGCCTGAAGGACGAGGACTGGGATGCGGTGCTGGACACCAACCTGAAGGCCGTGTTCCGCATGAGCCGGGCCGTCATGAGGGCCATGATGAAGCAGCGCTACGGCCGCATCATCAGCATCACCTCGGTCGTCGGCGCATCGGGCAATGCGGGCCAGGCCAACTACGCGGCCGCGAAGGCCGGCGTCGCCGGCATGACGCGGGCCCTGGCGCGTGAACTCGGCAGCCGGAGCATCACGGTCAATTGCGTGGCGCCCGGCTTCATCGAAACCGACATGACGGCTTCGCTGCCGGAAGAACAACAGAAGGCCTTGCTGGGCCAGATCCCGTTGGGACATCTCGGCAAGCCCGCGGACATCGCCCATGCGGTGGCCTTCCTGGCCTCGCCGCAGGCCGGTTACGTGACGGGGCAGGAAATCCACGTCAACGGCGGCATGTACATGTCCTGAGCAGGCAAGAAAGCCGGTTTTGTCCGCCCGGCGGCGGGGCGCGGGAAGATGACCCGCCCCCGGGTAAAATCGCGGATTCATTTACAACCCTTTGAGGGAACCATGAGCGATATCGAAGCACGTGTCAAAAAAATCATCGCCGAGCAACTCGGCGTGGAAGAGTCCCAGGTCACCAGTGAAAAGGCCTTCGTGGCCGACCTCGGTGCCGACTCGCTCGACACGGTGGAACTGGTGATGGCGCTCGAAGACGAGTTCGGCATCGAGATTCCGGACGAAGATGCCGAGAAGATCACGACGGTGCAGAACGCCATCGATTACGCCAACGCGCATCAGAAGGCCTGATGGCGCACGGGCGCAGTGCAGCCGCGCCAGCGGCCAACGTGGGGGCTTTTGAAAAATGACTAGACGCCGAGTTGTCGTTACCGGCCTGGGCTGTGTGAGCCCCGTGGGCAACACGGTGGAGGAGTCCTGGGCCAACCTGCTCGCGGGCAAGCCTGGCATCGACCTCATCACCCAGTTCGATGCGGCCAACTTCGCCTGCAAGTTCGCGGGTGAGGTCAAGGGTTTCAATATCGGGGACTACATTCCCGAGAAGGAAGCCCGGCACATGGACCGCTTCATCCACCTGGGCCTGGCCGCTGCGTGCCAGGCCGTCGTGGACAGCGGGCTGCCCATGGGCGACGCCCTGGGCGACGAGCTGGCCACCCGCATCGGCTGCAACATCGGCGCGGGCATCGGCGGGCTGCCGATGATCGAGCAGACGCATGCCGAGCTGACCAATCGCGGCCCTCGGCGCATTTCGCCCTTCTTTGTGCCGGCCTCGATCATCAACATGATCTCGGGGCACGTCTCGATCAAGTATGGTTTCAAGGGCCCGAACATCGCCGTGGTCACGGCTTGCACGACCGGCCTGCACGCCATCGGCTTGTCCGGCCGCCTGATCGAGTCCGGCGACGCCGACGTGATGATCGCGGGCGGCGCCGAGTCGGCGATTTCCCCGCTGGGCATCGGCGGCTTCGCCTCGGCACGCGCGTTGTCCACGCGCAATGACGACCCGAAGACGGCGTCCCGTCCCTGGGACAAGGACCGCGATGGCTTCGTGCTGGGTGAAGGCGGCGGCGTGCTGGTGCTCGAAGAGTACGAGCACGCGAAGGCCCGCGGCGCGAAGATCTATGCGGAGCTTGCGGGCTTCGGCATGAGCGCCGATGCGTACCACATGACCGCGCCGGATGTAGACGGTCCCCGCCGCTCCATGGTGAACGCGCTGCGCAATGCGGGCATGAACACCGACCAGGTGGACTACCTGAACGCGCACGGCACTTCCACCCCGCTGGGTGACCTGAACGAGACGAACGCCATCAAGGCGGCCTTTGGCGACGCGGCCCGCAAACTGGTGGTCAACTCCACCAAGTCCATGACAGGCCACCTCCTGGGTGGTGCCGGCGGGATCGAATCGGTGTTCAGTGTCCTGGCCGTGCACCGGCAAAAGAGCCCGCCCACCATCAACATCTTCAACCAGGACCCGGCGTGCGACCTGGATTACTGCGCCAACACGGCGCGGGACATGAAGATCGACGTGGCGGTGAAGAACAACTTCGGCTTCGGCGGCACGAACGGAACCCT
>DATILF010000062.1:0-3495 GCA_035476755.1 Ramlibacter sp.
GACGACAACGTCTCGACCACGGGCCGCTCGCTGTAGCCGTGCATCCAGATGAACGCCGTCTGGCGCTGGCGCGACTGCTGCACCTTCTCGCCCCACACCGCCATGTGGTCCTTCATGTAGATGGCTTCGCTCACGTGGTAAACCACGCGGCAGTGCGCTTCGTTGAGGATCGACCAGAAGCGATCGAAGTCCGGGTGCGCGGGGGACTTGCCGTCGAACGGGCCCATGGGCATCAAGAACAGGCGCGTACCGTTCTCGATGCACCACTTGGCTTCGGCACAGGCCGCATCGACGTCGGCCAGCGACACCAGCGGAGCCGAGTAGATGCGGTCCTTGTAATTGAAGCCCCAGTCGTCGAGCATCCAGCGGTTGTAGGCGTGCATCACGGCGGCGGCCGCCTTGGGCTCGTGCAGGTAGCTGATGGTGGCGACCATGTGGCCGCAGTAGAGAAAGCAGCCATCCACGCCGAACTCGTCCATCTTGGCCAGGCGCGGCTCACGGGCATACATGTCGGGCGTCATCTCCACGCGCATGTCCACGTTTTCCTTGCCTTCCTTCTGGGCGCGCAGCCATTCGTGCAGCTTGCCGGGCGGGGGCACGCGCATGTCGGCGGCGGTGTAGCCTGCGCTGACCTCGACCTTTTGCGCGCCCACGTACAGCGCGAACTCACCGTCGGCACCGGTCTTCCACTCGTAGCTCCAGTCCTTCTTGAACTGTTCCGGCAGATAGCGGCTGAAGGCGTCGGGCGTCTCGTACAGGTGCGTGTCACCGTCGAAGATGGGGCCGTTGAAGGCGGCGGTCGTCGTCATGATTGTGAATTTCCTCGAATGTCTCTGGTAGATCGGTCAGGCGCGCGAACGTTCAGACCTGGGATTTGGGCAGGCGCACCACCAGGCCGTCGCTGTGCGAGGTCATGCGCAGCTGGCAGCTCAGCCGGCTGTTGGGCTGGGGGTCGAGCGCGCACTCGATCATGTCGAGCTCGGCGCTCTCCGGCTGAGGCAGGCGCGCCTGCCAGGCTTCGTCCACATAGCAATGGCAGGTGGCACAGCTGCAGGATCCACCGCAGTCGGCCATGATGCCGGGGACCAATGCATCCACGGCCGCCTGCATGACCGATGCGCCTTCGCCGGCCTCCAGATGGTGCTCTTTTCCGCTGAACTCGATGATGGTGAGTTTGGGCATGGGGGTCCGTCTCCTGTTGTTGGAATCTTCCGCGCGTCTCAGGCGGCGGGCAGCAATGATTTGAGGGGCACGCTTTCGTCGGCGAGCCGATCGGCATCCACCTCGATGCGCTCCCCCACCAGCCGCTTGGCGGCCATGAACTCGGGCACCCGGTTCACCGTGTCGACGGCAAGGACACGCCGGCCCGCGAGGTAGAAGGCGCAGAAGGCACCGTGGTCGGGCGAGCCGCGCATCACCAGGCGGTCGTAGCCTTGCGACAGACCCACCATCTTGAGCTTCAGGTCGTACTGGTCCGACCAGAACCAGGGCAGGCTGTCGGCCTGGCGCTCCTTGCCATTCAATGTGGCCGCGGCGCAGCGCGCCTGGTCGAGTGCGTTGGGAACGGACTCCAGGCGGATGGAGCGGCCGTAGAGCGGGCTCATGAATCGGGTGCAATCGCCGGCGGCCACGATCTCCGGGTCGCTGGTTCGCGCGGCGGCATCCACGAGGATGCCGTCCTCGACCTGGAGCCCGCAAGCCGTGGCCAGCTCGGTGTTGGGCAGCAGGCCGATGCCGGCGACCACCAGGTCGCACGGGATGCGCTCGCCATCCACGCAGTGCACGCCGCTCACGCGCTTGTGGCTGGGGTCGAGCTCGAACGACTCCACCTGGACCGAGGTGCGTACATCGACGCCGGCCTCGCGGTGGACACGCTCGTAAAAGGCCGAGACCTCGGGGGCGGTGACACGCGCCAACACCCGCGGGGCGGCCTCGAGCACGACCACCTTCAACCCCAGCTTGACGGCCACCGCCGCCACTTCGAGGCCGATGTAGCCGCCGCCAATGATGACGAGCCGGGCGCCGTCCACGAAGCGGGCGCGGATGCGATCGACATCGGCGACGGTGCGAAGGTAGTGAAAGTTGTCCGCGCCGTCGGCGCCCGACATGGCGGAAGGCAGCCGGCGCGGGCGTCCGCCGGTAGCGAACGCCAGCCGCGAATAGCCAATGACCTGGCCGTCTTCGAAGCGCACCGCGCGAGAGGGCCGGTCCACCTCGGCCACGCGCCGGCCCAGCATGAGTTCGACACCCGCCTTGTCATAGGTGGCCTTCGCCTTCAGCGCCAGCGATTCGGTCGTGGCGCTGCCGGCCAGATACGTCTTCGAGAGCGGGGGGCGGTGGTACGGCAGGACGGGCTCTTCACCGGCCAGCAGGATGCGGCCAGCCCAGCCGGCCTCGCGCGCCTGCACGGCCAGCTCGGCGCCGGCCTGTCCGGAGCCGATGATGGCCAAAACAGCGTCGGTCACACTCATTCGGCTTGGGTCTCGCAAGAGCTGGACGGCGCCATCGCGCTCAGGCCGGCCGCGCATTCGCGCGGCAGCGGCAGCCCGTGTTCGAGCCCGCGCAGCGCGCAATCGCGCACATACTGTGCGTCCCGGCGCAGGCGGGGAAGATCCACCCACCAGCCTTTGCCGGCCATGAGCCATTTGAATGCGACCAGGCTTTCCAGCATGTCGGTATCGGCGTCGAGCGCCACGGCGTTCATATCTGTTTCCTCAAGCGCGACGGCAACCCAGGGCGCCGCCGTCATTTTGACGGGTAGTTGAAACGCGGGCTTCGCGCCTGGTCATGAAGCCGCGTTCGAATATGGGTATACTATACGCATAGTAGAACATACGTCAAGCTGGACATCGGAAAAAGTGACGCCATGACAGACAAATACCAGGACATCCGTGACGCCGTGCGCGCCCTGTGCGCGGGCTTTCCCGACGAATACCACCGCCAGGTCGATGAGAAGCGGGCCTACCCCGAGGCCTTCGTCGATGCCTTGACAAAAGCCGGCTGGATGGCCGCGCTGATTCCGCAGGAGTATGGCGGCTCGGGCCTGGGCCTGACCGAGGCTTCCGTGATCATGGAAGAGATCAACCGCTCGGGCGGCAACTCGGGCGCCTGCCATGGCCAGATGTACAACATGGGCACCTTGCTGCGCCACGGCTCCAAGGAGCAAAAGGCGTTGTACCTGCCCAAGATCGCCAGCGGCGAGTGGCGCCTGCAGTCCATGGGCGTCACGGAGCCCACCACCGGCACCGACACCACCAAGATCAAGACCTCCGCCGTCAAAAAGGGCGATCGCTATGTGGTCAACGGCCAGAAGGTGTGGATCTCGCGGGTGCAGCACTCCGAATACATGATCCTGCTGGCCCGCACCACGCCGCTGGCCGACGTGAAGAAGAAGTCCGAAGGCATGTCGATCTTCATGGTGGACCTGCGTTCGGCCGAGAAGTCGGGCCTGACCGTGCGGCCGATCCCGAACATGGTCAATCATGAGACCAATGA
>DATILF010000063.1:0-10671 GCA_035476755.1 Ramlibacter sp.
ACCAGGCCGTCCTGGTGCACGCCCAGATCCACGAAAGCGCCGAAAGCCGCGACGTTGCTCACGGTGCCTTCGAGCACCATGCCCTCGCGCAGGTCGGCGATGTCTTCCACGCCTTCATTGAAGCGGGCCACCTTGAAATCGGGCCGGGGGTCGCGCCCCGGTTTTTCCAGCTCGCCCAGGATGTCCTTCACCGTGATCACACCGAACTTCTCATTGGCGAAGAGTTCGGGCTTCAAGGTCTTGAGCATCTCCGCGCGGCCCATCAGTTCGGCAACGGGCTTGCCGGTGGCCGCGAGCATCTTCTCCACCACGGGATAGGTTTCCGGGTGAACGCCGGTCATGTCCAGCGGGTTGTCGCCGCCGCGGATGCGCAGGAACCCCGCGCTCTGCTCGAAAGTCTTGGCGCCCAGCCCGCTGACTTCCATCAACTGCTGGCGGCTCTTGAACGCGCCATGGGCTTCGCGCCAGCGCACGACGGCTTTGGCCACACTGGCGGACAGGCCGGACACGCGCGTCAGCAGCGGCACGCTGGCGGTATTGAGGTCCACGCCCACCGAGTTCACGCAGTCTTCAACCACCGCTTCCAGCGTGCGCGCCAGCTCGCTCTGGTTCACATCGTGCTGGTACTGGCCGACCCCGATCGACTTGGGGTCGATCTTCACCAGCTCGGCCAGCGGGTCCTGCAGGCGCCGCGCGATGCTGGCCGCGCCGCGCAGGCTCACGTCCACATCGGGCATTTCCTGGGACGCGAATTCGCTGGCGGAATAGACGGAAGCACCGGACTCGCTCACCACGATACGCTGCATGCCGGGATTCTCGTCACCGATCCGCTTCATCAGGTCGGCGGCCAGTTTGTCGGTCTCGCGGCTGGCCGTGCCGTTGCCGATCGCGATCAGGTTCACGCCGTGCTTGCGGCACAGCAGGCCGAGCTGGTGCAGGGACCCTTCCCAGTCGCGCCGCGGCTCGTGCGGGTACACGGTGGACGTATCGACGAGCTTGCCCGTCGCATCCACCACTGCCACCTTCACGCCCGTGCGAATGCCCGGGTCCAGGCCCATCACCACCTTGGGCCCTGCCGGCGCCGCCAGCAGCAGGTCGCGCAGGTTGTCGGCGAAGACCTTGATGGCGACCTTCTCCGCCTCTTCGCGCAGGCGGGCGAACAGGTCGCGCTCGGTGGACAGCGACAGCTTCACGCGCCAGGTCCAGGCCACGCATTTGCGGATCAGGTCGTCCGCAGGCCGCGCCTGGTGGCTCCACCCCAGGTGCAGCGCGATCTTGCCTTCGGCCAGGGAGGGCTTGCCCGGCTCCGGCTCGACCGGCAACACCAGCTTGGCGTCCAGGATCTCGAGCTGGCGGCCCCGAAACACGGCCAGGGCGCGGTGCGACGGCACGCGGCCAATCGGCTCGTCGTAATCGAAGTAGTCGCGGAACTTGGCCACATCGACATGGTTCTCGTCCTTGCCCGCCATCAGCTTGGAGCGGAACAGCCCTTCGGTCCACAGCCACTCGCGCAGCTGCTGCACCAGGGCCGGCGCCTCGGCCCAGCGTTCGGAGAGGATGTCGCGCACACCGTCCAGCACGGCGGGCACGGTGGTGAAGTCCTCGCCGCCCTCACCCTTCTCACTCTTGACAAAGGCGGCAGCTTCCTCGGCGGGGTTCAGCGCAGGGTTGGCGAACAGCCTGTCGGCGAGCGGTTCGATGCCGGACTCGCGCGCGATCTGGCCTTTCGTGCGGCGCCGCGGCTTGTACGGCAGGTACAGATCCTCCAGCTCCTGCTTGGTCGGCGCGGCCTCGATCGCAGCGCGAAGCTCAGGCGTGAGCTTGCCCTGCTCCTCGATGCTCTTGAGGACGGCTTCGCGCCGTTCTTCCAGTTCCCGCAGGTAGCCCAGCCGGTATTCGAGCTCGCGCAGCTGAATGTCGTCCAGCCCGCCCGTGGCTTCCTTGCGGTAGCGCGCGACGAACGGCACCGTGGCGCCCCCATCCAGCAGGTCAACGGCGGCCTTGACCTGGTGTTCCTGGACCCGGATTTCGGCAGCAATCTGCCGGAGGATTTTTTGCATTCTGTAACTGCGAATTCATTGTCGGGGACGCGGGAGTTTGCCACACGCCACGGACAAGAAAACGGCGCATTCGCTGACACCTGCGCGGCCATGGCGTTTCCCAGAATGAACCATTGCCCCCTAGGAGACAGAACATGCGCGGACGATTTGTTTTACTGGTGATCGCCATCTTGCTGGTCGCCGGCTTCGCGGCACTGAACTGGGCCGAATTCACCAGACCCACTTCGCTCAATTTCGGGATGTTCATGATGGACGGCGCGCTCGGGGCCATCCTGTTGGCGATCCTGGCCGTGGCCCTCCTGGCATTCCTCGCCAGCAGCGTATCGATGCGCTCCCGGATGATGACCACCGAGAACCGCTATACGCGCGACCTGCAGGTGCAGCGCGACCTGGCCGACAAGGCCGAAGCGTCGCGGTTCACCGAGCTGCGCCAATACCTGGACTCGCACTTTCGCGATAGCCGCCAGCGTGAGGGCCTCGCCGCCAGTGAGTTCGAGAAGTCGATGCTGCAGAGCCAGCGCGAACTGCGCGCCCAGATCGAACACATGAACCATCTGATTGCCACCCGGCTGGGAGACCTGGAGGCGCATTTTCCCGGCACGCGCGCGGAGCGGGTGAACCCGGCGCCGCCCGTTGACGTGGAACCCCGTCCGGTGGAAGTCCCGCCACGTGATCGTGAGAAGGTGTAAGGCGCTCCCGGCGCGGGTCAGTCGAACAACCCGGGCTGCGCGCCGAGCTGAGCATGCTCGATCTGCAGCATACGCAGCTTCGTCGCCACCCCGCCGTCCGCCGAGAAGCCACCGGCGCCCGCTCCGGCGGCCAGCACGCGATGGCAGGGCACGATGGGCGCGAAGGGGTTGTGGCCGAGGGCCTGTCCCACGGCCCGCGCGGCGCCCGGGTCGCCCAGCCGGGTTGCGATCTCACCGTAAGTCAGCGTCTTCCCCGGCGGGATGGCTCGGGTCACTGCGTAGACGCGCTGGTGGAACGCAGGGACGCCGTCCATGTCGAGCGCGATGTCGAGCAGCGGATCGCCATTGCCATCCAGCAGAGCTTGCACACGCGCCACCACCACTTGCACCGCGCCCGGCGCCCCGCACTCCCGGGCTTGCGGAAACCGCCGTTGCATGCGTGCGCGTGTGCCCGCCTCATCGGCCTCGGGCAGTTGAACCCCGACGAGCCCGGCCTCCCCCCATGCGATGGCGCAAGGGCCGATGGCGGTGGGGAACAGGCAAAAGCCCAGTGCGTTCACGCTCGCTCGGCCTTGCGCAGCACGTAGCCAATGCGCGGGAAATGCACGTGCACGACACCGGCACGAGGGTCCTCGCGTCGCAGCGTGTAGTGGGTTCGCGTCGCGGCGAGCAGCACGCCCTGGGTGGGCTCGGGCCCGAAGGTTTCGGCGGTGATGGTGACCGTGCTTCCCAGCGCAATGCCATGATCATCCTGAAAGGCGCTGTCGATCAACAGGTTCTGCCCGGCCGGCATGGGCTCGGCGCCGTGGGCGACGGTGATCGCATCGGCGGCACTGAACTTGTCCATGCCGCCGTGGCCGATCGCCGCCAAACGGTCCATCCATTCGGCTACCGCGGGCGTGGCGTTCAGGATGTCCGCCATCAGCGGTACCTGCACGCGGGTGTACCAGAGCCCGTGATACGTGGCGAAATCGGCGACACAGGGGTCGGTGCCGAACAGGAAATCATGCTCTTCCACCATGTTCGCAATACGGCGCAGGTAGGAGCGGTAGGCGCTGGTGGCGTCACCCGGCCGCAGGCGCACCATGTTGCTGCTCATGGCCTTGCGGTCTTCACCAAAGGCCTTCGCCGCTTCAGGCGGGGCCTTGGCGAACACATGCGCCGCGCCCTTGGGCTGGAGGTTGTAGGCCATGGCCGCCCAGAACAACGTGGAGTCGGCCCATTGGGCGAACACGCGGCAGACGCCCTTGAGGTGCGGGGGGTAGAGCGTGGGCTCGGGCTGCACGTGCTCCAGCACATCGCAGATCAGCGCGCTGTCACAGTAGATGTCGGCGCCGACCTGCAGGAAAGGGGTCTTGCGGTAGCCGCCGGTCAGCGCCAGCACGTCGGGCTTGGGCATGATCGCCGGAATCATCACTGACTTCCAGCCCAGCTTCTTGTGGCCCAGCGCCAGGCGGATCTTCTCGGAAAAAGGCGAACTGGGGTAATGGTGCAGGATCAGGTCAGGCATGGGCGTTCCTCGTGGGTCGTGTCAGCGCGGCATGGCACGCGCGATGATGGCGTCGAAGTCGGTGCCGGCGCCCAGCGTGCCAAAGGCCTGGCCCCAGTTCCCTGCCAGGCGAGACTCGCAGAAGGCGGCCGTCACGGCCGCCGGTGCGCTCTGGTGCAGCAAGGCGGCTTGCACGGCCAGCGCTACGTCTTGTGCCAGCCGCCGCGCTTCCATCTCGGTCGCCATTTCCTCCACCCGCGCGGGCAGCGCGGCCACCAGGCGATCGAAGGCGGGATGCGCACCCTGGGCCGGTGAAAGCTCGCGCGCCAGCGCCGCGCCGGCATCGGCCTTGCGCAGCGCACGCAGCAGGTCCAGCGCCATGATGTTGCCGGCGCCTTCCCAGATGGAGTTGAGCGGCATCTCGCGGTAGATGCGGGCCATGATGCCCTCCCCGCCCTCTTCCACGTAGCCGTTGCCGCCCAGGCATTCCATGGCTTCCTGCGCGAAGTGGCTGCCCCGCTTGCAGATCCAGAACTTGGCGATGGGCGTCAGCAGGCGGGCCATCACCACCTCATGCGGGTCGTCCGCGCGATCGAAAGCGCGCGCGAGTCGCAAGGCCAGCGCCGTGGCCGCCTCGGACTCCAGCGCCAGGTCGGCCAGCACGTTGCGCATCAGGGGCTGCTCGATCAGTCGCTTGCCGAAGGCCTGCCGCTGCGCCGTGTGGTTCAAGGCAATCGCCAAGGCCTGGCGCATCAGGCCACTCGTGCCCAGGGCGCAATCGAGCCGGGTCATGGTGCCCATCTCCAGGATCTGCGGCACACCCCGCCCTTCTTCGCCGACCAGCCAGGCCCGCGCCTCGTGGAACTCGACTTCAGAACTGGCGTTGGCCTTGTTGCCCAGCTTGTCCTTCAGGCGCTGGATCTGGATCGCGTTGAGCGAGCCGTCAGGCAACACGCGCGGCAGGAACAGGCAGGTGAGCCCGACCTTCGTCTGCGCCAGGATCAGGAAGGCGTCGCACATGGGCGCGGAGAGGAACCACTTGTGGCCCGTCACCTTGAAGCGCGGGCCCCAGGTGTCCTGGCCGTCCGCCACGGCCTGCGTGGTGTTGGCCCGCACGTCGGAGCCGCCCTGCTTTTCCGTCATGCCCATGCCCATGGTCAGGCCGCGTTTCTGGCTCCATGGTTTGAGTGCCGGGTCGTAATCTCGGCTGGCCAGTTTCGGCCCCCAATCGGCGTACAGGGCGGCATTGCTGCGCAGGGCGGGTGTGACCGCATAGGTCATGGAGATCGGGCACAGGACGGAGGGCTCGGTCTCGGTGAACAACATGAACGCGGCGGCACGCGACACGTGGGGCGACGCCCCGGTCTCGGTCCAGGGCGTGGCGTGCAGGCCGGCTTGCACGGCGGCCGCCATCAACACGTGGTAGCTCGGATGGAACTCCACCTCGTCGATGCGGCGGCCGAACCGGTCGTGGCTGCGCAACTGCGGGCCGTGGACGTTGGCCAAGCGGGCATGAGCCTGCATGTCCGCACTGCCCAGGGACGCGCCCAGCATCTGGAGGTGGCGTGTCTCCAGCTGTGGCGCGTTCAGCTTCAAGGCGTCGCGCAGCGGCCGGTTGCCCTCGAAGAGGTTGTAGTCCACCAGCGGCGCCGGCTGGTTCAGGACTTCATGGGTGTGATGGGTCATGTCAGGCTCCTTGACTGGAGGATCGGCCGCCGCAGCCTGTCCATGACGCGCGGCCTGTCAGATCAGCTTGACCAGCTGCTTGCCGAAGTTCCGGCCTTTCAGGAGGCCCAGGAACGCTTCGGGTGCGGACGCTATGCCTTGGGCGACGGACTCGCGCGGCTTGAGTTTGCCCGTGGCGACGAGCGTGCCGAGTTCCTTCAGCGCCTCCGGCCACACTTCCATATGCTCGCTGACGATGAAGCCTTCCAAGCGCAGGCGATTCGTGAGCAACAGCTGCGGATACGCCAGGGGCATGGGTTTGCCGTCGTAGCCCGCGATCATTCCGCACAGGGCGATGCGGCCGAAGGCATTCATTCGCGTCAGAACGGCGTCCAGCACCATGCCGCCGACGTTCTCGAAGTAGCCATCGATGCCCTGGGGGCAAGCCTCCTTGAGCGCCTTCGACAGCGAGCCCGCATCCTTGTGCTGCTTGTAGTCGATGCAGGCGTCAAAGCCCAACTCATCGACAACGTACCCGCATTTGTCGGCCCCACCGGCGATGCCGACCACACGGCAGCCGCGTGCCTTGGCGAGCGCGCCGAACGCGCTGCCCACGGCGCCCGCCGCCGCGCTCACGACCACCGTCTGCCCTTCCTTGGGCTCGATGATCTTGACCAGGCCATACCAGGCCGTGACGCCCGGCATGCCGACGGCCCCAAGGTAATGCGAGAGCGGCACGTGGGTCGTATCCACTTTGCGCATGGCGCCAGGCTGATCCGCGTGCACCACGCTGTATTCCTGCCAGCCGCCCATGCCCACGACCTTGTCGCCGGGCTGGTACTTGGGCGAGCGGCTCTCTACCACCTCGCCGGCTGTCCCGCCTTGCATGACCTGCCCGACGGGCTGCGGCGCGGCATAGCTCTTGGCGTCGTTCATCCTGCCCCGCATGTAAGGGTCGAGGCTGAGGAAGTGGTGGCGCACCAGCACCTGGCCTTCCTGCAGCGCGGGCGTTTCGCCCGTGACCAGCTTGAAGTTGGTCGCGGAGGCTTCGCCCTGTGGGCGGTTGTCCAGGTGGATCTGCTTGTTCTGCGGCATGGTTCGCTTTCCCTCAATCGGTGGATATGACATTGAGCGCGTTGGCGCTCTTCGGGCCTGTCGCCAGGCGCTTGACGTATTTGAAGGTGCCCGTGGCGTGGGCACAGGGCTGGCCGCTGGCGTTGAAGATCGTGGCTTCCGTGAACGCCATGGTGGCGGTGCGGTGCATCAGGTGGCCCTTGCTGGTGAGCTTGCCGCGAGACGGCCGCATGAAACTGGTTTTCATCTCGATGGTGACGACGCCCATCTCTTTATCCACGCTGCGGGCAGCCACGGCCATGGCCACGTCCAGCAAGGTCATGACAGCTCCGCCGTGAGCGACATTGAACGAGTTGAGGTGCTCGGGCAGCGGCTCATAGGCAATCTCGGAATTTCCCCCTTCGAACAGTACGAGGTCGAAGCCCAGGTGATGGACGAAGGGGATGTTGACGCCGAATTTCATAGCGCGGGGGCCATATCAACCACCGGTGATAACGCTGACGCCACCATCGACCGCCAACCATTGGCCGGTGATGTGCTTGCCGGCGTCGGAGGCGAACAACAAGGTGACGCCTTTCAGGTCTTCATCGTCGCCCAGGCGCTTGAGCGGTGCGTGGGCGGCCAGCTTGTCCTCGCCGAGGAGGTCCAACGTGCCTTGCGTCATCTTGCTCGGAAAGAAGCCCGGGCAGATGGCATTCACCGTGATGTTGTACTTGCCCCATTCACAGCCCAGCGCCTGGGTGAAGCTGATCACCGCGCCCTTGGACGTGTTGTAAGCCAGGGTCTGTATTTCCGGCGGGTTGCCGCCCAGGCCGGCGATCGACGCGATGTTGACGATGCGGCCGTACTGGCGCGGAATCATGCTGCGCTTGGCCACGTGCTGCGACAGGATGAAATAGCCCCGCACGTTCAGGTTCATCAGCTTGTCCCAGGCCTCGACCGGGTGGTCTTCCGCCGGCGCGCCCCAGGCAGCGCCCGCATTGTTCACCAGGATGTCGATGTCGCCCATGCGCTGCAGCGTTTCATCCGCCAGGCGGCGGATGTCCTCTTCCTGGCCGCAGTCCGCGGCGATCCAGCGGGCGTCGATGCCGGCGGCCTGCAATTCGGCGGTGGCCTGTTCCAGGTCGGCCGCCTTGCGCGAGCTGAGCATGACCCGGGCCCCGGCTTCGCCGAGCGCATGCGCCATCTGCAGGCCCAGGCCGCGCGAGCCGCCGGTGACGAGCGCGGTCTTTCCCTTGAGGTCGAACAGTTGCGAAACGGTGCGGGTCATTGGAGTACCTCAGCGGGGCGGATTCAGGCGCGAACGCACCCAGATCAGCACCACGCCCGCCGCGGCGATGAGGCTACCGACAACCATGAGGGACCAGGCGGTGACCGGGCTGGCCGACAGGCTGGCGATGCCGACGATAAGGCCCAAGAGGCCGCCGTAGATCAGGATCCAGACCAGGCGCTCGACCCAGGTGATCAACTTGTCGGAGGCCATCAGAAGGCCTCCTCCGGAAGCTGCGCGCAGGTCGGGTTGCGGCTGTTCACGACTTGCAGCCAGGCGCCGATTTTCGGCAGTTCGTAGTAGAAGAAGTACCTCATGGCCGCCAGTCTACCGACTTGCGCGGGCTCGTGCGAATCCGTGGGCACCGACAACGCCACATCCAGCCAGATCCAGGACAGGATCATGTGCCCGAACGCCTGCATGTAGGGCACCGCATTGGCCAGCGCCTCACCCGCATCGCCGGTTGCCCACGCCGCCTGGGTGGCAGCGCCGACTTCCTGGAGCGCCCGTGCCAGCGCCTGGGCGTGTTCGGCCAGTTCGGGGCGCCCGATGGCGCGTTCTGTCGTGGTATTGATCCGGCCGGCCAGCAGCTGCAGCCCGCGGCCGCCCTCCATCAGCACTTTGCGGCCCAGCAGGTCCGCCGCCTGGATGCCGTGCGTGCCCTCGTGGATCATGTTGAGGCGGTTGTCCCGCCAGTACTGCTCCACCGGGAAATCGCGTGTGTAGCCGTAGCCGCCGTGCACCTGAATGGCCAGTGAATTGGCCTCCAGGCACCATTCGCTCGGCCAGCTCTTGGCGATGGGGGTCAGTACCTCCAGCAGCAGGCGCGCCTCATCCGCCGCGGCAGCGTCGGCCGTATGCTGCTCATCCACGAGCCGGGCGCAGTACAGCTCCAGCGCCAGCGCGCCTTCGCAGTACGACTTCTGCGCGAGCAGCATCCGCTTCACGTCGGCATGTTCGATGATCCGCACCTGTGGCTGGGCCGGATCTTTTCCGGCGGGGCCGACCGGGCGGCCCTGGGGGCGGTTCTTCGCATAGTCGAGCGACGCGTAGTAGCCCGCCAGGCCCAGCATCACGGCGGCGGTGCCCACACCAATGCGTGCCTCGTTCATCATGTGGAACATGCAGCGAAGGCCCTCGTGGGGCCGGCCCACGAGATATCCGATGGCGCCGGCGCGTCCGCCGACCGGGAACTTGCCCTCGCCGAAATTCAACAACGTGTTGGTGGTACCTCGCCACCCCAGCTTGTGATTGAGGCCCGCGAGCGCGACGTCGTTGCGTTCGCCGTTCAGCTGGCCCTGCGGGTTGACCAGCTTCTTGGGCACGATGAACAGCGAAATGCCCTTGGTGCCGGCAATCAACTTGCCGTCCGGTCCGGGAATCTTCGCCAGCACCAGGTGGATGATGTTTTCCGTGAGTTCGTGTTCACCGGCCGAGATCCACATCTTGTTGCCGGTGAGGCGATAGCGCGGACCCAGCGGATCGGATTCGAAATCTTCGCCGTCCGCCACGGCACGCGTCACGATGTCCGAAAGCGAGGAGCCGGCTTGCGGCTCCGACAGGCACATCGTCCCCGAGAACCGCCCCGCGAACTGATTGCGTGCGAACACCGCCTTCTGCGTTTCCGTACCGTGCACGAGCAGCAGGTTGGCGTTGCCCTTGGTGAGCAGGCTCGACCCCATGCTGACGGAAGCCAGACCGAAGAAGCCGTTGGCCGCGGCCTCGATCGTGTAGGGCAGCTGCATGCCGCCTTCCTCGTAGTCCTGTGCCGCGCTCAGCATGCCGGATTCGGCGTAGGCGCGGTTGGCCTCATGCGTCGCCTTCGGCAGGATCACCTTCTCGCCGTCGAAACGAGGCTCCTCGGTATCCACCAGCCGGTTGAACGGCGCATATTTCTCGCGCGCAATGCGCTCGCAGGTGTCCAGCACCGCATCGAAGGTTTCGCGCGAGTGATCGGCGAAGCGTTCGCGACCCGCCAACTCCTCGGCGCGCAGCCACTCGTACAGCAGGAAATCGAGCGTGGGGCGAAGGGACATGGGTTCTCCGGGGAATTGTCATTGCGGGCCTGACCCGCAATCCATCTCGCGCCGGCCAAGATTTTCGACTTCGAAGCATGGATCCCGGATCAAGTCCGGGATGACAGGCCGGTCAGGCCTGGCAGTTTCAAAGGACTTCGAAAATGCCCGCCGCGCCCATGCCGCCACCGATGCACATGGTCACGCCGACGCGCTTGGCGCCGCGGCGCTTGCCCTCGATCAGCGCGTGGCCCGTCAGGCGCTGGCCCGACACGCCGTAGGGGTGACCCAGGGCGATGGCACCGCCGTTCACGTTCAGGCGGTCGTTGGGGATGCCCAGCTTGTCGCGGCAGTAGATCACCTGCACCGCGAAAGCTTCGTTCAGCTCCCACAGGTCGATGTCGTTCAC
>DATILF010000064.1:0-3150 GCA_035476755.1 Ramlibacter sp.
TACGAGAGGTCCAGGGCCTTGGCCGCGGCGGAGATCGAGCCCGCGTCCTGCACGGCGTGCAGCAGGTCCATGAGCGCATTGCGAATCAGGCGGCTCGCCCCCGATCCGGTCCAGCTGTAGGAGAGTTCGATCTTGCGCACCGGCCGAGTATGTCGCACGTCGCCGGCGCGCGCTATGCAGGCGTGTTCATAGCTCGCTAGCCCCGATGTGCTCTGGCAGGGGCTGGCGTTAGCATCGGCCGCGCATGAACACTTTTTCGGACAGCGCGGCTGTGGCGTTGCAACTTATCGCCGGGGCCGATCCGCTGCTCGCCTCCATCGTCGGGCGATCGCTGGCGGTGAGCGCGACGGCCTGCGCCATCGCCTGCGGCGCCGGCCTGTTGCTCGGTGCCTGGCTGGGCGTGGCGCGGTTCTCGGGGCGTGGCGTGGTGCTCACCGTGCTCAACACCACGCTGGCCTTGCCGTCGGTGGTGGTGGGGCTGGCCGTGTACGTGCTGCTTTCGCGTTCGGGGCCTTTGGGCTTCCTCGGGTGGCTTTTCTCTTTCAAGGCCATGGTGCTGGCGCAGACGCTGCTGGTGCTGCCGGTGGTCATGGCGCTCACCCGCCAGGTGGTGGAGGACGTGGACCGCGCGCACGGGGAGCAATTGCGTTCCCTGGGCGCCGGCGTGAAGATGCGTGGCCTGCTGCTGGCCTGGGACGAACGCTATGCGCTGCTCACGGTGATGATCGCGTCGTTCGGCCGCGCCATCTCGGAAGTCGGCGCCGTGATGATCGTGGGCGGCAACATCGATGGCTTCACCCGCGTGATGACCACCGCTATCGCGCTGGAAACCAGCAAGGGTGATTTGCCGCTGGCGCTGGCGCTGGGCATCGTGCTGCTGGGCGTGGTGCTGGCCCTGAACACGTTGATCGCCGTCCTCAGGCGCTGGCGCATGGAGCGCGATGACCGCCTGCCGCTGCTCGGGGGCGCCGCGGCATGAGCGGGCTCATCCAGCTGAAGGGCGTGGGTGTCTCCTTTGGTGCCGTGCCGGCGCTGGAAGACGTGAACCTGCGAGTCTCGGCCGGCGAGCGCATCGCGCTCATCGGCGCCAATGGCAGCGGCAAGAGCACCTTGCTGCGCGTGCTGCACGGGCTGGCGAAACCGACGCGAGGCAGCGTGCTGCGCGACGGCGCGGCCCGGCAGGCGATGGTTTTCCAGCGGCCGCACATGCTGCGCGCCAGCGCCATGAACAACGTGGCCCTGGGGCTCTGGCTGCGCGGAACACCTTGGCGCCAATCGCGTGAGCAGGCCTTACTGGCACTGGGCCGCGTGGGGCTGGGCGATGTTGTGCTGCGCAATGCGCGGGCCCTGTCGGGGGGGCAGCAGCAGCGCCTCGCGCTGGCGCGGGCCTGGAGCCTGCGCCCCGCGGTGCTGTTCCTCGACGAGCCCACCTCCAGCCTGGACCCGCATGCCAAGCGCGAAGTCGAGTCGCTGCTGGCGGAGTTCGCGCAGGCCGGCATGACGCTGGTGTTCGCCAGCCACAACCTGGGGCAGGTGAAGCGGCTGGCTACGCGGGTGGTGTACCTCGAGCAAGGCCGGGTGTTGGCGGACCTGCCGGTGCACGAATTTTTCAACGGCCCGCGCCTGGGCGAGGTGTCGCGCGAGGCCGACCTGTTCTTGAAAGGGGAGTTGGCGTGAAATTTCAATGGGTGCGATTCATCGGCGGCTGGGTGCTGGCCATGGCCGCGGTGGGTGCGGGTGCGCAGTCGATCACCATGGCGTCGACCACGTCCACCGAGCAGTCGGGACTGTTCGGTCACCTGCTGCCGGCCTTCCGGCAGGCCAGTGGCCTGGACGTGAAGGTGGTCGCGGTGGGCACTGGCCAGGCCATCGACATGGCGCGGCGCGGCGATGCGGATGTGCTGTTCGTGCACGACCCGGCGGCCGAGGAGAAGTTCGTTGCCGAGGGCGGCGGGGTGAAGCGCTGGCCCGTGATGTACAACGATTTCGTGTTGATCGGGCCACGGGCGGACCCGGCGGGCGCGCGCGGGAAAGACATCGTCGCGGCGCTCAGGAAAGTCGCGGCATCCAACGTGCCCTTCATCTCGCGCGGCGACAAGAGTGGCACGCATGCGGCTGAGTTGCGGTACTGGTCGCTTGCCGGAATGACCCCCAGCCAGGCTTCGGGCTATCGTGAGTGTGGCTGTGGCATGGGCCCAGCGCTGAACATCGCCGCGTCGGCAGGGGGCTACGTGCTGGCGGACCGCGGGACCTGGCTGAACTTCAGGAATCGCGCCGAACTCGCGGTGCTGGTGGAAGGCGACACCCGGCTCTTCAATCAGTACGGCGTGATGGTCGTCAATCCGGCGAAGCACCCGCATGTGAAGGCGGCCGACGCGCAGAAGTTCGTCGATTGGATCGTCTCGCCCGCCGGGCAGGGCGTGATTGCCTCCTACCGGATCGGCGGGGAGCAGCTGTTCTTCCCGAATGCGGGTGGCCGTGGGCCGTAAGTGGCTGTCATTTGCGGTTTGGCCCATGGCCTGTCATTGCGGATCGAGTCCGCAATGACAAAGGGACATGACACTATCGCTCGGGCTTTCTCCCCAGCTTGCGATACACCGTCGCGCGGCTGATGCCCAGGACGCGGGCGGCCTGCATCACGTTGCCGCGTGCTTCGTCCACCGCGCGCCGGATCAGCGCGGTCTCCAGGTCCTTCAGTGGCAAGCGCCGCTCAGCGGAGGCAGGGCGCGATGGCGCTGCGCCGGAGGGGCGCGACTGGATCTGAAGCGTGAGGCCCGACCACAGCGGCACTTCCATGGCGCTGCCGCGGCCGGCCGCGTCGAACAGCATCTCCCAGGGCATGGCGAACAGGTCGCTGCAATGGAGCATGCCTGCGCCGGGATGGTTGAGCTGCGAAATCATTTCGCGTGCCGTTGCATTCGCCGAGGTGACGGTGCCATGCGCGTCCAGGCAGACCAGGCCATCGCTGTCGCCACCCAGCAACCGGCCTGGCCAGTTCACGCGCAGCAGCAGGGCGTGCGGCTGCGCCAGCGCCAATGCGTTCTCGATGCTGCGCGCCGACTGCGACACCAGGTGTTTCAGCTCGGGCCGCTCGGTCGCGTCGATGCCGGTCAGGTCGAGCATGCCCACGCACTGCCCACCGGGGCCGAA
>DATILF010000065.1:0-4299 GCA_035476755.1 Ramlibacter sp.
TTGCTGCACGTGGCGGCCGTGATGGACGAAGTCAGCCACTTCGAGTCGCTCGGCATCAGCTACGGCGCGCCGAAGATCGAGATCGACAAGCTGCGCGCCCACAAGTCCAAGGTGGTGAGCAAGCTCACCGGCGGCCTGGCCGCCATGGCCAAGATGCGCAAGGTGACCCTCGTTCGAGGCCTGGGCGCGTTCATCGATCCGCATCACGTCGAAGTGGCCGAGACCACGGGCTCCGGCCAGGAGACCACCGGCAAGAAGCAGACGATCAAGTTCAAGAGCTGCATCATCGCTGCCGGCTCCCAGTCGGTGCAGTTGCCTTTCATGCCGAAGGACCCGCGCGTGGTGGACTCCACCGGCGCGCTGGAGCTGGCGGGCAGCCCCAAGCGCATGCTGATCCTGGGCGGGGGCATCATCGGCCTGGAAATGGGCACGGTGTATTCCACGCTGGGCGCGCGGCTGGACGTGGTCGAAATGCTCGACGGCCTGATGCAGGGCGCCGACCGCGACCTGGTCAAGGTCTGGCAGAAGATGAACACGCCGCGCTTCGACAACATCATGCTCAAGACCAAGACGGTCGGAGCTGAAGCCACCCAGGACGGCATCCTGGTGAAATTCGAGGGCGAGCAAGCCCCGAAAGAGCCGCAGGTTTACGACCTGGTGCTGCAGGCCGTGGGCCGCAGCCCGAATGGCAAGAAGATCGGTGCCGAGAAGGCCGGAGTGGCCGTGGGCGATCGCGGCTTCATCCCGGTCGACATCCAGATGCGTACCAACGTGCCGCACATCTTCGCGATCGGCGACATCGTGGGCCAGCCGATGCTGGCGCACAAGGCCGTGCACGAAGCGCACGTCGCGGCGGAAGTCGCGGCCGGCGACCTGAACGGCGACGAAACGCTGCGCCGCGCCGCCTTCAACGCGCGGGTGATCCCCAGCGTCGCCTACACCGACCCCGAGGTCGCGTGGGTGGGCTTGACGGAAGACCAGGCCAAGGCGCAAGGCATCGCGATCAAGAAGGGGCATTTCCCCTGGACGGCTTCCGGCCGCGCCATCGCCAACGGGCGCGACGAGGGCTTCACCAAGCTGCTGTTCGACGCCCAGACACACCGCATCCTGGGTGGCGGCATCGTCGGCACGCATGCCGGCGACATGATCGGCGAGGTGGCCCTGGCCATCGAGATGGGCGCCGACGAGATCGACATCGGCAAGACGATCCATCCGCATCCGACGCTCGGCGAGAGCATCGGCATGGCCGCGGAGATCGCGCACGGCACCTGCACGGACGTGCCGCCGCCGCGCAAGTAAGCTCAAGGCCGGCCCGCTGGTCGGGCCTGTCACGCCAGCTCGGAGGCTCTCAGGGCTTGGCGGTCGAGCTTTCGGCGGACGACGGGCTCATCACGCGCCGCGCGCCATCGAACCGGCGCTGCCAGTAGCTCTGGCCCATGTCTTCGACGCGGACCTGCGCGCCTGGCTTGGGCGAATGGATGAACTTGCCTTCGCCGACGTAGATGCCTACATGGCTGAATGCCCGCTTCATGGTGTTGAAGAACACCAGGTCGCCCGGTTGGAGGTCTTGCTTGTCGATGGTCTGGGTGGCTGCGGCCTGTTCGTTGGCTCGGCGCGGCAGCACCAGCCCCACCGTCCTCTCGTACATGGCGCGCACGAAGCCGCTGCAATCGAACCCGGACTCGGCGGTGTTGCCGCCGCGGCGATAAGGCACGCCCAGGAAACCCATAGCGGTGACCACGAGATCGGAGGCGCGGTCGGTGACCGTGTGGCCCACCTGCTCCAGCCGGCTCAGTACCTTCTCGGGCGTGAGCCCCTTTTCGGCGATGAAGCGGGTGACGTCGTCTTCCGGGGTCGAGGGAGGCGCGGCCGACACGTGGGCGCAGGCGGCAAGCAGGGCGAGGCAGAGCCATTTCGACATGGCTCGAGCATACCCGGGCACCCGCGAAGAGGTCAAGTTAGGTTTCTTCCGTAACCCATTGATTCATATGGAGAAAGATAATTCTTGTTACACGCCGGCGGCCCGGCCGGTGGATTGCGCAAGAATGCACGAGCCGCGCATCGGCATGAAGGAGGTTCCATGGCCCGTTTACGTCTACGCCCGCGCCTGATCCGATACCTTGTCCTCGTGGGTGCCTTGTTGCTCGGCATTCTGGCCTTGTTGCCCGGCATGGCGCCTGCGCAGGTCGAGAATGCGCAGCAGGTCGCGACAGGGCTGGAACATCCCTGGGCGGTGGCGTTCCTGCCCGCAGGCCGGTATCTCGTCACCGAGCGGCCGGGGCGCATGCGCGTCATCGAGGCCGACGGAAAGATCGGCCCGCCGCTGGCCGGCGTGCCCGAAGTGGTGGCGAGTGGCCAGGGAGGATTGCTGGATCTGGTGCTCGATTCCGGCTTCTCGGCCAATCGCACCCTGTACTTCTGCTTCTCCGAGGCGGGCCGCGGCGGCAACAGCACGGCGCTGGCCCGGGCGCGGCTGTCGCAGGACATGGCGCGGCTGGAGGACGTGAGGGTGATCTTCAGCCAGAAGCCGAAAGTCTCCAGCACCTCGCATTTCGGCTGCCGCATCGTGGAGGCGCGCGATGGCATGCTGTTTCTCACCCTGGGCGACCGCTTCCAGCGCAAGGACGACGCTCAGACGCTGGACAACCACCACGGAAAGATCGTTCGCATCACCAAGGACGGCGCGTCGGCGCCAGGCAATCCTCATCTGGGCCAGGCCGGCACGTTGCCTGAAATCTGGAGCCACGGCCATCGTAACGCGCAGGGGGCGACGCTGGCGCCGGACGGGACACTCTGGATGCACGAGCACGGGCCGCAGGGCGGCGACGAGATCAACGTTCCCGTGGCGGGACGCAACTACGGCTGGCCCCTCATCACCTACGGCGAGAACTATGGCGGCGGCAAGATCGGAGAAGGCCTCACGGCCCGCGCCGGGCTGGAGCAGCCGCTGCACTACTGGGTGCCATCGATCGCGCCTTCCGGCATGGCGTTTCTCACCAGCGACCGATATGGTCCCGCCATGAAAGGCAACCTTTTCGTCGGGTCGCTGAAGTTCGGCTATCTGGCACGCCTCGAACTCGCCGGCGGCAAGGTGGCGCGGGAGCACAAGCTGCTGGCCGGAGCAGGGCGTATTCGCGACGTGCGGCAGGGGCCTGACGGCCTGCTGTATGTGTTGACGGACAGTTCGCGGGGCAGCCTGTTGCGCGTGCTGCCGCCCTAGAGCCTGCGAGACGGTGCAGTCAGGGCTTGACCAGCCCTTTTCGCACGGCGTAGAGGGTGAGGCTGGCGATGTCGTTCAGCCGCAGGCGCTCCATGATGCGGGCGCGGTGCACGTCCACCGTCTTGGGCGACAGGCCGAGTTCGTAGGCGATTTCCTTGGAGGCGCGGCCTTGCGCGATGAGCTTGAGGATCTCCACCTGGCGGTGGGTGAGCTCGTCGTCCACGGTGGGCTCGGACGGCTGCAGCAGGCGCTGGGCAATTGCGGGGCTGAAATAGCTGCCCGTGGCCATGACGCTGCGCACGGCCTGTTCCAGCTCGAAGGGGGGCGCGTCCTTCATGAGGTAGCCGCAGGCGCCGTTGGCCACGGCCCGCTTCACGAAGTCCACGGTGTCGTACATCGACAGCACCAGCAGCCTGACTTCGGGGTGGCTGCCGTGAATGTGCGAGATGGCGGTGATACCGTCCATGCCGGGCATGGAGATGTCGGTCATGACCACATCCGGCAGCAAGCTCTCGACCAGTGTGATCAGCTCCTTGCCGTCGCGGGCCTCGGCGATCACCTCGACGCCTTCGACCATGGACAGCAGCGCCTTGATTCCGGAGCGAACCAGATCGTGGTCATCGGCCAGGACGACGCGGACGGTCTTGGCGGGAGCGTTGTTTTTCATCTTGGTTTTCCGCAGTTATACCTTAGAGCACCGCCCGGATCGCCACACCCCGGCCCGGGTAGGTGCGGATATGCAGGCGCCCACCCGCGAGTTCGGTGCGCTCTATCATGCCGTAGAGACCCACGTTGTGCTCGCTGGTCTGCCCGTCCAGGAGGTGGTGCTTGTCGAAGCCCACGCCGTCATCCACCACCAGCACCCCGATCCGCCCCTGGGGCAGGAAGCGCAGGCGAACGGTGATCAGCGAGGCCTGCGCGTGGCGGACCACATTGTTCAAGGCCTCCTGCACCAGCCGAAGCGCGACCGATGCGGTCTCGCCGAGCACGGCGGGCTCCTTGCCCCGGGCGGTCACCATGTAGGCCAGGCCCGCGGGCTCGGCGATCCGCTGCACGGCCGACTGCGCGGCCGCCACCAG
>DATILF010000066.1:0-6457 GCA_035476755.1 Ramlibacter sp.
CCAGGGCGCCGAGACCGACGAGCACATCGAGAACGCGACGGTGCTGTTCGTGGACATCCCCAGCTACGCCGGCGTGGCCGAGCGGCTGGATGCGCAGGAGCTTGCCGAACTGGTGAAGCGGTTCTATGGCAATGCCAACGACACGGTTCATCTTTTCGGCGCGCACCACATGCGCTTCGTGGGCGAGGCCCTGCTGGCGGTGTTCGCGCAGGAAGGCGACTCGCGCACCGTGAACCACGGCCTGCGCGCGGCGCGCGCGGCGTTGGGACTGGTCGACTCGGCGCGTGGCATCCAGGAATACCTGAAGCTGCGCTATGCCACGCGCCAGCTCCCCAGCTTCGCTGTCAACGTGGCGCTGCACACGGGGCCGGTCACGATGGCGCTGCTGCGCGATCCGCTCCATGGCAGCGCGACGCAGGTGCTGCCGGTGGGCGACACCGTCAGCGCCGCGATGCTCCTGCAAAAGCAGGGGCGCACGATGGGGTGGCCCATTGCCGCGAGTGTGGCGACCCTGCGCATGGTGACCGGGGCGGTGACGACCGGTGGGCGCGCCCTGCTGGACTTGCCGGGGCGCAGCGCGCCGATCGACGCCGTCGAACTGGTCGGTCTTGTCTCGTGAAGCGGCGCCGCCCATGAGAATGTTCACGCTGCGCCGGATCCTCACCGCCAGCCTGGTGTTGCTGGCCGCGGTCCCGGCGGTGCTGGTGCTGTGGATGATGGCCCGGGCCAGCACCCAGGCCGCGGAAGACCTGGCCGGCAAGATCCTCATGCAGGTGGCCGCGGTGGTGCAGACCGGTACCGAGGCCCACGTGCGCCAGGCGCACGACGTGCTGGACGGCCTGTTCCCGGAAAGGCTGGGCGGTGCGGAGCTGGACCGGGCACGGGGCTGGCTGCGGGAGCCGGCGCGGTTCGAGGGCATGGCCTTCGCGCTTGCGCGCCAGTCAGCCGATGTGCCCGTGGTGCACTTCGGCAACCTGCTTGGCGAGTACTTTGGCCTGGAGAAAACCACCGACGGCGCGCGCATCGCCATTCGCAAGCCCGACGGCCTGGGCCGCGTCTTCTTCGACGCCCGCCATCCCGGCGATCGCAGCCGGCCTACCGATCCAGAGGCAGGCAACTTCGAGCCGCGCAGCACGCCCTGGTACGCCGGTGCGCTGATGGCGCAGGGCCGTGTGTTCACGCCGGTGCGGGTCTCGGCGGCAAGGCGCCAACTCATGGTCAGCCTGTCGCAACCGGTGTATGACGCCGATGGTGGAGCCGCCGGCGTGTTCGGGGCGGACCTTTACCTGCAGGACCTGGCCGATGTGCTGCGCACGCAGCGCATCAGCTCGCGCGGCGCTGCCTTCGTGGTCGATGAGAAGGGACTGCTGGTCGCCAGTTCGGCGGGCGATGCGCTGTTCACCGGCACGCCCGGGCAGTACCAGCGCGCCAGCCCCCAGGGCAGCGCCAACCCCGTGATCCGCGACGGGTTCGCCGCGCTGCAAGCCTTGTGGGCCGGCCGCAGCCAGGACTCGGTCGCCACGAACACGGCGCTGCAGCGCCTGCCCCTGGCCGGCGACGTGCTGTTGATGGTGCAGCGCCCGTTCGGCGAGGCGCTCGGCTTGCGCTGGACGCTGGTGGTGGCGGCGCCGGAGAGCGACTTCACCGCCGACATCCAGCGTGCATCCAGGGTCTCCCTGGGCACGATGGCGCTCCTGATCCTGCTGGCCACCGCCGTTGCGTTCGCCATCGCACAGGGCCTTGGACAGCGCCTGCGCGGACTCAGCCTCTCGGCCGAGCAGCTGGGCCGAGGGGAAGTGCCGGTGATCGACCAGCGGACCCGCATCCAGGAAGTGCACCAGCTGTCGCGGGTGCTGCACGACAGCGGCGAGCAGCTGCTGGCGTATCGCGAGCAGGTCGAAGCCGATGCGAGAGCGCTGCAGGAGGCCAACGACACGCTGGAGGCGCGGGTGCAGCAGCGCACGGCGCAGCTGGCAGCCTCGCGCGAGGAGGCGCTGTCGGCCGCGCGCGCGAAGGCCGCGTTCCTCGCGACCATGAGCCACGAAATCCGCACGCCGCTCAATGGCGTGGTGGGGATGAGCACACTGTTGGCCGAGACGCCGCTGGACGCCGAGCAGCGCGACTACCTGCACACCATCCGCCTGTCCAGCGACCAGTTGCTGGCCGTGATCAACGACGTGCTCGATTTTTCCAAGATCGAGTCGGGCAAGCTGGAGCTGGAAATCGAGCCTGTGAGCGTGCGCGGCGCGGTCGAAGAGGCCTGCGATATCGCCGCGTCGCGTGCCCGTGAGAAAGGGCTGGAACTGATCATCGACGTGGTGCAGGATGGGCCCGGCGCCGTGCCGGCCGCGATCCGGGGCGATGTCACGCGGCTGCGCCAGGTGTTGATCAACCTGATCAACAACGCGGTGAAATTCACGTCCCGTGGCGAGGTGGCGGTGCATGTGCGCCAGCTGCGCGCCGACGACGGGCAGGGGCGCTGCGAGCTGGAATTCCGCGTGACCGACAGCGGCATCGGTATTCCGCCCGAGCGCGCCGGCGCGCTTTTCGAAGCGTTCACGCAGGTCGACGCTTCCACCACGCGCAAGTACGGCGGCACCGGCCTGGGGCTGGCCATCTGCAAGCGACTGGTCGAGTTGATGGGTGGGCAGATCGGCGTGGAGAGCGAGCCGGGCCAGGGCTCCACGTTCTGGTTCACCCTGGCCGCCCCGGTGACGGAGCTGGCGCCGGCCTTCAACGCTGCCGATGCCGTCTTGCTGGAGGGCATGCGCGTGCTGGTGGTGGACGATCACGCCACCAATGTGCGCATCCTCACGCGCCAGCTTCAGTCGTGGGGCATGGACGTGGCCAGCGCGGAATCGGGCGCGCAGGCGCTCGAATGGGCGAGGCAGGCGAAGGCGCCGCCGCATCTGGTCATCAGCGACATGCACATGCCCGAGATGGACGGCGTCGCCCTGGCCCGCGCGCTCAAGGAAAGGGCGGGCTGGCAGGACGTGCCCATCATGCTGCTGAGTTCGGGCTTCATGCCGGCGACCGACGAGGGTGCGCGGCTGTTCGCCGCCCGCCTGCTCAAGCCGGCCCGCCAGAACCAGCTGTTCGAGACGCTGCTGCGCTGCGTGGCGCCGCCCGGCGCGGCGGTCGCCCTGCCCGCCGCCGCGCCCGACGCCAGGAAGCACATCACCGTGCTCGTGGCCGACGACAACGCCGTGAATCTGAAAGTGGCGGGCGCGATCCTGCTCAAGCTCGGCTACGAGGTGAGCACCGCCAACGATGGCCGCGAAGCCGTTGAAGCAGTGGCCCGTGCTGCCGCCGGTGGAACGCGGTTCGGTGCCATCCTGATGGATGTGAACATGCCCGAGGTCGATGGCCTGCAGGCCACGCGGCAGATCCGCGGCGCCTGGGGCTCACAGTCCCCGCCCATCATCGCCCTGACCGCGGGCGCCTCGCCCGAAGACCGTGCGCGCTGCGAAGCGGCCGGGATGGACGACTACCTGACCAAGCCGCTGCATGTGGCGGCGCTGGCGCAGGCCCTGGAGCGCTGGCTCGGGCAGGAGCCGGCGCGGCGGGATGAGCCGGCTTCGACCGCCGCCCCGCAGGCGGCCGCCGAAGTGCCGGTGATGGATTTCGCCCGGCTGGAGGAATTCAGGGAGTTCGACGACGAAGCGCTGACCATGACGCGCGAAGTGGTCGCGCTGTTCATCGCCGATGCGCCTTTGCGCCTGCAGGCACTGGCGCAGGCCGTCGAAGCGCAGGACACGGCCGGGCTGGCGCGCACCGCGCACGCGCTCAAGGGCACGGCCGGCAACATCGGGGCGGCGGCGCTCCAGCAGGCGGCCGGCCTGCTGGAGGAGGCGGCCCAGGCCGGTATGCCGGCCGATGCCGCGGCGCGGCTGGCGCATTTGCGGTCGCTGTGGGAGAGCACGCGCCAGGCCCTGGGTTGCTGGCCGCCGAACGCTACGGCTTGAAGTTGGAGGGTCCCGCGTTGGACCTGTGCTGCGTCGCAGTGAGTCCGTAACGCTGCTTGAACTCGCGGGCGAAGTGCGCCTGCGTTGAAAAGCCACAGCCCAGCGCGATGTCGCCGATGGGCTGCGATGACCAGGCGGGATCGGCGAGTTGCCGATGTGCCAGCTTCAGGCGTTCCTGCCAGATCCACTTCGTCAGGCTGCAGTTGTGCGCCTCGAACACGCGGTTCAGGTTGCGCAGCGACATGGCCATGTGGTTGGCGACAGCCTCTGCGTCAAGCTCGGGGTCTGCAAGGTGTTCGGCGATAAAACGCTCGGCCCGCAGCAGTCGAAGGGCCAGGACGTCGTCACCCCGCGGCGTGTCATCCAGCGAAGGTCGCAACAACAGCCGCAAACTCGCGCGGATCTCCTCGCGCAAGGCGGTCGCGAAGTCGGCCAGGGGGTTGTCAATGAAACCGAGGAGCCGGTCCCGCAGTGGCTGGGTCAGCAATTGCCCTGCACGCAGGCTTCCATCGATCTTGAGCAGCGAAGCCGGCGAAACGCGGTCGCCGGACTCGAACAATTCGTCGGCCTTGACATCGATCATCAACTGGCGCATCGGCCGCGAGAAACCATACAGATACGGCTTGTCGGTGCCGTAGATGATCAGGTCGCCACTGTGGACCGGGGTGCAGCGGCCGGACTGATAGAAGAAGGCTTCGCCTTCCAGCAGCAGGCATGCGAACAGCGAATCCTTGGGGTGCCGGCGCACGAAAGGCATCGAGCGTTCCACAACGTGTTCGTTCCCGACAATGTCGGCGATGCGCAGCGCACCCAGATCAAAGTTGCGTTGCCGTGCGTTGAGACCTTCCTCGGCGTATGTAGAACACCGCAGACCCACCAGCACCGATGCGGTGTACGACTCCCAATAGCGCAAGCGCTCGCGCGCCGGCGCGAACTCCGTCGATCCTTCCTTGAAGGGGATGTAAGGGCCCTGTCCGGCGGTGAATGATTGCATGGGGTTGGCGGCACGCCGACCCGGCGCCGGGGCGGTCCGCCTCATGTTAGCAGTGGCGCCACCTTGGTCAATCCCTGGGCGGATCAGGGAATTCCCTGGGCGCCCGCCACATTGTCCAGACCAGACAAACCCATCGTCCTCGGTGGAGCAGCGACTTTTTCCAGCTGCCGACAAACTCGCCTCCCACACACGTTTGTAAGGAGACAACGATGACAGCCGAAACCGAGTTCTGGCGGAACATTGCGCCGATTGCCGATGTTTTCAAGCCGGACGCCAAGCCCGAGGTGTACATTGCCAACGCAGCGACCGACGATCTGCGCTACTACGTGCCGTTCAGTGAAACCGTGTCGTCGCGCCCGCTGTGGATCTCTCCCAGTGCCAACAAGTGGGCCGATGTGCTCCGGGCCGACAAGCCCGGGCTCGTGAACCGCCACTACCACCCGCACGAGGTTTTCGCCTACACGATCTCCGGCAAGTGGGGCTATCTCGAACACGACTGGATCGCCACGGCCGGCGACTTCGTGTACGAGACGCCCGGTGAGGGCCACACGCTGGTGTCGTATGAACATGCTGACCCGATGCGCGTGTTCTTCATCGTCAAGGGCCCGCTGATCTGGCTCGACGAGAAGGGTGGATCCGTCGGCCACTTCGATGTGCACGACTACATCAAGTTGTGCCGCGAGCACTACGAGAAAGTCGGCATAGGCGCCGGCTACGTCGACACACTGTTCCGTTGAGCGCGATGAGGGCACTGCGTTGGCACGGGCCACGGGACCTGCGGCTGGTGGAACTGGTGGAGCCCGTGTTGGAGACAGGAGAGGTACGCATCAGCGTGGCCTATTGCGGCATCTGCGGGAGCGACCTGCATGAATACGTGGACGGGCCCCATGCGATTCCCGTCGACTGCCCGCACCCCCTCTCAGGCCGGCGCGCGCCGCTGACCCTCGGCCATGAGTTCTGTGGCACGGTGGTAGAGTCGGCCGACCCGGGCGTCCGGGCCGGCACGCGCGTGGCGGTCGAGCCTGAATACCGCTGCGGCCATTGCGACTACTGCCGCATGGGCCAGTACAACCGCTGCACCGACATGGGATTCGTCGGCCTGATGGGCGACGGCGCGTTCGCGGAAACAGTCGTGGTGCCGTCGTACACGGTTCATCCCCTTCCGGACGAGGTGAATTTCGGCCAGGCTGCAGTTTTCGAGCCCGCGGCCGTGGCCCTGCACGCCGTCCGGTCGAGCGGGCTGCGGGCGGGCGATGCGTGCGCGGTGTTCGGCATGGGGCCGGTGGGACTGCTCACCGTGGCCATGCTGCGCCAATGCGGCGCCGGCGAGATCGTCGCCGTCGATATCGATGCCCACCGCCTGGCGCTTGCGGGCGCGCTGGGTGCCAGCAAGGTCGTGGACGCGACGCGCGAGGACAGCGCCAGCGCAGTGTTCGCGGCGACCTCGGGCCGAGGCGCCGCGATCGCGTTCGAAGTGGCGGGCATGCAGGCCACGCTC
>DATILF010000067.1:0-13486 GCA_035476755.1 Ramlibacter sp.
CGCGACCGGCGTGGCGCGCAGCCAGCGAAAAGACAAGGATATGGGAACATCCGGCCATGGCCGTCACGCATCTGCTCTACCTCCATGGGTTTCGCTCCTCGCCCCAGTCCACCAAGGCGCGGCGAATGGCCGAATGGGTGAGCGAGCGGCACCCCGGCGTGACCTGGTGGTGCCCGCAGTTGCCGCCCTCCCCCCAAGCGGCCATGGACAACGTGATGCAGGGCATTGCCGGCTGGCCCCGCGGCGCAATGGCCGTGATCGGCTCCTCGTTGGGCGGCTTCTACGCGACGGACGTGGCGGAGGCGACCGGCTGCAAGGCGGTGCTGCTGAATCCTGCCGTGCACCCCGCGCGTGACCTGGCGGGCCACATCGGCGAGCAGACGGCCTGGCACGCTCCCGGCGAGCGCTTCTTCTTCGCGCCTGAGTTCGTCGAAGAACTCAGGGTGCTGGAGCGCGGCCCCGTCGCCTGCCCCGACAACTATTTCGCCGTCATCGCCAAGGGCGACGAAGTGCTGGACTGGCGTGAGATGACGGGCCGCTACCCCGGCGCCCGCATCAAGCTGCTGGAAGGCGGCGACCACGCCCTGTCGGACTTCGAACAGCACCTCGGCGAGGTGGTCGCCTTCCTCGACCTGGCCTGAGAACCACCCCTTTCAAGGTCTTGTATTGGCTCCTCTCCCCTCTGGGGAGAGGTTGGGTGAGGGGCTACGGCGACGGCGAAAAACATGGCTTCATCCACCGCCCAAGGCCCTCACCCCCACCTCCACCCCAAAAAAAGTGCAAGCACTTTTTTTTTGGACCCCGGAGGCCCTCTCCCAGAGGGAGAGGGAGCAATACGAACCGCAAACACCTTGAAGGGGTGGGCTTGAGAACGCCCCAGGCCGCCCGCTGAAACCGCGGTCGGGCTGAAACATCTGCATGGGACAATCGAGCCCATGTTTGTATTGTTTGAAGAAGCCGGCAAGTTTCAGGCCGGGCGCGTCCTGGCCGAAGCCGAGGCCTCGGCCCAGGTGGAGCTCGACAGCGGCAAGCGGGTCAAGGTCAAGGCGGCCAGCATCCTCCTGAAATTCGAGAAGCCGTCCCCGGCCGAACTGGTGCGCGAGGCGCAGGCCGTGGCGCAATCCATCGAACTGGAGCTGGCCTGGGAATTCGCCCCCGAAGAGGAATTCGGCTTCGCCGACCTGGCCCGCGACTATTTCAGCGCGCAGGCCGGCCTGGTGCAGCAGGCCGGCGCCCTGTTCCGCCTGTTCGAGGCGCCCCACTACTTCCGCCGCAGCGGCAAGGGGCGCTTCAAGAAGGCGCCGGCCGAGATCGTGCAACAGGCGCTGGCGGCCATCGAGAAAAAAAAGCAGGTGCAGGCCCAGATCGCCGGCTGGGCCGCCGATCTGGCCGCGGGCAGCTGCCCGGCCGCCATCCGCGAGCAGTTGTTCAAGATCCTGTTCAAACCGGACAAGAACGCCGCGGAGTACAAGGCCGTGGTCGAGGCGTCGCGGGCCACCCAAAGCGCCCCGCTGGACCTCCTGAAGCGCGCCGGCGCCATCGACTCCCCCTACCAGTTCCACTGGAAGCGGTTCCTGTTCGAGAACTTCCCCAAGGGCACGGGCTTCCCGCCGCTGCAGGCGCCCCTCATCAAGGACGAACTGCCGCTCGCCGAAGTCCAGGCGTTCTCGGTGGACGACTCCAGCACCACCGAAATCGACGACGCCCTGTCGGTGCAGGGCCTGGGCTCGGGCACGGTCACGGTGGGCATCCACATCGCGGCGCCCGGCCTGGCCCTGCAGCCCTCGAGCGCGATCGACCTCGTCGCGCGCCATCGGCTGTCCACTGTCTACATGCCGGGCTACAAGATCACCATGCTGCCTGACGACGTGGTGCAGGCCTATACGCTGATGGAAGGCCGCGCGTGCCCCGCCGTCTCGCTGTACGTGACTTTCGATGAAGCCACCCTGGCGCAAAAGGACACGCAGACCCGCCTGGAGCGGGTTCCCATCGTCACCAATCTGCGGCATGACCAGCTGGATGCGGTCGTCACGGAAGACTGGCTGCGCGAACCCCAGGCCGTGAACGACCCCGCGATGCCGGTCACCGCCCTGCAGCCGCAGCTGGCCTTCCTGCATCGGCTGGCCCTGCACCTCAAATCGCTGCGGGAAGTGGTGCGCGGCAAGCCCGAGAACTTCAACCGCCCCGACTACAACTTCCGCCTCGCCGACAAGGTGAGCGATGAGCCCACCGGCGACGAGCGCGTGGAGATCACGACCCGCCGCCGCGGCGCGCCGCTGGACCTGATGGTCGCGGAAGCCATGATCCTGGCCAACAGCACCTGGGGCAGCTGGCTGGGCGAGATCGGCGTGCCCGCGATCTATCGCAGCCAGGCCAGCCTGGCGCCCGGCGTGAAGGTGCGCATGGGCACCAAGGCCCTCCCGCACGCGGGCATCGGGGTCAAGAGCTACGCCTGGAGCACCTCGCCCCTGCGCCGCTACACCGACCTGGTCAACCAGTGGCAGATCATCGCCGCCACGCGGCACGGGCGCACCGCGGCCCTGGCCGCGCCATTCAAGCCCAAGGACGCGGAGCTGTTCTCCATCATCTCCGGCTTCGACGCGGCGTATGCCGCATACAACGCCCACCAGGGCGGCATGGAACGCTTCTGGACGCTGAAATACCTGGAGCAGCAGGGCATCACCGAAATCGTCGGCAGCCTGTTCAAGGAGGGCCTGGTGCGCGCCGACGACCTGCCGCTGGTGCTGCCGGTGCTGGGAGGCAACGAGTTGCCGCGCGGCGCCAGGGTGCGCGTGAAACTCGGCGAGATCGATCCGATCACGCTCGATGTGCGCGGCACCGTGCTGGAGCGCCTGGACGCCGCCCCCGAACCGATGACCGCGGAGGATGAATCCGAAGACGAACCGGTGGCCGGCCCGATTGCCATCGCTGTCGATGTCAACGACACTGAGGAACCTGCTGCCGCGGGCAGTAATAATTCGTCTTCGTGAACCTGCGTTCGTTCAGTACCCTGCAGATCGCGCTCGGCGTATCGTTGGCCGTGCACGCCGTCCTGCTGACGGTGCGCTTCGTCGACCCCGAGGGTTTCAACCGCGTCTTCCAGGACACGCCCCTCGAAGTGATCCTGGTGAACACGCGCACCCATGAAAAGGCCGACAAGGCGGCGACGGCCATCGCCCAGGCCACGCTGCAGGGCGGCGGCGATGCGGCGAAGGGCCGGGCCACCTCGCCCCTGCCGCCGTCGGCACTCACCGAAATGGGTGACGCCGCTGAAGAGGCGCAAAGGAAGATCGACGCGATGCAGGAGCAGCAGATGCTGATGCTCGCGCAGTTGAAGAAGATGATCGCCGCGCTCCCCCCGGCCGACCCCCGGCAGCCCACCCCGTCCCCCGAAGCCAAGGCCCGCGAGGACAAGCGCAGGCAACTGGTCAAGATGCTCGCCGAGATCGAGAGGCGCATCAACGAAGAGAACGCCCGCCCCAAGAAACGCTACATCAGCCCCTCCACCCGCGAAGAGGTGTACGCGATCTACTACGACGGCCTGAGGCGCAAGGTCGAAGACAAAGGCACCCAGAACTTCCCCGAAGCCGCGGGCAAGAAGATGTACGGCGAACTCACCATGGCGGTCACAGTCAACTTCGACGGCAAGGTGCTCGATACCGAGGTGGTGGAAGGCTCCGGCAACCTGTCGCTGGACCGCCGGGCCCGAACGATCGCACGCAACGCGGGCCCCTTCGGGCGCTTCAGCGAAGCCATGCGGCGCAAGGCCGACCAGATCGTGGTGGTGTCCCGCTTCAAGTTCACGCGCGACGAGAAGCTCGAAACGAAAATGACGGAACGATGAAGCGCGATCTCTACTGTGTGATGGGCAATCCGGTGGCCCACAGCAAATCGCCGTGGATCCACGCGCGATTCGCCGAACTCACGGGCCAGCAGCTGGACTACACCAAGCGCCTGATCCCGATTGACGGTTTCGCCGAGGGCGTGCGCGCCTTCCGCGCCGAAGGCGGCAAGGGCTGCAACGTCACGGTGCCCTTCAAGTTCGAGGCGCCGGCCCTGGCCACCGGACTCACGCCGCGCGCCCGCCTGGCGCAGGCCAGCAACACGCTTCGCTTCGAAGGCGACGCGGTGCTGGGCGACAACACCGATGGCATCGGCCTGGTGAGCGACATTCGCCACAATGCCGGCATCGACCTTCGCGGCATCGATTTGCTCCTGGTCGGCGCGGGCGGCGCCGCCTCCGGCGTGCTGGGGCCCCTGATCGAGGCCGGGCCCCGGCGCATCGTCGTGGCGAACCGCACGCAGGCCAAGGCGGCCGTGCTCGTCGAACGCCACCAGGCGCTCGCCCGCGAGCACGCGGTCGAACTCGAAGCCCCCGAACTGTCGCGGCTGCAAGGCGCGTTCGCCGTCGTGATCAACGGCACGGCCAGCAGCCTGACGGGCGCGGGCGTGCCCGTGCCGGCGCGGGTGCTGGCGCCCGGCGCCCTCGCCTGCGACATGATGTACGGCCCGGCCGCCGAAGGCTTCATGGCCTGGGCGAAGGCGCATGGCGCCGTGCCGCGCGACGGGCTGGGCATGCTGGTCGAACAGGCGGCCGAGGCTTTCCTGTTCTGGCGCGGTGTGCGCCCGCCCTCCGCGCAGGTCCTGGCGGAACTGCGCGCCACCTTGTAGCGGCCGGGCCCATGCGCGCGCTCGTCCGATGGATCGTGCTGCTGCTGGTCGCGGCCATGGCGCTGCAGGTGTTCTTTCTGGCGCGCATCGCGCTGTCCGCCACGATCGATCCGCAGTCCACCAGCTTCCAGCGCTCCGAAGCCTGGCGCATCGCCACGCAGAAGGGCCAACTGCGCTGGCGGCAGCAATGGATGCCTTACGAACAGATCTCGGACCACCTCAAGCGCGCCGTGATCGCGTCGGAAGACGGCAGCTTCACCAACCACGACGGCGTGGACTGGGAGGCCGTGGAAAAAGCCTGGCAACGCAACGCGCAGGCCGAGGAGCGCGCGGCGCGGCAGAAACCCCGGCCAGTGCCCAAGAGCCAGCTGGCCCCCACGGCCAAGGCGCCCAAGATCGTCGGGGGCTCCACCATCACCCAGCAGCTGGCCAAGAACCTGCTGCTGTCCGGCGAGCGCACGCTGCTGCGCAAGGGCCAGGAGTTCGTGCTGACCTTCGCGCTGGAACGCATGCTCTCCAAGGAGCGCATCCTGGAGATCTACCTGAACAGCGTCGAATGGGGCGAAGGTGTCTTCGGCGCCGAGGCGGCCGCGCAGCACTACTACCGCAAGAGCGCGGCACGCCTGTCGCCCTACGAGGCCGCGCGGCTGGCCGTCATGCTGCCGCGTCCGAAGTATTTCGAGAAGTTGCCCCATTCCGGTTACCTGGCCAACCGCGCCTCGACCATCGTCGCACGCATGCGGGACGCCACCCTGCCCTGAGGCAAGCGCCTATCATCCCCGCCATGCTGGCGAAATTGATGAGCTTGTTTCTGCTGGGCCTGGTGCGCGTGCTCACCGGGGCGCAGGCACGCTGGTACGGCTGTCCGCCCAAGGCCGAACAGCGCATCTATTTCGCCAATCACCAGAGCCACGCCGACCTGGTGATGATCTGGGCGGCCCTGCCCGAGGAACTGCGCAGCATCACCCGGCCGATCGCGGCGAAGGACTACTGGACCACAACGAGATTCAAGCAGTGGATCACCACGTCCGTCTTCAACGCGGTGTATGTGGAACGCGAACGCAAGGGCGACGAGGACCCACTGCAGCCGCTGGCCGATGCCCTGGAGCGCGGCGACTCGCTCATCATCTTTCCCGAAGGCACGCGCGGCCATGCCGAAGAGCCGCAGCCGTTCAAGGCGGGCCTGTACAACCTGGCGCAGCGCTTCCCCCAGGTGGTGTTGATCCCCGCCTGGATCGACAACATCCAGCGCGTCATGCCCAAGGGCGAAGTGGTGCCCGTTCCCATCCTCTGCTCGGTCACGTTCGGCGCGCCCGTCCAGCTGGAGTCCGGCGAGGAGCGCCGGCCTTTCCTCGACCGCGCACGGCAGGCCGTGATCGCCCTGCGGGACGTCTAGCGTGAACCAGTTCCTGCGCAGCCTCACGCCCACCCAGCAAGTGGCGGCCCTGTTCCTCATCGTGTTCGGCGTCCTGGTGGCGGCCAGCGTCACGGCGTTTCTTTTCAGTTTTCGCGCGCGCAACACCGAGCATGACGAGGCCTGGCATGCGGAACTGAAGAACTTTCGCAAGCTGCTGGGCACGTCGTGGTTCATGGTGGTCATCTTCTGGCTGGCCTGGGCCCTGGGCGACGCGGTGGCCACGGTGCTGTTCGCGCTGATCGCGTTCTTCGCGCTGCGCGAGTTCATCACGCTCTCACCGACCCGCAGGGGCGATCACCGCAGCCTCATCCTGGCGTTCTTCGTGGTGCTGCCGATCCAGTTCTGGCTGGTCGGCACGGAGCACTTCGATCTCTTCACCGTCTTCATCCCCGTGTACGTCTTCCTGGCGATCCCGGTGGTGAGCGCGCTGGCGGGCGACACCCAGCGCTTCCTGGAGCGCAACGCCAAGCTGCAGTGGGGCATCATGGTCTGCGTCTACGGCATGAGCCACGTGCCGGCGCTGCTGCTGCTCGATTTCAGGAAGTACGAGGGCAAGGGCGCCTTCATGGTGTTCTTCCTGGTCATGGTGGTGCAGACCTGCATGCTGGTGCAGCACCTGCTCACGCGGCACCTCAAGCGCCCGCCCAGCGCGCCCGAGGTGAGCAGCAGTTTCAACTGGTACAGCTGGGCGCTGGGCATGGTCGTCGGCAGCTTCGTGGGCGGCCTGCTCTCGTTCATCACGCCCTTCAAGCCGGGGCAGGCCCTGGCGATGGCATTCGTGGCCTGCGTGGCCGGCTCGATGGGCCATCTGGTGATGAAGGCCCTGAAGCGCGATCGCGGCGTCACGGCCTGGGGCCAGCGCGGCATGTCCGTCACCGGCGCGAATGGACTGCTCGATCGCGTGGATGCCCTGTGTTTTGCCGCGCCGATCTTCTTCCATTCGGCGCGCTGGTACTTCGGCGCCTGAGCGATTGCGGCCACAATCGGCCCATGCGCATCCTTGGTATCGACCCCGGCCTGCAAACCACCGGCTTCGGCGTGGTGGACGCGACGGGGCACACCCTGACCTACGTCGCCAGCGGCACCATCACCACCACCCACCTGGACCGGGGCGACCTGCCGGCACGCCTGAAGGTGCTGTTCGATGGCATCGCCGAGGTCAAGGAACGCTACCAGCCCGACACCGCGGCGGTGGAAATCGTCTTCGTGAATGTCAACCCGCAAGCCACCCTGTTGCTGGGGCAGGCCCGCGGTGCCTGCATCACGGCCCTCGTGGCGTGCAACCTCGCCGTGGCCGAGTACACCGCGCTGCAGATGAAGCAGGCCGTTGCCGGCCACGGCAAGGCGGCCAAGGCCCAGGTCCAGGAAATGGTGAAGCGGCTGTTGCGGCTGCCCGGCCTGCCCGGCAAAGACGCCGCCGACGCCCTGGGACTCGCCATCACGCACGCGCATGCGGGTGCGGCGATGGAGCGGCTGGCGCTGGCCGCGGGCACCACACGCCGGACCAGCGGGATGTACAAGGGCGGGCGGACTTACTGAAGTTCACGGCCCCGGGCGTACCCGGCCGTTCATTGCGCGGCCTGCATGAACTGTTCCGGTTTTTGCACTTCCGCGGGTTCGGTCGCACATCCACAATGATTCATCTGTTGACGTTCCGAGGAAGGACCATCGGTGAATACCGGCGAACTGAATCTGCAAGACTGGGTGGGGCGCACCGAGACCGTCCAGGACCTCATCACCGCGACACCTTGTGCCGCATTGGCCGCCACGCTCGACCACCCGCCAGAGCGGCCGGCGGCCGGTAGCGTACTGCCGCCGCTGTGGCACTGGCTCTATTTTCTGCCGCTGCCTCGGCAGTCTGAAATCGGCCCCGACGGCCACGCCCGCCGGGGCGGCTTCATGCCGCCGGTGCCCCTGCCGCGCCGCATGTGGGCGGGCAGCCAGTTCAACTTCCATTCACCCATCCGCGTGGGGGATGCCGTCCAGCGGGTCTCGACGATCGACAGCGTGAGCGAGAAGGCCGGGCGCACCGGCCCGCTCGTTTTCGTCAAGGTTCGCCACCAGGTCTTTTGCAACGGCAGCGCGCAGCCGGCGCTGACCGAATTCCACGACATCGTGTACCGCGAGCCGGCCCGTCCGGGCGAGGCGGCGCCGCCACCGCAGGCCGCACCGAACGCAGCCATGTGGTCACGCTCCATCACGCCCGACGACGTGCTGCTGTTCCGCTATTCCGCGCTCACGTTCAACGGCCACCGCATTCACTACGACCGCAAGTACGTGACCGAGGTCGAAGGCTACCCCGGCCTGATCGTGCATGGCCCGCTGATCGCGACCTTGCTGATGGATCTGCTGCGGCGCGAGCGCCCCGATGCGACGGTGAGCCGCTTTGAATTTCGCGCCGTGCGACCCACCTTCGATCTCCATTCGTTCAGCGTGCATGGCGAGCCCGCAGCGGACGGCAGATCGGTTCACCTCTGGGCGCAGGACCACGAGGGTTGGCTGACGATGGACGCGACGGCCGAGCTGGGAGAACCTCTTTGAACCCGCTGAAGGGCATCACCGTCGTCACGCTGGAACACGCGATCGCCGCGCCATTTGCCACCCGGCAGCTGGCCGACCTCGGCGCTCGCGTGATCAAGATCGAGCGGCCGGGCAGCGGCGACTTCGCGCGCGGCTATGACGAGCGTGTCCGCGGCCTGGCCTCCCACTTCGTCTGGACCAACCGATCCAAGGAGAGCCTCACGTTGGACGTGAAGCAAGCGCAGGCCGCACAGGCTCTGCGCCGCCTGATCCTCGAGCAGGCGGACGTCGTGGTGCAGAACCTGGCGCCGGGCGCCACCGACCGGCTGGGCCTGTCCTACGCCGCCTTGTCCGCCGAGAAGCCGGGGCTGATCGTCTGCGACATCTCCGGTTACGGCGAAAACGGACCGTACCGCGACAAGAAGGCCTATGACCTGCTGATCCAGAGCGAGGCGGGCTTCGTGTCGGTCACCGGCAGCGAGGCTGAGCCTGCCAAGGCCGGCCCCTCGATCGCCGATATCGCCGCGGGCATGTACGCCTACACCAACATCCTGGCGGCGCTGCTCGAGCGCCAGCAAACCGGACTCGGGCGCCACATCGACGTGTCGATGCTCGAATCGCTGGTCGAGTGGATGAACTACCCGCTGTACTACGCCTTCGAGGGATCCGCCCCGCCGGCGCGCACCGGCGCCAGCCATGCGACCATCTATCCCTACGGTCCATTCCCCGCGGGCGACGGCGCCACTGTGATGCTGGGCCTGCAGAACGAGCGCGAATGGGTCCTGTTTTGCGAGAAGGTGTTATTGCAGCCCGAACTCGCGCGAGATCCGCGCTTCTCGACCAACTCCCGGCGCAGCGCCGCACGAGGGGCGCTGCGCCAGATCATTGTGGACTGCTTCGCCGGCCTCACTGCCCAGCAAGTGCTGGACCGCCTCGACGCCGCCTCCATCGCCAATGCCCGGGTCAACACCATGCACGACGTCTGGGCGCATCCACAGCTGAAAGCGCGCGACCGCTGGACCGAAGTCGACACGCCGGCGGGTGCCATCCCGGCGCTGCTGCCGCCCGGCATGTCCCGCAGCGACACACCACGAATGGATGCTGTTCCCGCATTGGGCCAGCACAGCGAAAGCATCCTGACGGAGCTGGGCTACACAGCCCGGCAGATTGGCGCGATGCGGGAAGCCGGAGCGATCTGACGCCGCCACACCCCGAGCAACACCCCCATGACAAGCCTGCCCCTGACCTACCTGTTCGTGCCTGGCAACCGGCCCGAGCGCTTCGCCAAAGCCGCCACGAGCGGCGCGCATGCCGTCATCCTGGACCTGGAGGACGCCGTCGCCCCCGACCAGAAGGTCGAGGCCCGCGAAGCGGTGGGGCTTTGGCTGTCCGCCCGCCAAGCGGGCGGCGTGCCCGCCCTGGTACGTATCAACGACGCGGCAACACCCTGGTTCGAGGAAGAACTTGATTGGCTTGGCCGGGTAGTACCGGACGGTGTGATGCTGCCCAAGGCGGAAGACCCCGATGTGCCGCGCCGCGTGGCGCGGCTGCTCCCCAAGGGATGCGCGTTGGTGCCGCTCGTGGAAACCGCTCGCGGCGTGGCCGCAGCACGCGAAATTGCCGCGGTGCCCGGCGTGCAACGGCTGGCGTTCGGCACGATCGACTACGCGCTCGACCTCGACCTGCCCGACGACGAGCGCGGGTTGCTCTATCCGGCCAGCATCCTCGCCATCGAGTCCCGCCGCGCCGGGCTGGCAGCGCCCATTGCGGGCGTCACCGCGGCGCTGGATGACCCGGCCCGGCTCCTGGCCGACTGGGCGTTCGCACAGGCAACCGGTTTCAGCGCCAAGATGTGCATTCACCCGGCACAGGTCCTCGCGCTGAACCAGGCCATGAGGCCCACCGCGTCCGATCTGGACTGGGCGCGCCGCGTCCTCGCCGCCGCCGAGGCATCGCCCGGCGCGGCGCGTGTAGACGGCCGCATGGTGGACAAGCCCGTGCTGCTCAAGGCCCAGGCACTGCTGGCACGCACCTGGCCAGATTCTGTTCAAACAGCTCCCACTTCTCTTTAAGGACGACCCATGGCCGCCAGCATCATCGACTCCAGCATCTTCCAGGGCATCTTTTCCAGCGATACGATGCGCCACGTCTGGTCGGACGAGAACCGCACGCAGAAGTACCTGGACGTCGAAGCGGCATTGGCGCGGGTGCAAGGCCGGCTGGGATTGATCCCGCAAGAGGCCGCCGACGAGATCGTGAAGCATTGCCAGCTGGATCAGATCGACATGGCCAAGCTGCGCCAGCAGACCGAGCGCATCGGCTACCCGGTGCTGGGCGTGGTCTCACAGCTCAACGCCTTGTGTGAGGGCAAGCTGGGCGAGTACTGCCATTGGGGTGCCACCACGCAGGACATCACCGACACAGCCACGGTGCTGCAGATTCGCGAGGCGCTCGATCTCGTCGATGCCGATCTTTCCGCCATTTCGCGCGCCATGGCCGAGCTGGCGCGCAAGCACCGCGACACACCCATGATCGGCCGCAGCAACCTGCAGCAGGCGATTCCCGTGACCTTCGGCTACAAGATGGCCGGCCTGCTGTCGGCGATCGAGCGGCACCGGCAGCGCCTCGCTCAGCTGCGCCCGCGCGTGCTGGTCGGCGAGTTCGCGGGTGCCGCCGGCACGCTGGCCTCGCTGGAGACCGGCGCCATGGAAACACAGGCGGGCCTCATGAAGGAGCTGGGCCTGGGCCAGCCGCTGATCGCCTGGCACACCATCCGCGATTCGATCGCCGAAGTGGGCGCCTTCCTGGGCCTGGTCGGCGGCACCCTGGGCAAGCTCTCCATGGACGTGAAGCTGATGATGCAGACCGAGGTGGCCGAGGTGTACGAGCCTTATTACCACGGCCGCGGCTCCAGCAGCACCATGCCGCAAAAGCGCAACCCGATCTCTTCGTGCTACATCCACGCGGCAATTTCCGTCGTGCGCCAGCACGCGGCATCGCTGATGGATGCGATGGTGGCCGACCACGAGCGATCGACCGGTCCCTGGGAAATCGAATGGATCGTGCTGCCCGAAAGTTTCTGCCTGATGGCCGGCGCGCTCAAGCAGTCGCGGGGCGTGCTGGAGGGATTGGAGGTCGACGAGGCGCGCATGCGCGAGAACATCGACATGACGCATGGCCTGGTGATGTCCGAGGCAGTGATGATGGGCTTGGGCCCCTACATCGGGCGCGAGTATGCCCACGACCTGGTCTACGACATCTGCCGCGAAGCGCTGAAGAGCAAACGCCACCTGCTCGACCTGCTGTCCGAACACCCCGAGATCAACAAGCACCTGGACCGCCCCGCGCTGGCAAAGATGTGCGATCCCGCGAACTACCTGGGCCAGTCGGGCGTGATGGTGGACCGGGTCCTGGCGAGTCTGTAGGCGTTCGCGCGTCGAAGAGCTGCCCCTGCAGTAGCGTCGCCGGCGCGGCGACATGGATTGCGGGTCGAGCCCGCAATGACAGACATCGTCATCCCGGACTCGATCCGGGATCCATCGCGGCGCGCCGGCCACGCCCCTTCAGGCCGCGACCGCTTTGCGCGTCCCCGCCCGCTTCTTCTTCAAGTCCGCGAACATCGCATACAAATGCTGCGCCGCCGGCGACAGTGACCTGCCGCGCCGGCGGATCAACCCCATGCGCCTTGTGACCACCGGATCCTTGAGCGGAATGCTGACCAGCGTGGGATGGTCCTCGCCGGGCATGGCCAGCCGGGGCACTGCCGCGACCCCGAGCCCCGCCTCCACCAGGCCGAGCAAGGTCACCACGTGCTGCGTTTCGTAGATGCACACCGGCCGCCCAGGCACACCCGCCAGCGCCAGGTCCATCAGCAGGCGGTTGCCCGATGACTTGCTGACGGTCATGAAGTCGTAGGGGCGCAGCTCGGCCCACGTCACGGATCGCTTGGCCGCGAGCGGGTGGTCGCGCCGGCAGGCGACGACGAAGGGCTCCTCCAGGATCACCTGGAACTCCAGGTCCACCTCGGCGCTGCCAATGAAGTTCAGGCCGAAGTCGGCCTCGCCTCGGGCCACGGCGGCCAGCACCTCGTTGGCGCTCGCATCGAAAATCTTCACGCGGATATTGGGGAACGCCGCGTGATAACGCTTGATGACCTGCGGCAGAAAGTAAAAACCGGCGGAGGGCACACACGCCACCGTCACCTCCCCCATGCGCGTGGCCGCCACCTCCTGGATGCCCAGCAGCGTGCTGTCCAGGTCGTCGAGCAACTGGCGCGTCTTGCGCGCGAAGTCGCGTCCCACCGCCGTGAGCTCGACCTTGCGGGTATTGCGATCCAGCAGCCGCACGCCCAGTGCGCCCTCCAGCTTGTCGATACGGCGGCTGAAAGCGGGCTGCGAAATGTGCACCAGCTCCGCCGCCTTGCGGAAATTGCCCAGCTCGGCCACGGCCGCAAAGGCCTGCAGGTCGCCCAGGTCGAAGTGAATGGCCATTTCTTGTCTCCTCGCATGCCGCGCGTTCGGCAATAGCGATCATGCATCAATACTTTCTAAACATGCAATTCACAGTGAACCGCGGAAGCGCGAGCATCGGTTCCTGAGACGCCGGCACCGCCGGCGGCGCATCCGCCCTACCCCCAAGGAGACACGCATGGACCCCCACACTCACATTCGTTCGCTACCCCCCGAGGGGGCCCGCCTCTCCAGTGGCGGCTCGTCAAGAGGCATGCAAGCCACTCGACGACTCGTCATGTCCACCCTCGCCGCAGCCGCCTCGCTCGCCTGCGCCGGCGCGTTCGCCGCCTTCCCGGAAAAGCCCATCACCATCGTCGTTCCCACGGCAGCGGGCGGCGCCAACGACGCCATGGCGCGTGTCATCGGC
>DATILF010000068.1:0-4906 GCA_035476755.1 Ramlibacter sp.
GTATCAACGGCGCCGTTTCGCACGTCCTGCTCTACCAGGCTGGCCATTAGCTGGGCCGTTTCGACCAGGGATTCCTCCGCCGATTCGCGGTAGCGCGGGTCGAGGTCGGCCACGACGCGGTACAGCATGAGCGCCAGGCCCGCCGCGAAGATCAGCAGGATGCCGATGAAGATGCGATTTCGCTTGCTCATAACTGCCCCCAAAGGCGCCGGCCGGCAGGGCCATGGCGCGCGTGGGGTTCCGGGTTGTTCTTATCTTTAATTCTCTTATTTAAGATAGTAGTAGTAGTAGAGGGCGGCGCTCTTCTGGGGATAAGGGCATTTTCTCCTTGCCGATCAAGGACTTGGCCGGGAAAAAACACTGTGGTCAGGTGTGCTTTCGTGCTGTCTGTCCAGCAGGGACAACTTTGGGCCGGGGCCTGTTCCTGTGGATAACCCATGGGTTGTGCCGGAACTATCCCCAGGGTTTCCCGCGTGGCGTTCAGGGGAGGGTGGAGGGGAGTTCCTCGCTCAGCGCATAGCCTGATCCGCGTGAGGTGCGGATCGGCTCCAGGTCCGCAGCGATGGCCTTCAGCTTGGCGCGCAAGGTCTTGATGTGCGCGTCGACGGTGCGGTCGAAGCTGTCGCTGCCGCCGTCCCAGACCTTGTTCAGCAGTTCGTCCCGGGTGAAGACGCGCCCGGGCTTTTGCACCAGCAGCCGCAAGATGCCGTACTCGTAGCGGGACAGTTCCAGCAAGCGGCCGTAGTAGCGGATCTGGCGGCGTTCCTCGTCGAGGACGAAGGGCCGAGTGGCGGGCGCTGGCGCGGCAACCGGCGTAGCTGGGGGCGCTGCGGTTGCGGGCCGCACGCTGCGCCGAAGAATGGTGCGCACGCGCGCCACCAATTCGCGCGGCGAGAAGGGCTTGGCGATGTAGTCGTCGGCGCCCAGTTCCAGGCCGACGACGCGATCGATCTCATCGCTGCGGGCGGTGAGGAACAGCATGGGCACCTGGCGGCCACCGGGCAAGGCCTGCAACTGCTTGAAGAGTTCGAAGCCGTTGAGGTCCGGCAGGCCGACGTCGAGGATGGCCAGCGCCGGGACTTCGTGCTCGAATTCGCGCAGCGCCTGTTCGGCGGTGCTGCACCAGACGGGCGCGAAGCCATCGGTGGACAGCACGTATTGGATCGTGTCGGCGATGCCGGATTCGTCCTCCACCACCAGGATGCGCGGCTTGCTGAGCATGCCGCTATGGTAGCGGCGGCGTCATGGGCTGGCGCAGCGAAAGCGACTGGCGCTGCCGAACTCGCCACAATGGTGCTCATGACAAGGTGGGTGAAATGGTCGGTGGCCGTCCCGGTGGTGGTGGTGTTGCTGCTGGGAGGCGTGGCGTTGGCGCTGCAGTCCTGGGTGGGCAGCGCGGATTTTCGCGAACGCGTCAGCAGGCAGCTTTCAACGGCGTTGGGCCTGCCGGTGGTGCTGGGTGGCGTCAGTGTCGATGTGTGGCCGTTGCCGGCCGTGGCGCTGGAGCGGGTGCAGGTGAAGAGCCAGCCGCCGCTGACGCTCGAACGTGTGGAGGCGCGGCCGGTGTATGCCGCGCTGTTGCAGGGTCGCCTGGAAGTGGCCACGCTGCTGGTGCGCCAGGCCGTGGTGCCGGAACAGGCGGTGGCCGCGATCGGGGCCGCGTTGAAAAAGCCGCGGCCTTCGGGCCAACCCGCCAGGCCGTCCGGGACCAGCGGCAGCATGGCGCTGCTGCCACGCCGTACGGTGCTGGACCAGGTGACCTGGGTGCACGCCAAGGGTGGCAGTACCACCGTGGATGCGCAAGCTACTTTGGATGACGACGGCTTGCCGGGACGCGCCGAGGTGCAGATCCGCAAGGGCCGTTTTGAAGGCGCGCGGGCCACGCTGGAACGTGAGGCCGATCATTGGGCGTTGCAGGCGGATATCGGCGGCGGCACCATCAAGGGCAAGCTGCAACTGACACCCGGTGCCCGGGGTGCGTCCGTGTTGCAGGGTCAGCTGGACACCGCTCAAGTCGAAGTGGCTGCGCTCACGGCGCCCAACCGCACGCTCACCGGCCGGCTGGAAGCCAATACTACGCTGCGCTCGGAATTCCGCGAACCGGGTGCGCTGGCCGACGCGCTGCAGACGCAGACGCGCTTCACCGTGCGCAACGCCGTCGTGCACGGCATCGACCTGGCCCAGGCCGTCAAGACCGTGGGCATGAACCGTGGCGGTGAGACCCGGCTGGACACACTCGCCGGCAACGTCACCACCCAGGGCAAGGCCGTGCAATTGACCAACCTGGTGGCCACGTCCGGCGTGTTGTCCGCCAATGGCAACGTGGCCCTGGCGCCCAATCGTTCATTGAGCGGGCGCATCACCGTGGACCTGGCACAGTCAGTCACGGGCAGCGCGATCGGCGTGCCCTTGGCGGTGGGCGGCACGCTCGATTCACCCACAGTGACGTTGACGCGCGGCGCTCTGGTTGGTGCGGCCATCGGCACCCTGGTGGCGCCGGGCGTGGGCACCGGGGCCGGTGCGAAGGCCGGCGACATGTTGGGCGAGAGCCTGCGCGGGCTGTTCGGCAAGTAGGCGCAGGGCTTTCGTCCTACAGCCGCCTGCGCCGCCTGCTGATCGCGCCACAGCCGGCCCCAGCCCTACCATGGTCCGGCAGGCGGCGTGCCTGCGTGACGGACCCGCCACATGCACAGTTCCACGGTCGAAACCGTCCTCGAGTACGAGGTCAAGGCGCCGACACATTTCTGTTTCAATCTCGAAGCGGCCCACTGGCCGACCCAGCGCATCCTGAGCGAAAAGCTAGCGGTGTCGTCGGGTGTGGCGGTGCACAGCTTCACCGACCAGGACAGCGGCAACCGTTTCTTCCGCTTCGATGCGTCACCGGGTCCGCTGCTGGTGAACTACAAGGCCGACGTCGAAGTGGATTCCGAGCATGTCGATGAGCACCTGCCGGAAACGCCGGTTCGCGACGTTCCCGATCACGTTTTCCACTACCTGATGCCCACGCGCTACTGCGAATCGGATGTCCTGAGCAGTGTCGCCCAGCAGATGTTCGGCAACGAGCCGCCCGGCATCGGCCGCATTCGCAAGGTCGTGAACTGGATTCATGACGCCATCGTGTATCGACCGGGCAGCACGACTTCCACCACCACGGCGCAGGACGTGTTCGTGCAGCGCTCGGGCGTGTGCCGCGACTTCGCGCACCTGGGCATCACCTTGTGCCGCGCGCTGAACATCCCGGCGCGCATCGTGGTGGGCTATGTCTGGTTCGACGAGCCGCCGCAGGATTTTCACGCCACCTTCGAGGCCTGGATCGGCGGGCGCTGGGTGCTGTTCGACCCGACCGGCATGGCGCCGGTGGACCGCCTGGTGCGCATCGGCACCGGCCGCGACGCCAAGGACGTGGCCTTTTCCACCTTCTTCGGCCAGGTGGAAATGACGCGCAAGGAAGTCAGCGTGCTCGAGCACGACCCGCGCGGGCGGGTCGGCAGCGGCAAGGCCGCGGTGGCGCTGGCGGCTGTGGGGGCCTGAGGTCTTGCTCCCTCGCCCCTCAGGGGAGAGGGCTGGGGTGAGGGGTCAGCGAAGGCCAACTCACTCCGCATACCCCGGATTCTCCCGATCCAGCTTGCGCAGCAGCGCCGGCCAGGCAATGTTGGCGCCCTGGCCGGCGGTCACGGTCTTCAGCACTTCGGCCAGGCCCTGCATGATGCGCGGGTCGATCGTCACCAGCTCGCCGCCGGCCTGGGCATCGATCTGGATGCGGCAGGCGTTCTCGAAGGTGTACATGTTCAGGAAGGCGTCGGCCACGGTCTTGCCCACGGTCAGCAGGCCGTGGTTGCGCAGCATCAGGTAGTTCTTCCTGCCCAGGTCGGCCTGCAGCCGCGACCTCTCTTCGTCGCGCAGCGCCACGCCCTCGTAGTCGTGGTAGGCCAGCGAGGCCAGCACGAAGGTGCTCTGCTGGCTGATCGGCAGCACGCCGCACTTCTGCGCGCTGACGGCCACGCCGGCGCGGCTGTGCGTGTGCAGCACGCAGGCCGCGTCGTCGCGCACCTCGTGGATGCAGCTGTGGATCACGAAGCCGGCCGGGTTGACCGGGAACGGCGAGTCGATCAGCTTGTTGCACCGCAGGTCGACCTTGACCAGCGACGAGGCCGTGATCTCGTCGAACATCAGGCCGTAGGGGTTGATCAGGAAATGGTGCTCGGGCCCCGGGATACGGGCGCTGACGTGGGTGAACACCAGGTCGCTCCAGCCGTAGGCCGCGACCAGCCGGTAGCAGGCCGCCAGTTCGACGCGCAGCTGCCATTCCTGCGCGCTGACGACTTGCTTGAGTGATGCGATTTCCATGGCGTGCTCCTTCTTGTGCAGGCCGCCATCTTGTGGCGCGCCTTGACGCTGGAATGTCAAGAAATTGACAATGGCGGGATGACCCTGTCACTGGCGCGACGCCGTTGAAGTCCACGCTCGAGCTGTTGGCCGACCTGTCGGCCAACCCCTGGTTCGGCGCCCTGCCGCTGCGCACGCGGCGGGCCGTGCTGGCCGCCAGCGAACTGCAGCGGCTGCGCCCCGGCGCCATGCTGTTCCGCCAGGGCGACGCGGTGGCGCCGGGCGCCGGTGCGTTCTACGGCCTGTTGCGCGGCCGCATCAAGATCTCTTCGCTGCGCGAGGACGGCAAGGAAGCCATCCTGGTGGTGCTGGAGCCGGGCAACTGGTTCGGCGAGATCTCGCTGATCGACCAGCTGCCGCGCACCCACGATGCCACCGCGCTGGGCGAAGCCGAGGTGCTGGCGCTGCCGCGCTCAGGCTTCAACGCCTTGATGAAGCAGGGCGTCTTCGCCCAGGCCATCTGCCGCATGCTGGCGGCGCGCACCCGCTCGCTCTACGGCATGGTGGAAGACGCCACGCT
>DATILF010000069.1:0-4413 GCA_035476755.1 Ramlibacter sp.
CGAGCTCAAGGCGCCGATCGTGATCGGCCGCGACCATCTCGACAGTGGCTCGGTCGCCTCGCCCAACCGCGAAACCGAAGCCATGAAGGACGGCAGCGATGCCGTGAGCGACTGGCCCCTGCTCAATGCGCTGCTCAACACGGCGAGCGGCGCCACCTGGGTCAGCCTGCACCACGGCGGCGGCGTCGGCATGGGCTATTCGCAGCACGCCGGCGTCGTGGTGGTGTGCGACGGCACCGACGAGGCCGCCGGCAAGATCGAGCGCGTGCTCTGGAACGACCCGGCCACAGGCGTCATGCGCCACGCCGATGCGGGCTACGCGATCGCCCGCGCCTGCGCGCAAGAGCACCACCTGAAACTGCCGATGCTGGGATGAGCGTGACTGAAAAAGAATCCATCGTTCCCGGCGAGGTGACGCTCGCCCAGCTGCGCCGCCTGTGCGGCAGCGAGCGCCTGCCGGTGCAACTCGACCCCGCATGCCGCCCCGGCATCCGCGCCAGCGCCGACCTGGTGCGCCAGGCCACCGACGGCGACGCGCCCGTGTACGGCGTGAATACCGGCTTCGGCAAGCTGGCGACCACGCGCATCGCCCGGGCCGACCTGGCGGTGCTGCAGCTCAAACTGCTGCGGTCGCATGCCGTCGGCGTCGGCGAGCCCCTGGCCGAACCCGTGGTGCGGCTCATCCTGCTCCTGAAGGCCGCGAGCCTGGCGCGTGGCTTCTCCGGCGTTCGCGAGGAGGTCATCGACGCGCTGCTGGCCCTTCACAACCGTGGCATCACGCCCGTCATCCCGTGCCAGGGCTCGGTGGGCGCCTCGGGTGACCTGGCGCCCTTGGCCCATTTGTGCCTGCCCCTGGTCGGCGAGGGCGAAGCCGTGTTCGAGGGCGTTCGCATGCCCGGCGGGGAGGCCCTGGAACGCGCCGGCCTGCAAGCCGTCGAGCTCTCCGCGAAAGAAGGCCTGGCCCTCATCAACGGGACGCAGGTCTCCACCGCCCTCGCCATCGACGCGCTGCTGGCCACGGACCGCCTGTTCGAAGCCGCCGTGATCGCGGGCGCGCTCACGCTGGACGCGGCGCGTGGAAGCGACGGCCCGTTCGATGCGCGCATCCACGTCGTGCGCGGCCAGCCTGGCCAGATCGCTTGCGCCGACGCCTATCGGGCACTGATGGTGGGCAGCGAGATCCGCCAATCACACCTGGAGAACGACGATCGCGTGCAGGACCCGTACTGCCTGCGCTGCCAGCCCCAGGTGATGGGCGCCTGCCTCGACCAGATGCGCTACGCCGCGCAGGTGTTGGTGCGCGAGGCCAATGCCGTCACCGACAACCCGCTGGTCTTCGCCGAACAGGGCAGCATGGTGTCTGGCGGCAACTTCCACGCCGAACCGGTGGCCCTGGCCGCGGATGCGCTCGCCGTCGCCATTGCCGAAATCGGCGCGATCACCGAGCGACGCATCGCCATGCTGGTCGATGCCGCGGTATCGCGCCTGCCGCCTTTCCTCACCCCCGAGCCGGGCTTGAACTCCGGGTTCATGATCGTGCACGTCACGGCAGCCGCGCTGGCCTCCGAGAACAAGTCACTGGCCCACCCCGCCAGCGTGGACAGCCTGCCCACTTCCGCCAACCAGGAAGACCATGTGAGCATGGCCACCTTCGCCGCGCGTCGGCTATCGCACATGCTGCGCAACACGGCGCACATCGTCGCCATCGAACTGCTCGCCGCGGCCCAGGGCATCGAGTTCCTGCGGCCCTTGAAGAGCGCTCCCGCGCTGGAAGACGTGCTGCGGCTGGTGCGCAGCGTGTCGCCGGCGATGATGCAGGATCGCAGCCTGGCCCGCGATATCGAAGCCGTCCATCACCTCGTGGCATCCGGTGACATCGCACACGCGACCGCGCACCGGATCCCCGAACTGCGCGCGCTGCGGCTTCGTTAGCGGCGCCATGAGTGCCTTGACGCCCTTCAACGCGGCGCGACAAGGCTGAGCCTGAAGGATGGCATCCCGAGGCGCCGCCGCAGCCGCGCCGGCAAGGGCTTGCGGATCGCGAAGCGCTGCCGCTGGCCGCCCATTCGATTCCAGGCGGCACGCATGGCCTGCCGCGCGTCGTCCGGCGACAGGCGCGAGTCGCCCTTGATCCTGATCCAGTTGGCCCAGAGCGAGTTCTCGGCCTGCTCGAAGTCGCCGCCGTACTGCGCATAGCCGGTGTAGCCGACGCAGTAAGCCGGCGCGTAGTCTTCGTAGTCCAGGCCGGGCTTCACGTACCCCTCGCGGCGGAAGGTGCGCCGCCAATAGGCGTCCTCCTTCCCGGCATCGGCCTGGCTGATTGCCGGCGCGTGGTTACCGAGGTCGTGGTCGTCGAATGCTTCTGGATGGGCCGCCATGGTCGTCTCCGGTTGAAGCTATTTTTTGACGAGCCCATCCTCGGCCATGGCACGGCACGGCCGCGTAGGACGAATGGCCTCCTGCCGTGTCGGAGCAATGCCACACTTGGCCGCTGTCGCCTTCGTGGCTTCGCCGCCACGCACTTCGGGCCGATACTGCGGCCAACCGGAGGATTTCATGGATATTCGAGGAAAAGTCGCCATCGTGACCGGCGGCGCGAGCGGCATCGGTGCGGGCCTGGCCCGGCGGTTCATGGAAGAAGGCGCGCGTGGCGTGGTCGTCGCCGATGTGAACCTGGAGCGCGCGCAGGGCGTGGCACGCGAGATCGGCGCGGTGGCCGTGGCCTGCGACGTGAGCCGCGAGGCCGACATCCAGGCCCTGGTGGCCACCACGCGCCAGCAGTTGGGGCAGGTGGACATCTTCATGTCCAATGCCGGCATCCTCGGGCGCACCGGCGGCATCGAACTGGAAGATGCCCTCTGGGACAAGATGTGGCAGATCCATGGCATGGCCCATGTCTGGGCTGCGCGTGCCGTTGTGCCGGAGATGGTGGCGCGCGGCGAAGGCTACTTCGTGGTCACGGCGTCGGCCGCGGGCCTGCTCAACATCGTCGAGACGGCGCCCTACGGCGTGACCAAGCACGCCGCGCTGGCTTTCGCCGAATGGCTGCGCATCGCCTATGGCCGTCGCGGCGTCCGCGTCTCGTGCCTGTGTCCGCAATCGGTACTGACCGACATGGTGACGGGCGACGGGGGTTCCGCCGGCCATGACGGCATCCTGACACCGGCCCAGGTGGCCGAAGTGGTGGTTGCAACCATGCGCGATGAGAGATTCCTGGCCCTGCCCCACCCCGAGGTGGCGAAGTACTTCCTGAACAAGGCGCAGGATTACGACCGCTGGATTGGCGGCATGCAGAAGCTCCACGCACTGCACACGGCCCCCCCGGCATGAGCCGTGCCGCTTACCGGCCGAACCGGCCGGACTGAAGTTCAGCCAAAGACACCCCGCGCGAGGTGGCGCGCGAAGTTCTTCGTCCAGCCCGCGCCCGCGCTGGCCTCGTACTGCGCGGCCGCGCCACACGTGGCGACATGCACCCGCCGCAGCCTGCGGTGGACACCGGTGATGCTTGCCTCGAACAGCTCGGCGGTAAAGGCCCGGGGATCCCTGCCGCTGGCAAGGATGGCGTTTTCGAAAGCCTGCTGCTCGGCAGCGGAAATGTGTGCACGGTGAACCAGCATGTGACCACCTTGGGAGTCCCTACGCTGCTACAACGCCGCGGCGGGCAAGGGGGATGCTGGGGATTACGCTGACAGGAAATCTGGAACTTCCCAACGTGGCTGCACACTTTCGCCATGGACCTCACACGGCAGGCACCGGTCAGCCTCGGCGCACGCCCTTCACGGCCCACACGCGCGCGCTCAACAGGATGGAACCGTCGGGTTGGCGCGGGAGGCGTTCGCGCAGTGAATCCCTGAGCATGTCGCGGGCTTTGTCGCTCAAGGACGCCACATAGCTCGGTGCGGGCCCCTGGCCGCCCAGGAACGGCGTCCAGTAGTCGTCGAAATCGCGGAAAGGGGTCTGGATGTGCAGGGAAGCGACTTCCACGTCGTGCAGCTGTGCATCGGTGAACGCGGCGGCCAGCGCCACGGGTTGGCAAAGCGGGAAGCGCACGGCTTCGTCGAGCAGGTGTGCCTGCGGGTCGAGTGCGACCGCGGCATCCCAGAAATGCCGTATCAATTCCATGCCCTCGGCATAGTCCCAGACGTAGGCGCCAACGGTTCCCTGTGGCCTGACGGCGCGCAGGATCTGCGCCAGCGCACGGTCCAGGTCGGGCACGAAATTCAGCACCAGCCCCGAGACCGCCACGTCCACCGCCCCGTCGGGCAGGGGAATGTGCGCCGCGTCGCCGCGCATCAGCACCGCGCCGCTGCCCCGCAGCGACTCGTGCGCGATGGAAAGAAAGCCCTCGGAGGGTTCCACGCCAAACACCTGCCGCGGCCTTTCGCTCTCGAGAATGGCGCCGACCAGCGCCCC
>DATILF010000070.1:0-4328 GCA_035476755.1 Ramlibacter sp.
GCCCTGCCCAACGCCAAGGGCGACAAGCTGGGGTTCTTCATGTACCCGGTGGGCGAAGACGCGCGGGGCCGCTACGACTCCTACTCGCCCGACGACTTCAAGTACCAGATCAGCGCGCGCGAGTTGCCGAACGCAGCGTAACGCGCGTACGGCCAATCCGCCGCGTTCAGCGCTTTCGGAATACCACGTCCCACACGCCGTGGCCCAGCTTGAGGCCGCGGTTCTCGAACTTCGTCAGCGGCCGGTAGTGCGGCCGCGGCGCGAAGCCTTCGGCGGTGTTGGCCAGCCGCGGCTCGGCCGACAGCACCTCCAGCATCTGCTGCGCGTAAGGCTCCCAGTCGGTGGCGCAGTGCAGGTAGCCGCCGGTGCGAAGCCGCGTGGCCAGCCTGGCCACCAGCGGCGGCTGCACCAGTCGGCGCTTGTTGTGCCGCAGCTTGTGCCACGGGTCCGGAAAGAAGATGTGCACCCCTGCCAGGCATTGCTCGGGCAACATGTGCTCGATCACCTCCACGGCGTCATGCGCCAGGATCCGGATGTTCGTCAGGCCCTGCTCGCCGATGCGCTTGAGCAAGGCGCCCACGCCGGGCTCATGCACTTCGCAGCACAGGAAATTGGTGTCGGGCATCAGCGCGGCAATGTGCGCTGTGGCCTCGCCCATGCCAAAGCCGATCTCCAGGACGGTGGGCGCCTCTCGCCCGAAGGCGGCCTGGAAATCCAGCGGCCTGGGTTCATAAGGCAGCAGGAAACGCGGCCCGAGTTGCTCGAAGGCCTTGGCCTGCCCGGTGGTCGTGCGCCCGGCGCGCCGCACGAAGCTGCGGATGGCGCGCGGATGGGCGACGCCGTCGGGGGCTGCGGAGGTGGCGCGAGAGGCGGAGGAAGACAGGGGGGAGGGGGGAGGGGTGTTGCCGGGTTCAGTCACGCGGCAGATTGTAGGAGTCCCGCCACTGTGCCTGCCAAGACGCCAGTGCCTGTGCCACTTCGCCCGCCTGCGGCGGCAGCGCCAGGACCCGCGCCGCGCCGTTGAGCGCGGCCAGCGGATCGCCCAGGTCCAGCGGCAGCGCGCCATTCTGTTTGGACAGTTTCTCGCCGTTCGTGCCCAGCACCAGGGGCGTGTGCAGGTAGGTGGGCGTCGGAAACGCCAGGGCCTGCTGCAGCAGGATCTGCCGGGCCGTGTTGTCCGCCAGGTCTTCGCCGCGCACGACGTGCGTGATGCCCTGGTGCGCGTCGTCCACCACCACGGCGAGCTGGTAGGCCCAGAGGCCGTCCGCCCGCTTCAGGATGAAGTCGCCTACGTCGCGCCCGACCTCCTGTTGTTGCGGCCCGAGCCGCCGGTCCTGCCACGCGACGGTGCCGGCAGGCACCCTGAAACGCCAGGCACGCGGCGGGCGGCCCGCCAGCCCGTGGCGGCAGGTGCCGGGATAGACCAGCTCCCCGTGGCGCTGGCGGGGCCGGCCCAGCGCGGTCAGCGCTTCCTCGATGTCCTTGCGCGTGCAGGCACAGGGGTAGGCCAGGCCGCGGGCGATGAGGCCATCCAGGCTGGCCTGGTAGGCGGCGCCGCGTGTGGATTGCCACAGGGGTGCTTCGTCCGGCTCCAGGCCGCAGGCGGCCAGTTGCCCCAGGATGAACGTGCCGGCGCCCGCCACGCAGCGCGGCGTGTCGATGTCTTCGATGCGAACCAGCCAGCGCCCGCCCTGCGCCCGGGCGTCGAGCCAGCTGGCCAGGGCGGCCACGAGCGAGCCCGCGTGCAGTGGACCGGTGGGCGAGGGCGCGAAGCGGCCGATGCAGGACCCCTGTCCGGTCATCGTGTGCCCACTTTCAGCCCGCGTGCACCTTCAGGGCCAGCTCCAGGCCGGAGATGAAGGCGTCTTCCATGCGGTGCCCCAGGCACCAGTCGCCGCAGGCGCCCAGGCCCGCCTTGTCGTCCCAGAGGTGGGACTGGCCCAGCGGCACCTGTGTCTTGGCCCAGCGCCAGCGGTGCACTTCGGCGTAGGCGGGCGAGGCATGGATGCCGGTGACTTCCGCGAAAGCCTTGAGCAGCTTGGCCTGCACCCGCGGTGCGTCGTCTTCCAGGTGCTCCTGCGACCAGGCGGGGCTGGCCTGCACGGTCCAGCGCTCCACGCGCACCCGGCCGGGCTTGGACGATTCGCGGGCCAGCCAGGCGATGCGATGGTGCGTGCTGAGCGCCGCATTCCATTGCGGGCCGATGTGCGTGACGGTCGGCTCCACGGCCTGCGGGAAGGCCAGCATCAGCGTCCAGCAGGGCGCGACTTCCACCTTCTGCATCTGCTTGGCCATGCGCGGGGCCACGGCCGACAGGCGCAGCAGGGACTCGCTCTGGGACGCCGGCATGGCCAGCAGCACGGTGTCGAACCCTGAATACACATGCGCGGAATCGTCGGGGCCGCTGGTCTGCAACTGCCAGCGCTTTGCGTCCAGTGTGTCGCGCTCGACGCGGGTCACCCGAGCCTGCACCTGCAGGCAGCCCGATGCCGCCAGGGGTTCGGCCCAGTGCCGGGCGATGCCTTCCATCGAAGGCACGCCGACCCAATGCGCTTCGCGCGAGGGCAGCGCCGCTTCGGCCACCCGGCCGTGCGGATCGAGCACGCGCACGGCGTTGGCGCTCCAGGGCCTTCGCGCGGGCGTGATCGACAAGGCCCTTTCGAAGCGCGCGTCGCGCACGGTGAAGTACTGGGTGCCATGGTCGAAGGTGCCGAACGGGGACTCGTGGCTGGCGGCGCGGCCGCCGGGCCGGGTGCTCTTTTCGAGCACCGTGACCTGGTGTCCGGCCTGGGTCAGTGTCCGTGCGCAAGCCAGGCCTGCGATACCCGCGCCGATCACGGCGATGTTTCTTTTGTGTTTAGCCATCTGTGGTCATTGTGGCATGCGATGGTTTTCCAGCAAGGCGCGGCGTGTTGCAGGGCTTTCCAGCTGTCCCAGCCACCACTGCAAGGCGCGCCCCGCACCGCCATGGAGGCGCCACGCATAGCTCATTCTCGAAAGGCGGGCGCTGCGCTCTACCTCTTTGACCACCAGCCGCCCGGCCTCGATGTAAGGGCGGGCCATCGCCTCGGGCACGAAGCCGCCGCCCAGGCCGCGCAGCTGCGCATCGAGCTTGGCGCGCATGGTGGGCACCGTGAGCACGTCCTGCCCCGCCAGCAGGCCCAGCGTCAGCGCCGCGCCACGCTGCACGGAGTCGGCCACGGCAATGGCGCGGTGTTTCTGCAGCAATTCGTCCTTCAAGGTGCCCTCCATCGAGGCCAGCGGGTGGTGCGGGGCGACCGCATAGACGAAGGCCATGTCGCCCAGCGCCGTGCTCTGGATGCCCGCGGAGTTGCCCGGTTCCAGCGAGACGCCCAGCGCCAGGTCGGCGCCGCCCGAGGTCAGCGCTTCCAGCGTGCCCGAGAGCGACTCGTCGCGCAGCCGAAGGCGCGTGGTCGGCGACAGCGTGTAGAAGGCCTGCGCGAGTTCCATCACCGTGGCGCAGGAGATGACGGTGTCCACGGCAATCGTGAACTGCGACTCCCAGCCGGTGGCCACGCGTTTGACCCGGTGGGCCACGGCGTCGATCTCCAGCAGCAGGCGCCCGCCTTCGCGCAGCAGTTCGTTGCCGGCGTCCGTGAGCCGGGCCTGGCGCGAACTGCGATCGAACAGCAGCACATCCAGCGCGTCCTCGATCTGCCGGATGCGATAGGTCACCGCGCTGGGCACCACGCCGAGTTCGCGCGCGGCGGCTGCGAAGCTGCCGGCCTGCGCCACGGCCTGCAGCAGGGCCAGCGCATCGGGGGTCAGCACCTCACGGGCGGTTTGCATGGATGGGCTTGGGATCGTTCAGTTTTTTCGAATGATGCCATCAAAAACGGGTGCTCGGCCGACAGGGCGCGCACCCCTACATTGTCAATATCGACAACGAAAGGACTCCGCGATGCTGACCTTGCGCAAATCACAGGAACGGGGCTACGCCGACCACGGCTGGCTGAAGTCGTTCCACAGCTTTTCCTTCGCCAACTACTACGACCCCAAGCACATGGGCTTTGGCAACCTGCGCGTGATCAACGAGGACCGCATCGCACCGGGGACCGGCTTCGGCACGCACGGCCACCGCGACATGGAAATCATCAGCTACGTGCTGGAGGGCAATCTGGCCCACAAGGACACGCTGGGCAACGTGAAGGGCATCCCGCCGGGCGACGTGCAGCGGATGAGTGCCGGCACCGGCGTGCACCACAGCGAGTTCAACCATGCGCCCGACCAGACCACCCACTTCCTGCAGATCTGGATCGAGCCGAACGTGACCGGTATTCCCGCCAGCTATGAACAGAAGACCTTTG
>DATILF010000071.1:0-3995 GCA_035476755.1 Ramlibacter sp.
GGTTTCGGACATCGCGCCATCCGTGAGTACCGAGAAGACCAACCCCAGCGCCGTGATTTGCGCCGCGACCCAGCCCAGGTAGCTCAGGATGATGGCGACCGAGCAGAACACCTCGATGCCGCGGCCGTAGCGCTGCCGATAGAAGTCGCCGATGGTCAGCAGGTTCTGCTTGTACAGCTTCGTCGCGAAAAACAGCCCCACCAGGATCAGGCAGGTGCCGGCGCCGAACGGATCCTCCACGACGGCGTTCAGGCCGCCCTGCACGAACTTGGCCGGGATACCCATCACGGTTTCGGCGCCGAACCAGGTCGCGAACGTCGTGGTCACCACCATGATCAGGGGCAGGCGACGGCCGGCAATGGCAAAGTCGGCCGTGTTCTTGATGCGGGTGCCGGCCCAGACGCCCAGGGCCAGGGTCCCCAGCAGGTACAGGACGACAAACGAGATCAACGTGTAATTCATCGACGGGGCCCTCCAGCCAACTCTTCAGTCAAAAATTATGCCCCAGGCTGCGCTCAGAACAAGCGCACGCGCACCACAATCTGCATCACGATCAGCCCCAAGGCAAAACCGATGCTCCCGTAAATCAGACTTTGCAGCAGGCGATTGGTTCTTTTCTGCTCAGCCAGCAGTTCCAGCAGCTCGTGCCGGTTGTCCCCCGGCTTTTGCTGCAGGAACTGGTACAAAAGCCGAGGCAGCTCGGGCAGCAGCTTGGCATAGCGTGGCGCCTGGTCGCGCAATTCGTCGATCAGCTTTTGCGGGCCGACCTGCTCCAGCATCCACTTTTCCAGGAACGGCTTGGCGGTGTTCCACAGGTCCAGATCCGGGTCGAGCTGGCGGCCCAGGCCCTCGATGTTGAGCAGCGTCTTTTGCAGCAGCACCAGCTGCGGCTGGATTTCCACCTGGAAGCGCCGCGAGGTCTGGAACAGGCGCATCAGCAGCATGCCCAGCGAGATTTCCTTGAGCGGCCGGTCGAAGTACGGCTCGCACACGCTGCGCACCGCGGCCTCGAGTTCATCGACCCGCGTGCCGGGCGGCACCCAGCCCGACTCGATGTGCAGCTGGGCCACCCGCTTGTAGTCACGCCGGAAAAAGGCCGTGAAATTCTGCGCCAGGTATTCCTTGTCGTGTTCCGTGAGGGTGCCGATGATCCCGAAATCGAGCGAGATATAGCGCCCGAAAGTGGCCGGCTCGATGCTCACCTGGATGTTGCCGGGGTGCATGTCGGCGTGGAAGAAACCATCGCGGAAAACCTGCGTGAAGAAGATCGTGACGCCATCGCGCGCCAGCTGCGGGATGTTCACGCCGGCCTGCCTGAGCCGCTCGAACTGGCTGATGGGCACGCCGTTCATGCGCTCCATCACGATCACCTCGGGGTGGCAGTAGTCCCAGTGCATCTCCGGGATCAGCACCAGGTTCAGGCCCGCCATGTTGCGGCGCAGCTGGGCGGCGCTGGCGGCCTCGCGGACCAGGTCGAGCTCGTCGTGCAGATATTTGTCGAACTCGGCCACCACCTCGCGCGGCTTGAGGCGCCGCCCGTCGGCCGACAGGCGCTCCAGCCAGCCGGCCATCATGCGCATGAGGCTCAGGTCCTTGTCGATCACGGGCAGCATGCCCGGGCGCAACACCTTCACCGCCACATCGCGCAGTTCGCCATCGCGTCCCTTCAGGGTGGCGAAGTGCACCTGGGCAATGGAAGCGCTGGCCACCGGCTCGCGCTCGAAACTGGCGAAGATGGTGTCCACCGGCAGGCGGAAGGCGCGCTCGATGGTGGCGATCGCCACGGAGGAGTCGAAGGGCGGCACGCGGTCTTGCAGGCGCGCAAGTTCGTCGGCAACGTCGGCGGGCAGCAGGTCACGGCGGGTCGAGAGGACCTGGCCGAACTTCACGAAGATCGGGCCCAGGTGTTCCAGGGCCTCGCGCAGGCGCTGGCCGCGCGGCGCGCGCAGGTTGCGGCCGAAGGACACGATGCGGGCCAGCGAGCTCAGCCAGGGCCGCTGAAAACTGCTCAGGACGAGTTCATCCAGGCCGAATCGCAAGGCCACCCAGACGATGTAGACGCCGCGCAGGTAGCGCGTCATTCGCCGGCCTGCCCGGGGCCTTGGGGCCGCCGCCCGGCAAACTGGCGCAGGGCCTGGACAGCCCCGCGCGCGGCCTCACCCATCGCATGGGCGGGCGCATCACCGACCAGGCGCGACAGGTCCTCTTCCAGGTCCCAGCGCACGTTTTCCACCAGCCAGTTGATCTCGGCGGCGAACTGCACGTCGCCGGCGATGCGCACGGGGGGCTTGTCACCTCGCAGCGCCGCCTGCGCCAGCTCCCAGGGCGACTCCTGCGTGAGCGTCAGGGTCAGGTCCGGCGCGGCCGCGGGCGGGGCCAGGTCCAGCAGCCCGGCCGGCGTCACGGCGAGCCTCATCAGGAAACCCCGCCAGCGCGCCTCCACCACACGGTGGGCCTGTCGCGCGAGCCGGGCCTGGGCCTCGGCTTCCTGCATGAGCACATGGTTGAAGAGCAGCACCATCCGGCGCTGGATCTCCTCCACCATCCAGGGCGGCGGCTGCAGGCCCTGGGTCAGCCTGGCGAACAGGTCGTCCAGAAAAGGAAAGGGGGACTGTGTTGCCATAGTCCCCCATTATTCCTGATGCCGCCGGGCTGCCCGGCGCCCGGGCCTACTGCAAGGCCTGCACGCCCGCGACCAGCCAGCCGCTGTGGCCCGCCTTGGGCTTGGTCATGTTCCACACTTCGCGGAAGGGGCTGGGGCCGGAGGACGGCTCCTCGCGGATCATGCCGGAGAACTCGACGCTGGCCATGTAGTCGTTGCCCAGGTCCTCGATGCCCAGCAATTGCGCGTCGAGCATCACCACTTCGGTCTTGTTCGGCTGTCCGGCCAGGTGGTTTTCCCGCTCGCCGAGCTGGCTCTTGATCTCGCCCAGCATCTCGTCGGTCATCATGGCGCGCAAGGCCGCGATGTCGGCGCGATCCCAGGCATCCTGCAGCGTCACGAAGTTGCGCTTGGCCGCCGCCACGAAACCTTCGGTGTCGAAGCCCGCAGGCACGCCCCAGGATTGCGAACCGGCCAGGGCCGACCCGATCTGCACCCCACTGCCCTGACCATACTTGCCGGCTTCGAAGGCCATGCTGTTGCGCTCCCAGGGCCGCGCCGAAGCGTCGTTGCCGACCTTGTCGGGGCTGTACTGGCGCGGCGGCATGGCCCGGTCGGCCGGCGCGCCCGCACCCTGGAACGCCAGCGGGCTGCTTGCCTGCTGCGCGTTGCGGCGCGACCGCATGATGAAGCCAATGACGACCATGACCACCATCACCAGCAGCGCAATCAGCAGGAACTGGCCAAAGGCCTCTCCCAGACCCAGCGAATGCGCCAGCCAGGCCAGGCCCAAACCGGCGGCCAGGCCGCCGAGCATGGCGCCCCAGGGACGCTTGGGCGCTGCGGCCGCCGCGCCTGGCTGCGTGGCCGGCGCCGCCTGGTTTTGTGAAGGCGGCGGCGTTGCGGGCTTCGTGGCTTCACGCTGCGTCACATTGCTGGACTGCCGGCCGACGGATCCACCGCCACCCAACCGGCGCGCGGCTTCGGATTCGAAGCTTGCCAGCGCCAGCACGGCAACCAATACCCAGGACCAGATTTTCATATTGCCTCCAAAAGGCGCCATCGCCTCAACACTTGATTCCAACATGCAAGGCGACGATGCCGCCCGTCAAATTGTGATAATCCACATGGCCGAACCCCCCTTTTTTCATCAGGGCTTTCAGCTCCTCCTGGCCGGGGTGCATCCGGATCGACTCGGCCAGGTACTTGTAGCTGGCAGCATCTCCGGCCACCAGCTTGCCCAGCTGGGGCAGCACCTTGAACGAATACCAATCGTAGGCCTTCTCCAGGGGCTTGGCCACCCGCGAAAACTCCAGCACCAGCAGCTTGCCGCCCGGCTTGAGCACACGGTTCATCTCGGCCAGCGCCGCCTCCTTGTGCGTCATGTTGCGCA
>DATILF010000072.1:0-5915 GCA_035476755.1 Ramlibacter sp.
GGCCCCGGCATGCTGCACCACGGCCCGGTTGCCCGCGGGCCCGCCACCGATGAACACGGGGACGCCCAACAGGCCCTCATGGCCGACCACCGCCAACTGGGTGCTGGCTCCGGTGGAGAGTGTCCGCATGATGGAGATGACCGTGGTCAGCGGGAAATAGACGTAGTGGTAGGGGTCGCCGGGTTCATGCACCACATGGCCCAGAGGAAAGTCCAGGTGTTCGATCCTGGGCGCCCACTCGGCCCATTGGGCGGGTGGCAGAGCCGCCAGCAACCGGTTCTGGCGCGGGTCCATTGTCGCCACCCGTGCCGGCGCCGCGCGAAAGGCGGTTGATCTGCTCATGATCCATCATCGCGCGCGGGCTGCTGGGCCATGACCGCTCACATTACAAATGATCACGGAATAAACATCCGGACTTGAGTTCTTGGGGCCGGACGCACAGACCCGCGCGCGTGTCGGTGCCATCCTACATGCACCCCAAGGAAGTCTCACATGTCAATGCTTCGATTCGCGTTCGCCTTGTTCTTCCCGCAGTCGCTCAGCCTTCCGGTGCGCAGCACGCCGGCCCCGGCCGCGCCCGGCGAGTGCGAGCGAAACGCGCGCGAGTCGGCGTGCAAGGATGTTTTCCTGGCGGTGGTGGCGCATGAGTTGCGCAACACCATGGCGCCCCTGGAAAGCGCGCTGGAAATCCTGGGTGCCAGTGCCGGCGGCTCCGCGGTGGCGCAGCACAGCCTCGACATGGGGCGGCGGCAGCTCAAGCATATGGGGCGGCTGGTCGAAGACCTGCTGGACGTTGGCCGCATGGTCACCGACCAGCTGGAAGTGCGCCTGGCTCGCGTCTGCCTTCAGGAGTCGGTCGCAGCGGCGGTCCAGGCCGCCATGGGCTCGGCGGCGCGACGCTCGCAGCGCATCACGGTCGATATGCCTGAAGAGCGCCTGGTGGTCGATGCGGATCCACTTCGGCTGGAACAGATGCTGGCCAACCTTCTGGGGAATGCGATCAAGTTCACCGGCGTCGGCGGCCGCATCGACGTTTCGCTGCAGCCGGCAGCAGGAGGCCAGGTGAACATCGTCGTGCAAGACAACGGCGAGGGCATCGCGCCCCAGAGCCTGGAAAGCGTCTTCCAGATCTTCCGCCGGGCCGAGCGCGATCGCACCTCGTCCGATGGCGGCCTGGGCATTGGCCTGGCGCTGGTGCGGCGTCTCGCGCAGCTGCAGGGCGGCACGGTGCGCGCATTCAGCGACGGCAAGGGCAGGGGATCGCGCTTCGTGATCACACTGCCGCGCTAGGCGGCGGGAGGCCGGCGTCAGAGATACTCCTGGCCGTCGTCGCTCTTGCGTGGCCCGGTGTCTCGGTGTTCGGCGGGGCTGATGCCCTCGTGAGCGCGATCGAGACCATCGAGAATCCAGGCCGCCACCTGATCCCAGAACTGGCTTTCGTGCGCTTGGATAGGTTCGTCCATGCAACAAGTGTCGCAATTGGCGAGCCCGTGCAAGGTCAGCGGTGGCCCACCGGGTGAGTCATCCGGCGCGCACGAACGTGGCGGCAGGCGTCCTACGCCGAGCAGGCCCGCCGCAGTCTTGCGGCGGCCGGGCATATGTCTTACACACGGTCGCGCAGGCATTGACCACACTGATCGCCCGCATACAAGGAGCGACCATGATTGAAAAAAGAGCCAGTGTTCACTGGGAAGGCGCCGGCAAGACCGGGCAAGGACAAGTCAGCACCGAGACAGGCGCTCTCAAAGACTACCCCTATGCCGTCAACAGCCGCTTCGGCGATGACCGCAAAGGGACGAACCCCGAGGAAATCATCGGCGCCGCGCACGCCGCCTGCTTCACGATGTTCTTCGCCGTGTCGTGCGAGAAGGCGGGCATCTCCGTGCAGAGCATCGACACCACGGCCACGGTGCGGCTGGCGAAGGAGGGCGAGGGGTTCAAGATCGACCGCATCGCCCTCACGATGGAAGCGACGGTACCCGGTCTCGATCAGGCCAGGTTCACCGAGCTGGCCGAAATCTCCAAGAAGAACTGCCCCGTGTCCAAGGCGCTGGCAGCCGTGCCCGAGATCACGCTGGACGCCAAGCTGCGCAGTTAGGACACGGGCCCGGGAGCGTCCTGGGCCGCGGCAAGGGCCCGTCAGTCGAAACTGAGTAGCACCTTCATGGCCTGCGACCGGTCCGCGGCCAGCTTGAATGCGCGGCCGGCGTCGCGATAGGGCAGCGTCGCCGAGATGAGCGGCTTCACGTCCACCAGCTCCTTGTTGAGCAGCGCTACGGCCACGGCGAATTCCTCGTGGAAACGGAACGCGCCGCGCAGGTCGAACTCCTTGGCAACGATGGTGTTGATCGGAATCGTCATATCGCCGCCCAGTCCGACCTGCACGATGACGCCACGCGGGCGCACCGCGTCGAACGCACTGCGCAGGGCGCGCTCGTTGCCGCTGGCCTCGAACAGCACGTCGAATTGGCCCTTGTCGACGCTGAAGCGGGCCAGGCGGTCGGGTTCTTCCGCGACGTTGATCGCTTCGTCCGCCCCGACCTGCAGCGCCTTGCGCAACGGATAGGGGCCGACATCGGTCACCACGATCTGGGCCGCACCGGCGCGGCGCGCGGCAATCACCAGCAGCGCGCCGATGGGGCCGCAGCCCGTGACCAGCACCCGTTGGCCCAGCAGCGGGCCGGCCCGCCGCGCCGCGTGCAGCGCCACCGACAGCGGCTCGGCCATGGCGCCTTCGTTGTCGCTCACGCTGTCCGCGAGCAGATGCGCCTGGTAGGTTTCCACCACGATCTCCTGGCGGAATGCGCCTTGCACATGAGGCGTGCGCATCGCGCTGCCGTAGTAGCGCATGTCCAGGCAATGGTTCTGCCATCCCTGCTGGCAGAACCGGCACAGGCCACAGGGGCGGCTCGGGCTGATGGCGACGCGCTGGCCCGCCGCGAAGCTGCCCGCATCGGGGCCCACTTCTTCGATGACGCCCGCAACCTCATGGCCCAGCACCATCGGTTCCTTGATGCGCACCGTGCCGAATCCGCCGTGCTGGAAGTAATGCAGGTCCGAGCCGCAGATGCCGCCGGCGCGCACGCGCACCCGCAGTTGCCCGGGTTGCAGCGACGGCGTCGTGATCGTCTCGACGCGCAAATCGCCGGGTGCGTGAATAACGAGGGCGTCCATTTGAAAAACCTCCAATGCGTTGCCGCAGAATCCGGGGTGGTGAACAGGCCCTAGAGCGTTGCCGTCACACCGCCATCGACGTACAGGATGTGCCCGTTGACGAAGTTGGAAGCGTCGCTGGCCAGGAAAATGGCGCTGCCCACCAGGTCCTCCACGTCGCCCCAGCGGCGCGACGGCGTGTGGGCGATCAGCCAGCGGCAAAACGCCTCATCCCTGGTCAGCGCCTCGGTGAGCTCCGTCCTGAAGTAGCCGGGCCCCAGGCCGTTGACCTGGATGCCGTAGGGGCCCCAGTCGATGGCCATGCCCTTGGTCAGCATCTTCACCGCGCCCTTGCTGGCGGCATAGGGCGCGATGTTCGGCCGCCCCAGCTCGCTTTGTACCGAGCAGATGTTGATGATCTTGCCGCGCTTGCGCGGGATCATCCGCCGCGCCACGGCCTGCCCGACCAGGAAGACACTGTCGACGTTGGTGCGCATCAGCTCGTCCCATTGCGCCTTCTCGAAGTTTTCGAGCGGCGCGCGGCGCTGCATGCCGGCGTTGTTCACCAGAATGTCGATGGCGCCGGCATCGCGTTCGATCGCGTCGATCGCCGTGGCGACGGCCTGGGCCGAAGTCACATCGAACGACGCGGTATGGACGGTCGCGCCCGCGTCGCGCAGCCGCTGCGCGGCGGCCTCCAGCTTGTCGGTGCCGCGCGCGTTGAGCACGACGGTTGCGCCGGCGGCGGCGAGGCCGCCAGCCAGTGCGTACCCTATGCCGGCGCTGGCCCCGGTGACAAGGGCTGTCCGCCCGGAAAGATCGAACTTGCTCAGCGCCGGGTTCATGCAATTGCCTGTCGTGTTGTGCCGCGCCTCAGCCAGTCGAGGATGTTGCCGATCTGGGAGGCCATGGGGTCGTTGGCGGGCACGCGGAGCACGCCATGTTCACCCTCGGGCACTTCGAGCGCCGCGAACTGGCTGGCCACGAGGTCCGCGGGGAAATAGTGCCCCGGACGTGCCACGACGCGGCAGTGTGCTTCGGCCAGCGTGATTTCGAGATAGACGATGCGCAAGGCGGGCTCGGCGGCGCGCAGCCGCTCGCGATAGCTGCGCTTGAGCGCGGAGCAGGTCAGCACGACATTGCCCGGCGCTGCCAGCAGGGCGCCCAGACGATCGAGCCAAGGCGCCCGGTCGCTGTCCTGAAGGGCGATGCCATCGCGCATCTTGTCCCGGTTGGCTGGCGGATGGTGATCGTCGCCTTCGACCAGGGTTGCGCCCAGTTCCTGGGCGAGCCCGGCCGCGAGCGTGGACTTGCCCGAGCCCGCCACGCCCATGATCAGTATCTTTTGATGCGGCATCCGGGTCAGCGTCCCAGGACTTGCGGATTGACCGGGGTCGGTGGGCGGCCGGCGTTTGGCCCGCGCCCGAGCGCGGCGACCAGGTTGTCCGCGGTCAATTGCGCCATGGCGCGCCGGGTCCGCACCGACGCGCTGCCGATATGCGGCGTGAAGACGATGTTGGGTACGTCCAGCAGCTCCGGGTGAATGCGAGGCTCGCCCTCGAACACGTCCAGCCCCGCGGCCGCGATCGTGCCCGCGCGCAGCGCCACGGCGAGCGCGGCGTCGTCGACGATGCCGCCGCGGGCGATGTTCGTCAGCGTGGCGCCGGGCTTCATCAACGCCAGCTCGTTCGCGCCGATGGCGTGGTGGGACTGCGGCGAATAGGGCAGCACCAGCACCAGGTGGTCGGCCTCGCGCAGCAACGTGTCCTTGGCCACGTACTCCGCTTGCGAGGCGGCCTCCAGCTCGGGGGCCAGGCGGCTGCGGTTGTGGTAGATCACGCGCATGCCGAAGCCCAGTGCGCCGCGCCGCGCGATGGCCTGGCCGATGCGGCCCATGCCGAGAATGCCGAGCGTGGCGCCGTGGATGTCGCTGCCCACGAAATGGTCGTAGATGCCCGTCCTGGTCCACTCGCCGCGGCGCACGAAGCGTTCGGCCTCCGCCATCCGCCGGGCAGCCGCCATCATGAGCGCGAACCCGAAATCGGCCGTGGTCTCGGTGAGCACGTCGGGCGTATTGGTGACCACCACGCCGCGCGCGGTGCAGGCCGTCACGTCGACGTTGTTGTAGCCGACGCCGACATTGCACACGGCCTTCAATTGCGGGCAGGCGTCGAGCAGCGCGGCGTCGATGCGTTCGCTGCCGGTGCTCATGACGCCCTGCTTGCCTTGGAGGCGCCGGATCAGCTCCGGTGGCGACCAGATCGTGTCTTGCGGGTTGTCCTCGACAGTGAACGTCAGGCGCAGCCGTTCGGCGATGTCGGGGAACGTGGCGCGGGTGACCAGCACTGACGTTTGCATGGCGATGGATTTCCTTTTTGGCGTCGGGCGCCCCTAGGCAAATACACCTCTCGGGGGCCGCGAAGCGAGGGGGCTGTAAGAGCTTGCGAATTTACGTGCCTTGTGCGGGATCGCCAAGACGAAATGGGAATGGGCCCCTAAGCCGCGCTTATGGGATGTCCGGCCACGGCCCTGGCTGGCACCGCCGTTGGCGTGTTCCCTGCCCCGCTTCATCCAATGAATGCGTGACGGTAAAATGCATGCACCGAATGCATTCAGGAGTAATCGCTATGGCCATGCTGACAGTTCGCAACCTCTCTGAGGAGGTGCACCGTGCTCTGCGCGTTCGTGCTGCCCAGCACGGCCAAAGCATGGAGGCTGAGGTGCGCGAGATCCTGGAGTCTGCGATCAGCCCCAAGGGGCGC
>DATILF010000073.1:0-5812 GCA_035476755.1 Ramlibacter sp.
GTCAGCACCAACATCGGCGCCATCTACAACGCCAAGGTGGCCAAGCTCATGGCCGCCTGGTTCAGGGACAAGACCGAATCGGCCACGCCGTTCGCCGGCAAGGGCTACACGCTGGGCGCCATCGCGCCAGTGGGCGCGGGCGAATTCAAGCTGGCGTTCTCGCGCTATGGCTCGGATGCCGGTCTCCAGCCAGAGACGAAGAAAACGGCGATCGGCTATGTCCACAACCTGTCCAAGCGCACGGCCTTGTACGCAACGTATGCGAGGGTGAGCAACAGCGGTGGCGCGACCACGGCGCTGAACGGTTCAGTCACAGGCGCCAACCGCCATTCGAGTGGTTACGACCTGGGCATGCGCCACAGCTTCTGACACGGCCGCAGGCTGCTTCCGGTCAGACTTCCACCGCCCCTTCGGGGGCGTTGGCGTTTGCGCTTTCGGCAACCAGGCCGCCTTCGCGGGCCACGCGAGACCAGCGCGCAAGCTCGGAGCGCACCAGCTCTGCCAGCTGGGCCGGCGCGCCGTGCTTCACCGTCGCGCCGTGCGCCTCGATGCGCCCCACCACCTGCGGATCGACCAGCACCTGGTTAAGCGCCGCATTGAGCCGCGCGACCACGCTGCCGGGAGTTCCCGCCGGGGCGAACAGGCCGTACCACTGCGTGACCTCGACGCCATGGACGCCCAGTTCGGCCAGCGTGGGCAGGTCGGGAAGCCCTGGCACGCGGCGCGGGCCGGCCACGGCCAGCGCCCGCAACGTGCCGGTGCGGATGAAGGGGTCAGCCGTGAACAGGCTGGGAAACATGATCTGGGCCAGCCCGTTGGCCGTGTCCGCGATGGCCGGGGCCGCGCCGCGGTGGGGAACGCCCGGCATCGTCGTGCCCGTGTTCAGCTTGAACAGCTCGGCCGCGAAGTGCGGTGCGGTGCCGTCGCCAGCGGAGGCATAGGCGTATTTGTTGCGCTGGATCTGCAGCTGGGCAATGAGATCGGCGACATCCGTGACCGGAACGCGTGGGTTGACCACCATGAGCGTCGGCGACGCGCCGATCAGCCCCACGGGTTCGAAGTCCGCAACCGGGTCATAGTTCAGGCGCTGCAGTGCCGGATTCATGCCATGCGTGCCGATGTAACCCAGCATCAGCGTATGCCCATCAGGCGTGGCGCGCGCCACGTACTCGCTGGCGATGGCACCATCCGCGCCGGCGCGGTTGTCCACCACCACGTCGTGCCCGAGGATCGGAGCAAGCTTGGCGGCGATGATGCGCGCCATGACGTCGTTGCCGCCGCCGGCCGCCGTGGGCACGATCAACCGGATGGTGCCGCGGGGGAAGGCGCGCTCCGCCTCGCGCGGCGCGCCGCCCGCGGACTGCGGTTTCGAGAAAACGTACTCGGGCAAGTGCAGTTCGCCCTGCATGATCTTGCGGGCCGTGCGCACCAGCGCGGCACGCCGGATCTGGGCCGATTCGCCGGTCCCGTCGATCTCCACGTCGATATCGATCTGGCCGGCCGGGTGCAGCACCACCAGCGCATGCCGGCCCGGCGCGAATCCCGCGCCACTGGCCACCGTGCCCGGCAGCGCAAAGGCGCTGGCCACACCAATGGCGCCGGTCACCGCGTGCGAGGCGTGGCACTTCCGGGGCGTGAAGTAACGTGAGGTGACACTGTTCGGACCATCGCCCTCGCTGACCAGGACCGGCTTGGGGACCACGCTGTTTGTCACGTCGCCCAGCCCCATCATCAGCCCGGCCTTCAGGCGCAGGGCCTCGAGGCGCTCCAGCAGCGCCGTATTGGCGTCAAGGGCCACCGGCTTTTCACGGCCCGAGACCCCGAGGTCCCTGGCCCGAACCATCATGAGCGGCATGGCCGCGTCGATGCAGGTAACTTCCACGCCGTCGATCACGTCAATGCGCTGCCCCGTCGGAAACACCTTGCCGGTGACAGCGCCCCAGGCGTCCAGGAAGTTCAGAAGCACCGGCGCCGCCGTGCCTGCCACGCCGTCGATGCGGGCATCGCCGTCATAAGTGATGCGTCCACCGGGCGTTCGCACCGTGACCTCGATACGCGAGCGCGTGTTGACGTTGAAAACCCGCGCCGTGGTCGTCTCCTGCCCGGCCGTGAGCAGGCCCTGCTCCAGGGCGAAGGGCACCACGCCGGCGAGCATGTTGCCGCAATTGGGCCGGGTATCGACGGAGCGATGGCCCACGCCCACCTGCGCGAACAGGTAGTCCAGGTCGCAGTCGGGCTGGCTGGACCGCGAAACGATGGCGACCTTGCTGTTCAGAGTGCTCCCGCCCCCTAATCCGTCCAGCTGCAGCGGATCGGAGGCGCCGATAGCGCCAATCAGCGCCTGGTCGCGCGCCTCATCGCCCTCGGGCAACCACTCGCGCAGAAAAAAGGGGCCGCGCGACGTGCCGGCCCGCATCAGGACGCAGGGAATGATGGATTTCATGGCTCACCGAACTCGTGCTGAAGGAAAAGCACATTGTTCCGGGCGAGTCATCGTTCGGCAATTGCATATTTGGCAGCCATTGATGCTTGCCACACAAGAATTGCAAGACTGGACACGTTATGCCGGCGGCAGAGATGGCGCTGGCGGAAAGCTACCCCAGCTGTTCCACGAACAGCACCAGAAAAAAGCCGAACGCCGCGATCAGGGTCCATTTCAGGATCACCAGGCCGAATTTCTTGAAGCGCGCCTGGCCCGTGCCGGCGTAGAAGGCAAACGACACGCCCGCCGCCAGCAGGAGCAGCAGGATGGCCCACCGGAAAAGCAGCATGGCCGCCCGCCCCGCCTACCAGGCCCGCACCGGCTGCGCGAAGCCCGCCGGCGCCTGTTTTTCGTCGTCGAAGCTGACCAGTTCGTACGCGTCATCGTGCGCCAGCAACTCGCGCAGCAGCTTGTTGTTCAAGGCATGGCCCGATCGGAAGGCACTGTACGAAGCCAGCAGCGGCTTGCCGATGAGGTACAGGTCGCCCATCGCATCCAGGATCTTGTGCTTCACGAACTCGTCGTCGTAGCGCAGGCCTTCGGTGTTGAGCACCCGGTAGTCGTCCATCACCACGGCATTGTCCAGGCCGCCGCCCAGGCTCAGGCCATTGGTGCGCATCATCTCCACGTCCTTGGTGAAGCCGAAGGTGCGGGCACGCGCGATGTCGCGGGCATAAGCGCCCGAGCTCAGGTCGAACTCGGCGCGCTGGCCGGTGGAGTCCACCACGCGATGCGCGAAATCGATCTCGAAACTCAGCTTGTAGCCGTGATAGGGCTCCAGGCGCGCCCACTTGAGCTTGTCGCCCTCGCCTTCGCGCACCTCCACCGGCCGCAGCACGCGCACGAAGCGCTTCGGTGCCTTCTGCAATTCGATGCCGGCGCTTTGCAGCAGGAACACGAACGACGCGGAGGAGCCGTCGAGGATGGGCACTTCTTCGGCCGTGATGTCCACATACAGGTTGTCCAGCCCGAGGCCCGCGCATGCCGACATCAGGTGTTCCACGGTGTGCACCTTGGCCCCGCCATTGGAGATGGTGGACGCGAGCCGCGTGTCGGTCACGGCCTGCGCCGAGATCGGGATGTCCACGGGAATGGGCAGATCCACGCGCCGGAACACGATGCCGGTATCGGGCTGGGCCGGCCGCAAGGTCAGCTCGACCCGCTGGCCGCTGTGCAGGCCGACCCCGACCGCGCGGGTCAGGGTCTTGAGGGTGCGTTGCTGGAGCATTGGGCTGATTTTACCGGGCGATGCCCTTGGATGCCGGCGTACGGCCATGGGTTCGCCCGAAAAGAAAAAGGGGTGGGCCACTTGCAGAGCCCACCCCCGAAGCACTCCCCTTGGAGAACTGCGCTACATCAACTTCAAGATCGTTGTGCGTTCAGTCCGCCTGCTTGCGCAGGAAAGCGGGGATCTCGAAGTCATCCATGCCGCCGTTGGACAGCGCGTCCACCTTGGCCGCCGCCTGGGTGCGGTTGGTGCGCCAGACGCTAGGCACCGCCATCCCGCCGTAATCCGGCTGGGTCGAATGCGGCGCCGCCCCCGGGCCACCGACGACGGTGTTGATGGTGGGCACGTTGAAAGGCACGTTGTCGGTTCCGGTGCGCAGCACCTGCAGGGGCGGGGCCGTGCGCCGCTGGCCCTGGCGGGACAGGCCGGTGGCCACCACCGTGACACGCACCTCGTCGCCCAGGTCGTCGTCGTAGGCCGTGCCGTAGATCACGTGCGCGTCCGGCGAGGCGTAGGCGCGAATCGTGTTCATGGCCAGCTTCGACTCCGACAGCTTCAGGCTGCCCTTGGCGGCCGTGATCAGCACCAGCACGCCCTTGGCGCCCGACAGGTCGATGCCTTCCAGCAGCGGGCAGGCCACGGCCTGCTCGGCGGCGATGCGGGCGCGATCGGGGCCGTTGGCCACCGCCGTGCCCATCATCGCCTTGCCCGGCTCGCCCATCACCGTGCGCACGTCCTCGAAGTCCACGTTCACATGGCCGGGCACATTGATGATTTCGGCGATGCCGCCGACGGCATTCTTCAGCACGTCATTGGCGTGCGCGAACGCCTCGTCCTGGGTAATGTCGTCGCCCAGCACTTCCAGCAGCTTCTCGTTGAGCACCACGATCAGCGAATCGACGTTGGCCTCGAGTTCGGCCAGGCCGTTGTCGGCGTTGGTCATGCGACGCCCGCCCTCCCAGTCGAACGGCTTGGTGACCACACCCACGGTGAGGATGCCCATGTCCTTGGCCACGCGCGCGATCACCGGCGCGGCGCCGGTCCCGGTGCCGCCGCCCATGCCCGCCGTGATGAAGAGCATGTGGGCACCACTGATGGCCGCGCGGATGTCGTCCACCGCCGCCTCGGCCGCTTCCCGGCCCTTTTCCGGCTTGCTGCCGGCGCCCAGGCCGCTCTGGCCAAGCTGGATCGTCTTGTGCGCCGGCGTGCGGGAGAGCGCCTGCGCATCGGTGTTCGCGCAGATGAACTCCACGCCCTGCACCGCGCGGGCAATCATGTGCTCGACCGCGTTGCCGCCGCCACCGCCGACGCCGATCACCTTGATCTGCGTGCCCAGGTGGAACTCTTCGACTTCAATCATTTCGATGCTCATTTTTTAATCTCCTGATTCCGTTGCAGTTGCCAATTTGAAAAGACTGTTGTTGTGGTCATGAACGCGCGTCAGGCGGATCGGTGCACCGCCATCGCTCCTTTCTCTCGCCCATGGGCGAGGCGCGCGCCTGCCAGATTGCCGGCTCCTGAGGTCTTGAGCATGGGGGCCACATACTTCAGAAGTTCCCCACGATGAAATCCTTGAAGCGGCCGAAGGCCGTCTTCATCGAACCGTTCTTCTGCGCCACCTTGAAGCCGCGCAGGCGCGCCATCCGCGCTTCCTCGAGCAAACCCATGACGGTGGCGGCGCGGGCCTGCGCCACCATGTCGGAGAGCGCGCCGGTGTACTTCGGCACCCCGCGGCGAACCGGCTTGAGGAAGATGTCCTCGCCCAGTTCCACCATGCCGGGCATCACGGCGCTGCCGCCGGTGATGACGATGCCGGAGGACAGCACCTCTTCGTAGCCCGACTCGCGCACCACCTGCTGGACCAGCGAGAAGATTTCCTCGACGCGCGGCTCGATCACGCCGGCCAGCGCCTGCTTGGACAGCATGCGCGGACCGCGGTCGCCCAGGCCGGGCACTTCCACCTGCTGCTCGGGGTCGGCCAGCAGCTGCTTGGCGTAGCCACTCTCCACCTTGATGTCCTCGGCGTCCTTGGTCGGCGTGCGCAGGGCCATGGCGATGTCGCTCGTGATCAGGTCGCCCGCGATCGGGATCACGGCCGTGTG
>DATILF010000074.1:0-22475 GCA_035476755.1 Ramlibacter sp.
TGCCCTGGTGCTCTTGCGCGGCCACGATCAGGTTGTCGCGCACGGTCATCTTGCCGAACACCTGCAGGGTCTGGAACGTACGGCCCACGCCCTTGCGGCTGAGTTGCAGCGGGCCGAGCCGGGTGACGTCCTGCCCATTGAGTTCGATCCGTCCGGCGTTGGGTGTGATCTGGCCCAGCATGGAATTGAACAGCGTGGTCTTGCCCGAGCCGTTGGGCCCGATGACGCCGAAAATCTCCCCGGGCATCACTTCGAAGCTCACGCCACCTACCGCCTGGATGGCGCCGTAGTTCTTCTTGAGGTCGGTGACCTTCAGCAGCGGCGCGCTCATGCTCGGGCTCCTTGTGCGGCCGCGGCCTGGGCGCGGGCGGCGCTGGCCTTGCGCGAATCCCGCCGCGCGCGGATGCGGTCCGGCAGGCTCATCAGCCCATCGGGCAACCAGACCATCATGATCACCACCATCGCGCCGAACAGCGGCAGGTACCAGTTGGCCAGCGCGGGCGCCACGTCGCGAATCCAGTCGGGCAGCACCACGCCCACCGCGGCGCCGACCAGGGGACCCAGGAAATAGCCCGAGCCACCCACCACCACCATCAGGTACATCATGATCGACGCGCCCACGGCGAAGGGGGCGGGTTCGATGAAGTCCACCAGCGAGGCGAACAGGGCCCCCGCCACGCCCGCGTAGGTGGCGCCGATGGCGAACGACAGCAGGGTGTAGCTGCGGATGTCCACGCCCAGGCTTTCGGCGCGGATCGGGTTGTCGCGCAGCGCCGTGAAGGCTTTGCCCCAGGGGCTGCGCAAAAGGCCCAGCAGCAGCAGCGTCATCACCACGGCGGCGCCCAGCACGAAGTAGTAGTAGGCCAGGTTGCTCTTGAGCGACAGGCCGAGGAACTCGGGGCGCGGAATTCCGTTGATGCCGAAGGTGCCACCCGTCAGCCATTCCTCGTTGCGCATTACCAGCCAGATGGCGGTGTTGAAACCCAAGGTGGCGAAGGCCAGGTAGATGGTCTGCACGCGCAGCGCCGGAAAGCCCAGGATGAGACCGACCGTGAAGCACAGGAGCGCCGCGGCCGGCAGGCCCAGCCACCAGCTCAGGCCGGCTTTCATCAGGATGGCCACGGTGTACGCGCCGATCCCGAAGAAGGCGGCGTGGCCCAGCGATTTCTGGCCGGCATAGCCCACGGTGAGGTTCAGGCCCATGGTGGCGATGACGAAGACCACCCAATAAGTTAGCAGGTACACCCCGTAGTTGCGCAGGAACTGCGGCAGCGCCAGCAGCAGCAGGCTGCCCACGGCGATGAGGGCGATGAAGATCTTGCGGGAGGCGGTCATACCTTGCGCTCCTCTTTGCGGCCCAGCAGGCCTTGTGGCTTGAACAGGATGACCACCATGAAAACGATCAGTGCCACGGCGTCCTTGTAGGAGGGCGAGATGTAGGCCGCGGCCAGGTTCTCGCTGACCCCTACCAGCAGGCCGCCCAGCAGCGCGCCGCGTGAGTTGTTGAAGCCACCGATGACGGCGGCGAAGAAGGCCTTGGTACCCAGCGACTCGCCCATGTCGAATTTGGCGAGGTAGGTGGGCGTCACCAGCAGCGCCGCGGCGCAAGCCAGCACGGCGTTGATGGCGAAGGTGTAGAAGATCATGCGCGGCACGTCGATGCCCAGCACCGACGCCGACTCGGTGTTCTGCGCCACCGCCTGCATGGCGCGGCCGGTCACCGTCCGGGCCAGGAAGGCCTGAGTGGCGAACACGATCAGCAGGGCCAATACCAGCGTGCCCACATCCGCCAGTGTCACCGTGACGCCGGCGATGTTGAACAGTTTGTCGGCGAACAGCGAAGGGAACGGCTGGGCCTCGGCGCTGTAGCCGGCGCGCATGGCGTTGCGCGTCGCGATTGACAGGCCGATGGTGGCCACCACGATGGGCATCATGCCGAACTTGAAAAGCGGGTCCACCACGGCCCGCTTGAAAGCCCAGCCCAGAACGGCGACTGCGACCAGGCCCGTGAGCAGCAGGCTCACCGGCAGTGGCGCGCCCAGACTCATGAAACCCAGCATGGCAAAGGCCGGCAGCATCACGAATTCGCCCTGGGCGAAATTGATGGTGCCGGCGGCCTGCCACAGCAAGGTGAAGCCCAGCGCCGCCAGCGCATAGATGCCGCCGGTGGCCAGGCCGCTGAAAAAGAGTTGAAAGAAGTCGGTCATGGCGTCCGGGGCACTTGCCTATGTGCTTACTTCTTGGCGTCAGACGCTTTGGCAGCGGGCTTCGCCGCTGGCTTGGCGGCCGGCTTGGCTGCGGCCGCGACAGGCTCGGCGGCGACGGCCGGCTTGGCGGAGCCGGTGCCCGCACCCAGCGGCGGCACCATGTCGATCACTTCCTGCTTGCCATTCTTGACCTGGACGATGAAGCTCATGCGGTCGAGGTCGCCTTTGCCGTCGAACTCGGTGTACATCAGCGCGCCCGGGTACTTGTCGGTGTTGATCTTCAGCCCCTTCATGGCCTTGGCCACCTCGACGCGGTCCACCTTGCCGACCTTTTCGATGGCGGCCTGCATGGCGTAGACGCCGGAGTAGCCCTTCATGCCGTTGTGGTCCGAAATGCTCTTGTACTCACGCTCGAACTTGGCGCGGAAGGCGCGGATGGCGGGCACTGGCGCGTCCACCGTCAGGCCCACATGCGCAATGGCGCCGTTGGCGGCTTCGCCGGCCAGGTCGATGACCTTCTGGCCGGTCAGCGTGGTCTCGCCGATCACCGGCTTGGTCCAGCCCTGCTTGCGCAGCTCGCGCAGCAGGCGGGCCGATTCGTCCTCGTTCACGTAGGCGAAGATCGCCTCGGCGTTGGATTGCTTGGCCTTGAGCACGGCAGCGGAGAAGTCCACCTGGGCCTGGTCGGTCGAGATCTCGGCCAGGACCTTGGTGTCGGTCGCGCCCAGCGCCTTCTTGATCATCTCCAGGCCGCCCTTGCCGAAGTCGTTGTTCACGTAGATCACCGCGACGCTCTTGAGCTTGGCCTGCTGGTTGATGTAGCGGGCCACCTTGGGCATGGCGGTGGCCTGCGTGAAGCTGGTGCGGAACACATAGGGGTTGCCCTGCAGGGTGATGCTGGCCGCCTCGCCGCCGGTCCAGTTGGGAATCTGCGCCTTCTCGGACTCCTTCATGCTCACGATGATGGAGCCGGAAAACACCGGGCCGAAGATGGCGAACACGTCCTGGTCGATCGCCTTCTTGGTCAGGCCCAGGGCCACGCCGGGGTTGGAAGTGGTGTCCGAGGTGATGACCTCGATCTTCTTGCCCAGGATGCCGCCCGCGGCGTTGAGCTCCTTCACCGCCAGGTTCATCCCGTTGTAGAAGTTGGTGCCGGCCGAAGCGCCCGCGCCTGAGAGCTCGACGATGGCGGCGATCTTGATGGTGTTCTGGGCCAGGGCCGTGCCGGCGAACGCCAGTGCGCCGGCAGCGGCCAGCAGTTTGAGCGTGAATCGTTTTGTCATGGAAGTCTCCTCGGAAGATGGATGGGACAGGCGAAAAAGGGTTGATCGACTAGGTTGGGCAAGCATCGCCCGGTCCGGTCGATCGCGGACGGGGGATTTCCCGCAGCGCTTCGGCGGGGCAGATCAGGTCGCGGATGAACCCGCAGTCGTCGCGCACATGCTGCGCGGCATCGTGCAGGCCGAAGAAGTCGAGGTACAGGTGGGTCTGCTGGATCATCATCTCGAAACCCGGTTGCGCCACCAGCCCGCGTGCGCGCGCGGCCCGTACAGCGGGCGTGGGCTGGTTCTTCATGAGGATGTCCACCAGCGCGGCGTGCGGCGACATGCGCGCCACGTCGCAGGGCAGGGCATCGCCGCTCTCCAATCCCAGGGGCGAGGCATTGACCACCAGGTCATAGCCCTGCGGGTCGTTGTCGGCCACGGCGTGGACGGCGGCCAGGCTGCCCGGCTGCAGGCGCGCGGCCAGTTGCGCGGCGCGGCCGGGTGTCGGATCGAAAAACGCGAGTTCGGCGGCGGCGCGCGGCCCGTGCGCCAGGGAGGCGCCGATGGCCGCGGCGGCCCCGCCCGCGCCGATCACCAGCACCTTCTTGCCGGTCCACGCGATATGGAAATAGTCCAGTGATGCGGCGAAGCCCTCGCCATCGAACAGCGCACCGGTGAGGCCGCCATCGGCGTCCCGGCGCACTGCATTGACGGCGCCGGCCCTGCGGCCCAGGTCGGAGCACCGGTCCAGCAAAGCGGTGATCTGCACCTTGTGCGGAATGGTGACCCACAGGCCCTTGACGCTCGGCGACTTGAACACGGTCCGCACGAAGTCATGCAGGTCCGCTGGTGCCACCCGCGCCGGCACCAGCACCGCGTCGATGCCCAGCCGCGCGAAGATCAGGTTGAAGGACTCCGGCGCCTTCACCTGCTCCACCGGGTCGCCCAGGATCAGGTAGATGTCTGTGGACCCGCTGATGCGCGGCATTTTTGCGAGACTCATGGTTTGTGTTGGTGTACGTTCATCGATCGGTTCGATACGATGATCGACAATGTAGGAGGCCAAGCTCTCGAAGCGAAGTGCTTTCAGGCATCAATGTTCGTTTATCGATCCTAAGTGGTCGATAAACGAACGAAACTAGGGTTAACACAAGGCAGCGTGATGTCCACCGAATCTCATACCCAACTGGTGCCGGCCAGTCCCGCCAGCGAGGACCTGCAGCGGCGCGACTGGATTGCCGGGCTCGAAAAGGGCCTGGGTATCCTCGAGGCGTTCAGCGACGTGCATCCCCGGGTCACCGCCGCCCAGATGGGCGAGCTGGTCGGCATGACCCGCACGGCCGCGCGCCGCCATCTGCTGACGCTTGCGCATCTGGGCTATGTGTCCAGCGACGGCAAGCTGTTCTGGCTGACGCCGCGTGTGTTGCGGCTGGGCCAGGCCTATATCGAATCGTCGCGGCTGGCGCGCATCGTGCAGCCGTTCCTGCAGCGCGTGACGGCGGGCACCTCGGAAAACGCCTACGTGAGCGTGATGGACGGCGACGACATCGTCTATATCGCGCGCAACGGCCTGACCCGCGTCATGAACACAGGCTACGTGTTGGGCGCGCGGGTGCAGGCCCAGGTCACGGCCTCGGGCATGCTGCTGCTGGCGCTGCACGAGCCGGCCTGGATCGAGAACTGGCTGGCCATCCACGAACTGCGCGCCTACACCTCGCACACCATCCACAGCAAGGACCGGCTGCGCGAGGAACTGGCCCGCATCCGCGAGCGCGACTGGGCGCTGTCCGAGCAGCAGCTGGAGCTGAACTACCGGGGCATCGCGGTGCCGCTGCGGGACGCCAAGGGCCACGTGGTGGCCGCGCTCAACGTCACCATGCCCATGGGCAACGAAAGCAGCGAAGACGCCGCGCGCCGGGTGCTGGGCGTGCTGCGCGAGACGGCGCAGGCCATGCGACCACTGATGTAGCGGGCGCTCGCAAGTCACCGCCCGGCGATTCACGGGCCCCCGACAGATGCCGGTGTATGCACAAAAACAACATCGCCTCAACAGCAGCGGACTCTCTGATGAAAATGCTTGGTGCATATGTCACACGGCCGAGTTTTACCCCGGCCGCGTTAGGCAGATCGTTTAACATTCCGCCTTAAAAGGGACTCGTCTGAAGGCCTGGAACTGCCGGGCATGCAATGCCGGGTAGTTGGGGCGGCGCATATGGAAATCGAATTTGCCATCAAGGGCTGGGCGGCATGGGCGCCCGGCTTGGCGACGCCATCGCACTGGCTGCAATGGGCGTCGGCGCCGCGACTGCCCGTGGGCGACGAGCAGCCGGCGGTCGCGCAGATGCCGGCCATGCTGCGCCGGCGTCTGGGCCCGCTGGGCCGGATGGCCGCGCAGGTCGCGTACGACTGCCAGGGGGACGAAGGCGCACCGGTCGTTCTGGCGTCGCGCTATGGCGATGCCACGCGGTCGCTCGCACTGTTGCGCAGCCACGCCCTGGGCGAAGGATGCTCGCCAGCCGATTTCGCCCTGTCCGTGCACAACGCCATCGGCGCCATGTACTCGATTGCCCGACGCGATACCGCGAACTTCTCCAGCGTCGCGGCCGGGCCGGCCAGCGCCGCTGCCGCGTTGGTCGAGGCCGCCGGCCTGCTCATCGAAGGCGCGCCCGAAGTGCTGGTGGTCTGCTACGACGCGCCGCTCCCCGGCGAATACGCTGCTTTCCAGACCGAGCCAGCCGCTTCCTATGCCTGGGCCTGGCGCGTCGGCCCGCGCAGCGCGGGCCAGCCCTGGCTGGGCCTGTCGTGGCGCGCCGCCAACGATGGACGCGCGGACGCCATCCCATCGCTGCCCTTCGGCCTGGATGTCCTGCGCTTCGCGCTGTCAGCCGATGACGCGCTGGAACGGCGTTGCGAAGGCGCCCGGTGGTCCTGGAGCCGTCATCATGGCTGAGCGCATCGGGGCCGCCTGGCGCGTGCTGGCCACGGGCTTGTGTTTCGCCTGCTTCGGCATCGGCGGCCTGCTCCTGGGCATCGTGCTGTTCCCGTTCATGCGTCTTTGCATCCGCGATGCCCGGCAGCGCGCGCGGGCGGCCAAGGCGGTCATCCATCACCTGTTTCGCTTCTTCATCGGCCTGATGCGCAGCATGGGTGTGCTGACCTACGAGGTGCGGGGGCTGGCCCGCCTGCAACCGGGCGGCCAGCTGATCCTGGCCAACCACCCCACCTTGATCGATGTGGTGTTCCTGATGGCGTTCATCGGCCGCGCCGACTGCATCGTCAAGGGCGCGCTGGCGCGCAACCCCTTCACGCGCGGGCCCGTGCGCGCGGCGGGGTTCGTCTTCAACGATTCCGGTTCCGGCCTGGTGGAGGACTGCGTGAATTCCGTGCGCGCCGGCAACAACCTCATCATCTTCCCGGAAGGCACGCGCAGCGCGCAAGACGGCCCGCTGCGGCTGCACCGTGGAGCCGCCCGGGTCGCGCTGCTGGGCGAGGTTGACATCGTGCCCGTGCGCATCCAGTGCACGCCCGCCACCCTGAGCAAAGGCGACAAGTGGTACAGCGTGCCAGCGCGCCGGGCCCATTTCGACATCGAGGTGTGCGAGCCGATCCCGGTGGCGCAATTCAGCGCCGATGGCGAGCACCCCGCGTTGGCCGCCCGCCGGCTGACGGCCCACCTCACCGACTATTTTTCCATGGGGAACCACTGTGCAAGCACTTGAGCAGGAAATCAAGGAACTCATCATTTCGGCCCTGTCGCTGGAGGATGTGAAGCCGGACGACATCGACGCCGCCGCGCCCCTTTTCGTCGAAGGCCTGGGGCTCGACTCGATCGACGCACTGGAGCTCGGCGTGGCGCTGCAAAAGCGCTACGGCGTGAGCCTGTCCGCGGACGCGCAGGAAACGCGCCGCCATTTCGCCAGCGTGCAATCGCTGGCCGCCTTCGTGGCCGCCAGGGCCGCCTAGCCACCGCCATGACTTCATCCATCCCGGAAGCGAACACCATGACCAAGGACGACATCTTTGCCCGCATCGTCACCATCCTGCAGGACACGTTCGACATCGACGCCGCGCGCGTCACGCCGGCTTCGCGCCTGTACGACGACCTGGAGATCGACAGCATCGACGCGGTGGACCTGATCGTGCAGCTCAAGCCGATGGTCGGCAAGCGGCTGCAGCCCGACGCTTTCAAGTCGGTGCGCACCGTGCAGGACGTGGTGGACGCGCTGCACAGCCTGCTGGGTGATTCCGCGCACGCCTGAGCCCGCCTTGCCCAAGGTTCCCATGCTGATCCTGGCGTTGGCCACGCTGGCGTACCCGCTTGCCGTGTACCTGGGGTTCGGCCGCATCGAGCCGTTCTGGCTGGGGCTGGTCCTGCTGGCCCTGATGCTGGCGCGTGCCTGGGCCGCACGCGATGCCGTGTGGCTCTTCGCCGGCGGGGGCGCGGCGGTGCTGGCCCTTCTGGGCACGCTCGGCAACAGCTGGCTGCCGCTCAAGCTGTATCCGGTCATGGTGTCCGCCGTGCTGCTGGCCGTCTTCGGCGCCAGTGTGCTGCGGCCGCCGACAGTGGTGGAGCGGATCGCCCGCCTCACCGATCCCCTACTGCCCGAAGCCGCCGTCCCTTACACGCGCGCTGTCACGCTGGTGTGGTGTGCTTTCTTCATCCTGAATGGCGCGGCCGCACTTTTCACGGCCCTGTGGGCGTCCAACGAAACCTGGCTGTTCTACAACGGGCTGGTCGCGTATCTGCTCATGGGAGGCCTCTTCGCCGCGGAGTGGCTGGTGCGGCAGCGCGTCAAGGCACGCATTGCCGCCACCTCGAAAGAAAACCATGCATGAGTGGCTGAATCTGGGCCGGGTGGCCAGTGCGCCTGGCCTGGACGAGCGGCCCGTCGCCTGGCGCGGCGGGGAGCTCATTTCGCGATCGAGGTTCATCGCGGATGTCGCCGCCTGGCATGCGGCCTTTTCAGCCCAGCCGGGTCCTTGCGTCGCCCTGTATTTCGACGATGGCTACGAGTTCGCGGCGGCCCTGTATGGCGCCTGGCACGCCGGCAAGAAGGTCTTTCTGCCCGGCGATGCACAGCCCGCCACGCTGGCCAGCCTCATGCCGCGGGTACAGGCCTGCGCCGGTGAGCTGCCGGGCGCGATTCGGCCGGCCACGCCCACACAACCCTGGCGGCCGGAACCCCTCGACCTGGCCAGCACCCAGCTCGTGGTCTTCACCTCGGGCTCCAGCGGCGAGCCTTCGGCGATCGACAAGCACCTGGGCCAACTCGATGCCGAGGTGCACAACCTGCAGGCGGCATTCGGCGATCGTTTCAGTGCCGCCACCACGTTCCATTCGACGGTGTCGCACCAGCATATCTACGGGCTGCTGTTCTGCACCCTGTGGACACTGGCGGCCGGGCGCGCTTTCGAAACCTCCCGGCTGGTCTATCCGGAGCAGATGGCGGTGCGCCTGGCCGGCGGGCCCAGCGTGCTGGTCTCCAGCCCGGCGCACCTCAAACGCCTGCCGGAGGGCCTCGACTGGGCGCCCGCCCGCTCCTGTCTGCAGTCCATCTTCTCTTCCGGCGGGCCGTTGCCGCCCGAGTCCGCGCAGGCGGCCTTCACGCTGCTCGGCCACTCGCCCACCGAGGTGTACGGCAGCTCGGAGACCGGCGGCATCGCATGGCGCCAGCGCGCATGGCATGGCGATCGCTGGCAGGGCTTGCCGGGCGTGCAGTGGCGCCTGCAGGATGACGTGCTGTGCGTGCGTTCGCTCACCCTGCCCGACCCGCAAAACTGGTGGGAAACCACCGATCGCATCCAGCTGCTCGAGGATGGCGGCTTCGTGCTCCTGGGCCGGGTCGATCGCATCGTGAAGATCGGGGAAAAGCGCGTGTCGCTCACGGCGATCGAGGCCGCCCTCACGGCGCTGCCGGAGATCGAAGAGGCGCGCGCATTGCTGCTGGGTGAGGCGGCATCGGCCCGGCTCGCCGTGGTGGCCGTGCCGACGCAAGCAGGCTGGCAGGCGCTGCAGGCGCAGGGCAAGCGCGCGCTCAACGAGAAGCTGCGCGCGCTGCTGCTCCAGAGCGTCGAGCGTGTCGCGCTGCCCCGGCGCTTTCGCTACGTGCACGCGCTGCCCGTCAACTCCCAGGGCAAGAGCACCGAAGCCTTGCTGTCGGCCCTGTTCCGGCCGCTGCTGCCGCAGGCCGAATGGTCGCGGCGCGACGCCACCGAGGCACGGCTGGCCGTGCAGGTCACGCCCGACCTGGCCGTGCTCGACGGCCATTTCCCCGGGGCGCCGGTGCTGCCTGGTGTGGCACAGCTGCACTGGGCGATAGAGTTCGCGCGGACCTGCTTCACGCTGCCGGGCCGCTTCCTGCGCGCCGAAGCTCTCAAGTTCCAGCGGCCTGTGATTCCCACCGTGCGGCTGGAGCTGGCGCTGCGCTGGCGTGCCGAGACCGGGCAACTGAGCTTCGAATTCACCACGCACGAAGGCGTGCATTCCAGCGGACGCGTGGTCTTCGCGCAAGACTGATGTTTCGTCCGGTTGTCGTCATCCCGGTGTTCAATCACCCGCTCACCATCGCCGCGATGGTGGCGAGGGTGTCGGCGCAGGGCTTGAACTGCATCCTGGTGGACGACGGCAGCGAACTAGGTTGCGCGAGCGTGCTCAGGCGGTTGGCCGACGCGCGTCCGCAGGCCGTGACCCTGATCCGCCTCGATGTGAACCAGGGCAAGGGCGCGGCGATGGCGGCCGGCTTTCGCGAAGCACTGCGTCAGGGCTACAGCCACGCCGTGCAGATCGATGCCGACGGCCAGCACGATGCGAATGACATCCCGCTCTTCCTGGCGCAAGGCCGCGCGCGGCCGGATGCGCTGGTCTGTGGCTGCCCCGTGTATGACGCCAGCGTTCCGCGCGGCCGCCTGTACGGCCGTTACGCCACGCATGTCTGGGTCTGGATCAACACGCTGTCATTCGATATTCGCGACTCGATGTGCGGCTTTCGCCTGTATCCCTTGGCCGCCGTGGTGCGGCTGCTGGACAGCAGCCGCGTAGGCCGCCGGATGGATTTCGACAGCGACGTGATCGTGCGCCTGCACTGGCGCGGCGTCCCCGTGGTCAACCAGGCCACGCGCGTGACCTACCCGCGGGACGGGGTGTCGCACTTTCGCATGCTGCGCGACAACGTCCTCATTTCCCTGATGCACGCACGCCTGTTCGTTGGCATGCTGCTGCGCTCGCCGTTGTTGCTGTGGCGCAAGGTGGCCCGGTCATGAGCGGCGCACGCGCCACGCACTGGGCGGACATGGGCGAGAGCACCTTCGCGGCGGGCCTGTGGCTGCTCTACGGTGTCCATCGGCTGTTCGGCCGCCTGCCCCTTCGCCTGCTGCTCTATCCGGTGGTCACCTACTATTGGCTGACCCAGCCGGTGGCGCGCCGCGCTTCGCAGGACTACCTGCAACGCATGCAAGCCGCGCACGGCGTCATCGGCGAGCGGCCCGGCTGGCGCCACAGCCTGCGCCACTTCCTTTCCTTCGCGGAAACCATTGCCGACAAGACATTGGCATTCAGCGGCCGCTACCGTTTCGACCATGTCCGCTATGCGGGCCGCGACCTGATGGACGCGCTGATCGCGCGCGGCCAGGGCGCCCTGCTGGTGACGGCCCACATGGGTTGCCTGGAGCTGTGCCAGGCCGCCGCCGACCGCCAGGACGGGCTCAAGCTGACGGTGCTGGTCCACACCCGCCACGCCGAACGGTTCAACCGGGTGCTGCGCCGGCTGAACCCGCAGAGCACCGTCAACCTGCTGCAGGTGACCGAGGTCGATGCCGCAACCGCCGTGATGCTGGCGCAGCGCGTCGCTGCCGGCGAGTTCGTGGCGATCGCGGGGGACCGCGTGCCGGTCACCCGGAGCAAGACCACGACGGCGCGTTTCCTGGGGCAGGACGCGGCCTTCCCGGTGGGCGCCTACGTGCTGGCCTCGCTCATCAAATGCCCGCTGCTGCTGCTGGGGTGCATCCGCGAAGGGCGCGGTCATCTGGTGTCCTTCGAGCTGCTGGCCGAACGCGTGGCCCTGGCCCGCGGCCGGCGCGACGAAGGCATCGCCGCGCTCGCCGCCGTGTATGCGCAGCGGCTGGAGGCGCTGCTCGTCAAGGCGCCCTACGACTGGTTCAATTTCTTTCCGTTCTGGGCCGCGCCCAGCACCGCTCTTGCCCCCACCCTTTCTCCTGAAGCGACGCCATGAAGGACCTGCTGCCTGACCTGCCCCCGCTGCGATTCGACGGCAGCCCGCTCACCCTCGAAGACGTGAACCTGATTGCGCAACGGCGGCGCCTGGCCGAGCTGTCGGCCGACCCGGCATTTCGCCAGCGCATCGCGCGCGGCGCGGACTTCCTGGACCGCCTGCTGCGCGAGGACGGTGTCGTCTATGGCGTGACCACCGGCTACGGCGACTCCTGCACGGTGACGATCCCGCCCGAGCTGGTCGCCGAGTTGCCGCATCACCTCTACACCTACCACGGCTGCGGCGCGGGGCGCTTCCTCACGCCCGAGGAAACGCGGGCGGTGCTGGCCACGCGTCTCACGTCGCTCGCGCGCGGCATGTCCGGCGTGAGCGTGGGACTGCTCGCGCAGTTGGCGGCACTGTTGCGCCACGACGTCTTGCCCCTGATTCCCGCGGAGGGCTCGGTCGGCGCCAGCGGTGACCTCACGCCGCTGTCGTATGTGGCGGCCGTGCTGTGCGGCGAGCGCGATGTCTGGTGGCGTGGCGAGCGGCGCGCTGCCGGCGACGTGCTGGCGCAGATCGGCATCGAGCCCCTGCGCCTGCGCCCCAAGGAGGGCCTGGCGATCATGAACGGCACCGCCGTGATGACCGCGCTGGCCTGCCTGGCCTGGAGCCGTGCCGATTACCTCTCGCGGCTGGCGACGCGGCTCACCGCCTGCAACGTGCTGGCCAGCGCCGGCAACGCGCACCATTTCGACGAAGCGCTGTTCGCGGTCAAGCCCCACGCCGGACAGCAGCGGGTCGCCGCGCGCCTTCGCGCCGACCTGAATCAGCAACGCCCGGCGCGCAACGAGCAGCGCCTGCAGGACCGCTACTCGTTGCGCTGCGCCCCCCACGTGATCGGCGTGCTGGAGGACGCGCTGCCGTTCTTCCGCACGCTGATCGAGAATGAACTCAACAGCGCCAACGACAACCCCATCATCGACGCGGAGCGCGAGCAGGTACTGCACGGCGGCCACTTCTACGGCGGCCATATCGCGTTCGCGATGGACGGGCTGAAGAATGCGGTGGCCAACGTGGCGGACCTGATGGACCGGCAACTGGCGCTGCTGGTGGACACGCGCTACAGCCATGGCCTGCCCTCCAACCTTTCAGGCGCGACCGGGCCGCGCGCCGCCATCAACCACGGCCTGAAGGCGCTGCAGATCAGCGTGTCGGCCTGGACCGCCGAAGCACTCAAGCTGACGATGCCGGCCTCGGTGTTTTCGCGGTCCACGGAATGCCACAACCAGGACAAGGTGAGCATGGGCACCATCGCCGCGCGCGACTGCCTGCGCGTGCTGGAGCTGACCGAGCAGGTGGCGGCCGCCATGCTGATCGCGGCACGCCAGGGCCTGGCCCTGCGCCAACGCGTCGATGCCGGCCTGGCGCTGGGCCCGGCCCTCGCGCTATTCCAGGAGGACCTGTCGCGGCGGGTCGCGCTGGTGGAGGAAGACCGCGCGCTCGACGCCGACCTGCAGCGCCTGATTTCCGCCATCCGCGAACGCGCCTGGAGCTTCGCATGAAGCCCGACCTGAGCCACGAGATCGAGGTCGTGCCGGCCTTCTACGACATCGACCCGATGGAGATCGTCTGGCACGGCCATTACGTGAAGTACCTCGAACTGGCGCGCAGCGCGCTGCTGGCGAAGTTCGACTACGACTACCCGCGCATGCGCGAATCCGGCTTCGGCTGGCCCATCGTGGACATGCGGCTGAAATACGTGCGGCCCGCGGCCTTCGGCCAGTCGCTCATCGCGCGCGCCGAGATCGTGGAGTGGGAAAACCGCCTGCGCATCGAATACCTGATCCGTGACAAGGCCACCGGCGCCAAGCTCAACCAGGCCTACACCATTCAGGTGGCGGTGGACCTGGCCACGCGCGAGATGCGCTACGTCAGCCCGCCGGTGCTGTGGGAGCGGCTCGGGGTGCAGCCGTGAGTCCCCCTCGTCGCATCTGGGCGCTGGCACTGGCCGCTGTCATGGTGGCGCCGGCGCACGCGGTAGAGCCGGTGCCGGCCGTGGCAGCCCAGGCGCGGCAGCGCATGGTGGACGCCGCGGTGGTACGCGGCGAGTTCGAGCAGCACAAGACGCTGAAGGCGTTTCGCAACCCGCTGGTGTCGCGGGGCACTTTCCTCGTCGCGCGGGACCGGGGGGTCGTCTGGAACACGCGCGAGCCTTTCGCTTCGAGCCTGGTGGTGACCCGCGACCGCCTGCTGTCCCGTCAGGCCGACGGCACCGTGGCAGGCAGCGTGAGCGCGCGCGAAGAGCCGGGCCTGCGCGCGATCAATGAGATGCTGTTTGCGCTCATGGCGGCCGACTTGCAGGTGCTGGCCCAGCGTTTTCGGGTTGAAGGCGAACTGCTGGGTGCGGATCGTTGGCGGCTGGTGCTGTTGCCGCGCGACGCGACGCTGGCGCAATGGGTGACCCGCATCGAGATCGAGGGCGACCGTTTCGTGCGGACGGTGCGCCTGCACGAAGGCCAGGGCGACCTGAGCGTCATCCGCTTCAGCCAGCAGGTGAGCGCCGCCGCCCTCACGCGCGAGGAGGCGCAGCGCTTTGAGTGAATCGACGACGGCGACCTCGCCCGCAACATTGCTGCCCACCCCCGGTGAAAGTGCCCGGTTGTGGAACGTGGTGGCCATGCTGTGGCTGGTGGCGGTCATGGTGGTCGCCGGCCACCAGTGGCGTTTCTGGCACGAGGCCCGCTTGAACACCGATGTCCTGGCGCTGTTGCCCCAGGACGAACAGGCGCCCGAGGTGGCGGCCGCGACCCGCACGCTGGCCGAGCGTGCCTCGCGCCAGGTCCTGGTGATGGTGGGCGCCGGCGACTGGTCTTCGGCGCAGCGTGCCGCTGCTGCCTGGCGGGATGCCCTGCAGCGCACGCAGGCGCCTCTGCGCGCCGCGCCGGTGGATGCGCGGAGCCTGGCGGCGGCCGTCGATTTCTACCGCCCGTGGCGCGATCGCCTGCTCACGCCGGCGCAGCGCGAGCAGCTCGCACGCACGCCACCCACCGGGCTGGCGCAGGAAGCGCTTGGTGTGCTGTACCAGCCGTCCACCGGCAGGCTCTCCCAGTGGACGCAGGATCCCTTGAACCTGTGGCAGTCCTGGTGGAGCGCGCGTGCCGCCGAGAGCCGCGCTCGCCCCCGCGATGGCCTGCTGTGGCTGTCGCACGAAGGGCTGGAGTGGGTGGTGCTGCCCTATGAGATCACCGGCAAGGCTTTCGCGATGAATGGCGATGCCGTGTATGGCGACGCGTTGCGCCAGGCGCGCGATGCCGCCCTGAAAGCGGTGCCGCAGGCGCGCACGCTGGAAGCCGGCTTGCCCCTGCATGCCGAGGCCGCGGCCGTGCAGGCCAGCCGCGAGGTCAACACCATCGGCTGGGGCTCGCTCGCCGCGGTGCTGCTGCTGGTCTGGCTGGCGTTCCGCTCGCTGCGTCCCATCCTGCTCGTGGGCGTGTCGCTGGCGGTCGGCACCGCGGTGGCGCTCTCGGTCACGGCCTGGGTGTTCGGCGAAGTGCACCTGCTCACGCTGGTCTTCGGGGCCAGCCTGGTCGGCGTGGCCGAGGACTACGGCATCCATTACTTCGCGAGCCGCCAGGGCGCACCCGGTGCGCCGCCTCGCCCGCTGATGCGCCAGCTGTTTCCAGGGCTCGTGCTGGCCCTGGCGACCAGCGTCATTGCCTACCTGACCCTCGGGCTGGCGCCTTTCCCCGGCCTGCGGCAGATGGCTGTCTTCTCCGCCGTGGGGCTGCTCGCGGCATTCATCACCGTGGTGTGCTGGTTTCCGTGGCTGGACCGTGGCGTGGTGCCCCGTTCGCGTTTCGCCGACGGCATCGCCGCGAGCCTGGCGCGCTGGCCCACGCTGCGGCCCACGCGCGGCCTGGCATGGGTGCTGGCCGGCATCGCTCTGGTCGGCGCCGGCGGCCTGGCCCGGCTGCACACCAGCGATGACATCCGGGGACTGCAAAGCTCTCCACCGGCGCTGGTGCAGGCCCAGGTCGAGGTGAGCCGAGCCCTGGGCATGCCGAGCGCGGGGCAGTTCTACCTGGTGCGCGGCGCGAGTGTGCAACAGGTGCTGGAGCGCGAAGAGGCCCTGAAGGCGCGGCTCGCGCCGCTGGTCGCGGCCGGCGCCCTGGGCGGCTTCAGCGCGGTCTCGGACTGGGTGCCGTCCATCGCGCAGCAGCGCGCCGATGCGCAGCTGACCCAGCATGTGGAGTCCGCCGTGCTGGCCCGCGTCAACGCGGTTCTCGGTGAGAAGCTGGCGCGGCCCGCGTTCACCGGCACCCCGTTGACGCTGCAGGCGTGGCTGGACCACCCGATGTCCGCGCCCGCGCGCGGCCTCTGGCTGGGTGAAACCGGCCCACAGACAGCCAGCGTCGTCATGCTGCGCGGCCTTCATGGCCCGGCTCAACTGCCACGGCTCGCTGCCGCGGCCGACGGGCTGGATGGCGTTCGCTGGGTGGACAAGGCGTCCGAAGTGTCTTTGCTGCTGGGACGCTACCGCACCGCGATGACCTGGCTCCTGCTCGCCGGCTACCTCGCGGTGCTCGGCGCGCTGGTCTGGCGCTATGGCGGCCACGCGTGGCGCGCCTGGCTCCCCACAGCCATCGCGAGTGCTCTCACCGTTGCCGCGCTCGGCTGGCTGGGCCAGCCTTTTCAGTTGTTCAACGTGCTTGCGCTGGTGTTATTGCTCGGCATCGGCGTCGACTATGGCATTTTCCTGATGGAACACCCGGGGGATGGCCGCGCGTGGCTGGCCGTGGTGCTCGGCGCAGCCAGCACCTGGCTCGCGTTCGGCCTGCTGGCGCTGTCCAGCACGCCGGCCCTGCGGGCCTTCGGCCTGACCTTGATGCTGGGCATCGCGCTGGTCTGGGCACTCTCGCCCTGGCTGCGGGTGACGCAACCGGCCCACGGAGCTTCGGCATGATCCGTGCCTTGCATGCGTGCCTCGTCGCGTGCCTCTGTGCGGCGCTCCTGGGCTGCGCCACACGCCCCGAAGCGCCGGCTATGGCGCCGCCCCTGCGACTGAGTCCCGCATCCCTGGGCGCCAACCTGGCCTTGCAGCAGCAACTCACCGCGATGGTGGGCAGCCAGACCCACCGGATGGAGCTGCTGCTGGAAGTGGATTCGCAGGCGGTGCGGCTCGCGGTCCTGAACCTGGGCCAGACCGCCGCGCGCCTCGAGTGGGACGGCGAGCAGCTCACCCAGTCGCGTGCCGCGTGGTGGCCGCAGGCAGTCACGGCCCAGCGCATCCTGGACGACCTGCAGCTGACACTGTGGCCGGCCGAAGCCATTCGCGCCGCACTGCCAGCCGGTTGGTCCCTCGCCAGCAGCGCGACACTTCGCGTCCTGAGCCGCGAGGGCGAACCGGTGGTGCGTGTCCGCTACCAAGGCCCCTACGCGTCAGAGCTCGAACACTTGCGCGAAGGCTACCGTGTGCGGGTGGAATCGCGTGTGCTGGAGGCCGCGCCATGAAGCCGGTGTACCTCAACGCGATGGCGAATGTGTGCGCGCTGGGGCAAGGCGCGGAGGTGGCCCATGCCTTGTTCGCGCCCAGCCCAGGCGGTGTCGCGCCGACGGATCGGCACACGCCCGGCCGCGAATTGCACCTGGGGTGCGTCACCTCGCTCCTGCCGGACATCTCCCATGCGCCGCTGCCGCAGCGCAGCCGCAACAACGCCCTGCTGCTGGCCGCCCTGGAGCAGTTGCGGCCCGCCGCGCAATCCGCCATCGACCGGTTCGGTCCCGCGCGGGTCGCCGTGATCCTGGGCGTGAGCACCGCCGGCCTGCGGGAAGGCGAAGCGGCCGCGCGTGAGTTCGCGCGCAGCGCAACCTGGCCGGCGGGCTTCGACTACGCGCAGCAGGAAATGGGCAGCGCCGGCGCGTTCGCGGCGCGTGAGCTGGGCACCCATGGCCCCACGCATGTGATTTCCACGGCCTGCTCCTCCGGCGCCAAGGCGCTGGCGTCCGGCGCGCGCCTGCTGCGCGCCGGCCTGGTCGATGCCGTCATCGCCGGTGGCGCCGACGCATTGAGTGGCTTCACCATTGCGGGCTTCACGGCGCTCGAATCGGTCAGTGCCGAGCGCTGCAACCCGATGTCGGCCAACCGCCGCGGCATCAATATCGGCGAGGGGGCCGCGTTGTTCGTCATGAGCCGCGAGCCGGGTCCGGTGCGGCTGGCGGGCTGGGGCGAGACATCCGACGCGCACCACATGTCGGCGCCCGACCCGAGCGGGCGCGGCGCCATCGACGCGATGCGCCAGGCGCTGGCGCGCGCGGGAATCGCGGCGAATACAATTGATTACGTGAACCTGCATGGCACCGCCACGCCGCACAACGATGCGATGGAAAGCCTGGCCGTGATGCAGGTGGCGGGGCCCCAGGTGCCGGTGAGTTCGACCAAGCCCTTGACGGGGCATGCGCTGGCGGCAGCCGGCGCCATCGAGGCGGCGCTGGCCTGGCATGCCCTGGTGGACAACCCGCAGGGCCGTTTGCCGCCGCACTGGTGGGACGGCCAGGCGGATGCGGCGCTGGCGCCTTTGCGGCTGGCGCAGCCCGGCGAGACGATCGGGCGGCCGCTGCGCCATGTATTGAGCAATTCTTTCGCGTTCGGCGGAAACAACGCGAGCCTGCTGTTCGCGAGGGAGTGAGATGGAGCCAACCACCGACAGGGCCGTGGAGGCCTGGATTCCGCATCGCGGGGCCATGAAATTGCTCGACCGCATTGTGCAGGTCGATGCCGAGGGCGCCATCGCCGAGGTGCACGTCCCCGTGGATGGCCTGTTCACCCACGATGGCGAGGTGCCGGCCTGGGTCGGCATCGAATACATGGCCCAGACGATTTCAGCGTGGGCGGCCGGGCGCCACCAGGGACGGGGCGGCGACGGGCCGAAGCTCGGCTTGCTGCTGGGCAGCCGGCGCTACGTGGCGCATCGCGCGGGCTTTCCTTGCGGCGCCACACTGCGCGTCCAGGCCCGCTGCGAAATCATGGGCGACAACGGCCTGGGGCTGTTCGATTGCCGCGTGGAGATGGACGGCGAGGAAGTCGCCACGGCCCAGGTCTCGGTCTTCGAGCCCGAGGACGCCCTGGCCTTTCTCAAGGTGGGCGCGCCGTCATGACCGCGCACACCATCCTGGTCACCGGCTCCAGCAGCGGCATCGGCCGCGCCATCGCCTTGCGGCTGGCGCAGGCCGGCCACGATGTCGTCGTGCATTGCCGCGCCAGCCTCGACAAGGCCGAAGGCGTGGCTGCGGAGATCCGCGCGCTGGGCCGCACCGCGCGCGTGCTGGCGTTCGATGTGGCCGACCGCGAGGCGTGCGCGCAAGCCTTGCTGGCCGACGTCGAGCAGCACGGCGCGTACTACGGCGTCGTGTGCAACGCGGGAATCGCCAGCGACAACGCGTTTCCCGCGATGAGCGGCGAGGAGTGGGACCGCGTTATCCACACCAACCTGGACGCGTTCTACAACGTGCTGCATCCGCTCACCATGCCCATGGTCCGGCGGCGCAAGCCCGGCCGCATCGTCACGCTGGCCTCGGTGTCTGGCCTGGTCGGCAACCGCGGTCAGGCGAATTACAGCGCGGCCAAGGCCGGCATCATCGGCGCCACCAAGGCGCTGGCCATCGAACTCGCCAAGCGCGAAATCACCGTCAACTGCGTTGCCCCCGGCCTGATCGATACCGAGATGGTCACCCCCGAAGTGCTGGAAGAAGCCATGAAGATCATTCCGATGCGGCGCATGGGCACGCCCGCCGAAGTCGCGGCCCTGGTGGCCTTTCTCATGAGCGAGGACGCCGCCTACATCACGCGCCAGGTCATCTCGGTCAACGGGGGCATGGTTTGAAGCGCGTCGTCGTCACCGGCATCGGCGCCCTGAGCCCGCTCGGCCACGACTGGCCCACCGTCTGCGACCGCCTGCGCAGCCTGCGCAGCGTGGTTCGCACCATGGACGAGTGGTCGGTGTATGAGGGCCTGAACACGCGCCTGGGAGCGCCGGCCCAGCCGTTCGAGCTGCCCGCCCACTACAACCGCAAGTCCATGCGCAGCATGGGCCGCGTCGCGCTGCTGGGCACACGCGCCAGCGAGATCGCGCTCGAAGACGCCGGATTGCTCGGCACGCCCCTGGTGGGTAGCGGCCAGCTGGGCATTTCCTACGGGTCGTCCGCGGGCAGCATCCCTTCCATCAGCGACTTCGGCCGCATGACGACCGACAAGAGCACGGAGGGCGTCACCGCCAACACCTACATCAAGATGATGTCGCACACGGCGGCCGTCAACATCGGCGTGTTCCTGGGCATCAAGGGCCGCATCATCACCACCTCCAGCGCGTGCGCCTCCGGCAGCCAGGGCATCGGCTACGCCTTCGAATCCATCCAGGCCGGCCACCAGGTGGCCATGCTGGCCGGCGGCTCGGAGGAGCTGGATGCCACCGAGGCCGCGGTCTTCGACACCCTGTTTGCCACCAGCGTCAAGAACGACACACCCAACCTCACCCCCCGGCCCTTCGACGCCGCGCGCGACGGACTGGTGCTGGGCGAGGGCGCCTGCACGCTGGTGCTCGAAGAGCTGGAGCATGCGCGTGCGCGCGGCGCCCGCATCCTGGCGGAGGTGCTGGGCTACGGCACCAACAGCGACGGGGCCCACGTAACGCACCCGCAGCCCGATACGATGGCGCAGGCCATGCGCCTGGCCCTGGCGAGCGCGGGTGTGCCCGCTTCCGCCATCGGCTACGTCAATGCGCACGGCACGGCCACGGACCATGGCGACGTCGCCGAGTCGAAGGCCACGCACAGCGTGCTGGGCGCGGGCGTGCCTATCAGTTCCCTCAAGAGTTACATGGGCCACACGCTGGGCGCCTGCGGCGCCCTGGAGGCCTGGATGACCATCGAGATGATGCGCGAAGGCTGGTTCGCGCCCACCCTCAACCTGGACAACGTCGATCCGGATTGCGCCGACCTCGACTACATCCGCGGCGCCGGGCGGGCCTTGCAGACCGACCTGGTGATGAGCAACAACTTCGCATTCGGCGGCATCAACACCTCGCTGGTGTTGCGCCGCTGGCAGGACTGATTTTTTTCAACCTGAGGAGGAGCCGTGATGAAGAAGACAATCCTGTCCACCCTGCTGGCTACGGGGCTGGCCCTGGCCGCCCTGCCGTGCCTGGCCGCCGACACGGAGTACCACCTGCCGTTCGCGGAACTGCTGGAGTCGGCCGACGCGAAACAGAAGCTCGATGGCTCGGTGCGCTTCTACCTGCAGGGCCAGAAGACGCCCAAAGTGCTGGAGAAGCAGGGCGACGACGTCTCCAACAAGAAGACCAACGCCTTCGGCAAGCAGGCGCAGGCCACCTGCCAGTGGGCCGCGCTGTCGGCCTTGATCGCCTTGCAGGACAAGGCGAAGCGGGTCGGTGCCAACGCCGTCGTCAACATCGTCAGCTTCTACAAGCGCGACCCCTTTGTGAGCGCTACCGAGTACGAATGCCATGTCGGCAACCTGATGACCGGCGTGGCCCTGAAGGGCACCATGGCCAAGGTCGCGCCCTAGGCGACTTTCGATGGCAGGTTCGGTCCATCTCGCGCTGGGCAGCGTCGCTGCTCTTGCGCAGGAGGCCGGGCGGGAGGGCGTCTCATGGCTGACTCCCGCCGAGCGGGTGCGCTGCGACCGGATATCTGCCCGGGAACGGCGGGCCCAGTTCATCGCCGGGCGCTGGCTCGCGCGGCGTTTGCTGTGCCAGGCCTATGGCGGCGAGCTGCCTGCATGGTCCTTGAGCGCGCCCGAGCGCGGCCCGCCTGAAGTCCAGGCGCGCCTGCCGGGCTCCCGCGTGCATGCGAGCATCAGCCACAGCGGCGACGCCGTCGCCTGCGCGGTGGCGGAGGTTCCCATCGGCGTCGATGTCGAGGTCCCTCGGGCGGACCGGGCACGCGATTACGTCGCTCTGGGCGAGGCCGTGTGTTCCCCCGGGGAACTCGAGCGCGTGGCGGGCGCTTTGCCGGGCGAGCGGTCCACCGTGTTCCACGAATGCTGGACGATGAAGGAGGCGTGGCTGAAATCGCGCGGGGAGGACATGAGTCCCGCGCGGATGGCACGGATCCACACCGCGCCGGCCGCGGCTGACGCGACCTTCAATGGCCACGTGTGGCGCGGCGCAGACGTGACGGTGGCGCTGGTCGCGCCGCCCGGCGTCCCGGTGCGATGGTGGGGCCCGCCGCCCGGCCCCTGCGTTTCATGGTGTGTGGTTGATGCTGCCTGAGCGTGGCTTCGTTGCCACCAGGTTGAGCAGCGTTTCTTCGCGATCGGCGGCTGGGGCGATACCGAACCAGCGCTCGCGGATGCCCAGGTCGGCGCGGCTCCACCAGAGGTAAGGGTAGGAGACCGACTCGGGTGCGAGCGTGAAGCCCGCGCCGCGAATGATGCGCAGGTATTCGTCCGCTGTGCGCTGCACCTCCATCGGATGGCGAAACAGCAGCATGATGATCCATGACTCGATGTACTGCCGCGTGGACTCGGCAAACAGCATGATGCCGCCCGGTTTCAGCACGCGCAGGAACTCGTGGATGGCTTCGTCCTGCTCCACCAGGTGGTGGAAAGTCTGGTGGCAAAACAGCAGGTCGACCGAGTTGCTTTCCAGCGGCAGGCGCGAACTGGAGCCTGCCAGCAGGGTGGCGGTCACGCCATGCTCGCGGGCCACCTGGGCCGACACCGCGAGCATGGCGGGGTCGATGTCGATGCCGATCAGCTGCTGCGGCGCGAACCGGTC
>DATILF010000075.1:0-5100 GCA_035476755.1 Ramlibacter sp.
GGCGCGCAGCTCGATCCGCGCCGACGTGCCGATGTAGGTCTTGATGTCGTGGGCCAGTTGCTGGGCGGCGTCCTTCGCTTCCTTCGAGTCGCCGGCCATGTCCGGCCGCGTCTCCACCAGCACGGTGAGGCAGTCCAGCGGGCCTTCGCGCGTGAGGATGCATTGGTAGTGCGGCGCCAGTTCGGGGCGCTTGAGGATCTGCTCCTCGATCTGCGTGGGGAACACGTTCACGCCCCGCACGATCATCATGTCGTCGCTGCGGCCGGTGATCTTTTCCATGCGGCGCATGGTGCGCGCGGTTCCGGGCAAGAGGCGCGTGAGGTCGCGCGTGCGGTAGCGGATGATCGGCAAGGCTTCTTTCGTGAGGCTGGTGAACACCAGCTCGCCGAACTCGCCATCGGGCATCGGCTCACCGGTTTCCGGGTCGATGATCTCGGGGTAGAAATGGTCCTCCCAGATCGTCGGGCCATCCTTGGTCTCCACGCATTCGTTGGCGACGCCGGGCCCCATCACTTCGGACAAGCCATAGATATCGACGGCATCCAGGCCCATGCGCCGCTCGATGGCGCCGCGCATGTCGTTCGTCCAGGGCTCGGCGCCGAAGATACCCAGCCGCAGGCTGGACTGGGCCGGGTCGAGCCCCTGCCGCTCGAATTCGTCGGCGATGGCCAGCATGTAGCTGGGCGTGACCATGATGATGTCGGGCCGGAAGTCGTGGATCAATTGCACCTGGCGTTCGGTCTGGCCGCCGCCGAAGGGCACCACCGTCAGACCCAGCCGCTCGGCGCCATAGTGGGCCCCCAGGCCGCCGGTGAACAGGCCATAGCCGTAACTCACATGCACCAGCTCACCGGGACGCGCGCCGGCCGCGCGGATGCTGCGTGCCATCACGTGCGACCAGGTGTCGATGTCGTTGCGCGTGTAGCCCACCACCGTCGGCTTCCCGGTGGTGCCGCTGGACGCATGCACGCGGGCACAGCGCTCGCGCGGCACCGCGAACATGCCGAACGGGTAGCTGCCCCGCAGGTCCTGCTTGGTGGTGAACGGGAACTTCGCCAGGTCGGCCAGCGAGCGCACGTCGCCCGGGTGCACGCCCGCCGCGTCGAACTTGGCGCGGTACACCGGCGAATTGGCATAGGCGTGGTGCAGCGTGGCCTTCAGGCGCTTCAACTGCAGCGCGCGCAGCTCGTCGATGCCGGCCTTTTCGATCGGCTCCAGCGGAAAACTCTTCATGCGCCCTCCTGCGGTATCACGGTCCCCTGGATCGTCGCGCTCTTGCCGCGGAACAGGGCCACGACTTCGCCATGCTGGTTGCTGACCTTCATGTCGTAAATGCCGCGCCGCCCTTGCAGCAGTTGCTCTACCCCCTCGCAGGTGAGCACGTCGCCCAGCCGGGCGGGCTTGAGAAATTCGATGCTGCAGCCCGCCGCCACCGTCACCTTGTTGTGGCTGTTGCAGGCAAAGGCGAAGGTGGAATCGGCCAGCGTGAAGATCAGGCCGCCGTGGCAGATGTCGTGCCCGTTGAGCATCGCCTCGCGTACCGTCATGCGCATCACGGCGCGGCCCGGCTCGCAGCTCACCAGCTGCATCCGCAGGAGGTCCTTGCTGGCCCGGTCCGCGGCAAACAGGCGCTCGCCGACTTTCGCGGCCAGTTCGCGGGCCTGCATCATTCGCCCTTGAACTGTGCCGGGCGCTTCTCGCGGAACGCCCTCACGCCCTCGATGTAGTCATGCGTCCGGCCCAGCGCCGATTGCGTGTCGCGCTCCGCGTCGAGCTGGGCTTCCAGGTCATTGCCGGCGGCCGCGCGAAGCAGCTTGCGCGTCTCCACCAGCGCCTTCGTCGGCAGCACCGCGAGCCGCTCGGCGAGTTTCATGGCGGCCTCCACGCAATCCTCGCCGTCGGCCGCCACGTCCCAGATCATCCCCTGCTCCTTCGCGTCTTTCGCGCTGAGCTTGTCGCCCAGCATCGCGCAGCCCAGCGCCCGCGCGAGGCCGAGCCGCTTGACCAGAAACCAGGTGCCGCCCGCGTCCGGCACCAGGCCGATCTTGCTGAAGGCCTGGATGAAGCTGGCGCCGAGCGCGGCCACCGCCAGGTCGCAGGTCATGGCCAGCGACGCACCCGCGCCGGCGGCAATCCCGTTCACGGCCGCGACGGTGGGCACGCGCAGCGCCTGCAGCTTGCGCACGGTGGGATTGAAGGCCTGGTCGATGATGGGCCCGGGGTCGGCGCGCTTGACGAGATCGGGGCCGGGCTCGACGTCGAACTCCGCCAGATCCGCCCCGGCACAAAAGCCGCGGCCGGCGCCGGTGATCACGAGGGCGCGGATGGACTTGTCGGCCTCGACCTTGTCGAGCGCCGCCCACAACGCATGGTGCATCTGCCGGGTGAAGCTGTTGAGCGCCTGCGGGCGGTTCAGGGTCACGAGCGCCACGGCGCCTCGCGTCGAATACAGCACGGTCGCATCGGTCATGAAATGCCTCCTGAGGCGCACTCTATCATTAACCAACCGATCGGTCGGCTAACGCCGTGTGGGGGTTTCCCTTGGGTATAGTGCAGCGATTCATTCCGGAGAACCCAGCATGGCATTTGAAACGATCGAAGTCCGCACCGAAGGCGGCAAGGTGGGCATCATCACCCTGAATCGACCCAAGCAACTCAACGCGCTGAACAACCAGCTCATGGATGAACTGGGCGCGGCGCTCAAGGCGTTCGACGCGGACGAGACGATCGGCTGCATGGTGATCACCGGCAGCGAAAAGGCCTTCGCGGCCGGCGCCGACATCGGCGCCATGTCCACCTACACCTTCGCCGACGTGTACAAGGGCGACTACATCACGCGCAACTGGGAAACCATCCGCGGCGTGCGCAAGCCGGTGATCGCCGCCGTGAGCGGCTTCGCGCTGGGCGGCGGCTGCGAGCTGGCCATGATGTGCGACTTCATCATCGCCGCCGACAACGCCCGCTTCGGCCAGCCCGAGATCAAGCTGGGCGTCATCCCCGGCGCGGGCGGCACGCAGCGGCTGCCCCGGGCCGTCGGCAAGGCCAAGGCCATGGACATGGCGCTCACCGGCCGCATGATGGACGCGACCGAAGCCGAGCGCGCCGGCCTCGTCAGCCGGGTCGTGCCGCTGGACAAGCTGATGGACGAGACGCTGGCCGCCGCCCTCATGATCTGCGACTTCTCGCAGATCGCCGTGATGGCCGCCAAGGAGTCGATCAACCGCGCCTTCGAGGGCGGCCTGAGCGACGGCGTGATGTTCGAGCGGCGCATGTTCCACGCCCTGTTCGCCACCAACGACCAGAAGGAAGGCATGGACGCCTTCGTGAACAAGCGCAAGGCGCAGTTCAAGCACGAGTAGCCCTCTTACTCCCGCCCCCTCAAGCGGGTCTTCCTCCCTCCCCCTCTGGGGGAGGGTCGGGGTGGGGGCTGCCGCCGCGCAATCTCATCACCGCCCCATCAACCTCCCCATTTCCCCCTCCAGCGCCTCCAGCAACTCCCGCTGCGGACGCAGGGTGAACACCTCCGCCCGCCCCTCGCGCTGACGCGTCCAGCGAACCTGCGGACCCGCCACCTCCACAGAATCCGTCACCGCGCCGCCCCGCCGCAGCTCCAGGCTGGCCGTGACGGGCGTCTCCAGAACTTCTGCCGTGGCCGGGCTGCGCTCCAGCCGGGCCAGCAAGCCCGCCAGTGCAGCCGCCTCATCGCGGGTGGCCTCGACGCTGCGTCCCGCCACACTGATGCGCACGTGCGACCAGCGCGGCGCCGAGACCGCCGCGCGCGAAGCCAGCGCGGCAGCGCCCGCTGCGGGCACGGACGCCGGTGCAGGTGCAGGTGCAGGTGCAGGTGCGGGCACCGGCGCAGCTTGCGGTACGGCCGCGCCTGACGCCTCGCCCCGTGCCGGAAGCCCCGCGACGGCCGGCGCCTGCTTGGCCAGGCCCCCCGCCTGGTCCCGCAACGGCGGCGCGGCATCGGCGCGGCGCTCACGCGGCGGCGCCGCCTCGGCCCGTGGCTTGGCGGGCACCGCGGACCGCGAACCCTCGGGTTTCTGGATCGCTGTAGGCGGCGCCGACGGGGCGACCTCTTGCGGCACCGGCGCAGTTGCCGCGGGCAAATCCGCCTGCGTGGAACCCAGCTTCGCATCGGGAATCTCCCGGTCGTGCCAGAGCATCGTGACCAGCGCCGCCAGCAACACCGTGGCGAACGCGGCGTTCCAGGGCGTGCGTTCGCCCGGCGATGCCGGCCACAGCCGCTTCCACCAGGGCGTGGGTGCCGCCGGCGCCACCGCCTGGCGAGCCGCCTCCAGCACCGCCCGCCGCGTGGCATCCGCCGGCCGTGCATCCGCATCGGGCGCCGACTCCAGCGCGCGCTTCAGGCGTGCATCGCGCATAAGGCTCATGACGGCTGCTCCAGCACGTCGAGGTAGCGCCGCATGCAGCCGCGCAACTTCTGCAGCGCATAGCGCAACCGGCTCTTGGCCGTCTCGAACTGCAGACCCAGGCGCTGGGCCAGGTCTTCCACGCTCGCGCCGTCCTCGTGGTGCAACAGAAAGGCCGCGCGCTGCGCCTCGGGCAATTCGTCCAGGCAATGCAGCAGTTGCCGGCCGGCCGCGCGCCAGAAGGCCACGTCTTCGCTGGAGGGATGGGTCATGTCCACGCGGGCGGCCACCCAGTCCATCGGGTCCTCGCTGTCGTCCTGCAGCGCCAGGCCCACCTCGCGCCCGCTGGTGCGCAGGCGGTCCATAGCCAGGTTGTGCGCGATCGTGAAGGCCCAGGTGCGCCAGCTGGCGCCCTGCGGCGTGAAGCCGGCGCGGGCCGAGATGATGCGCATCCAGGTCTCCTGGAACACCTCGTCGGCCTGCGCCGACAAGGGTGCGCCCAGCAGCCGCCGCACGAAGCGGAACAGCGCGCCCTCGTGGCGCGTGTAGAGCACTTCGAACGCGGCGGCGTCGCCCTGGGCGTAGGCCAGCATCAGTTGCTCGTCGGGCATGTCGCTGAAAGCGGGCCGATCGCGTGGGGCGCGGGACATGAACAGATTTTCACATCACCTGATACGGGCGACAGCGTGCGTCGGGGTTAAACCCGAGCGAAAACTTTCACCCC
>DATILF010000076.1:0-23559 GCA_035476755.1 Ramlibacter sp.
TGCCGCGCCATGTCCAGCCACCGATGCAGGTGCTGGTTGCCGGGGAAGAGTTCCTTCATCTTCGCGTCGGTCCTGCGGATGTCCTCGGGGTCTCCCGAGAGCGCGACCCAGCGGAACGGACCGATGCCGCGGCAGAACAGGGGGCGGATGTAGGCGGGCACGAAGCCGGGGTAGTCGAAGGCGTCGGCCACGCCGAAGTCCTTGGCGACCTGGCGCAGGTTGTTGCCGTAGTCCACCGTGGGCACGCCCATGGCGTGGAAGTCCAGCATCGCCCGCACGTGCACCGCGCAGGATTCACCGGCCGCCTGCTGCAGGCGCGCGTGCTGCGACGGGTCCTTCTGCGCGGCCTGCCATTGGTCCACCGTCCAGCCGATAGGCAGGTAGCCGTTGATGATGTCGTGGGCGGAGGTCTGGTCGGTCACGATATCGGGCCGCGGGCCGCCTGCTCTTGCCCGGCGAGCGAGTTCGGGCACGATCTCGGCGGCGTTGCCGCACAAGCCGACGGAGATTGCTTCCTTGCGCGCCGTGTGGTGCCGGATCAGGGCCAGCGCGTCGTCCAGGTCCTTCGCCTGCCGGTCGAGGTAGTGGGTGCGAAGCCGGAAGTCGATGCGCGACTGCCGGCACTCGATGTTGAGCGAGCAGGCGCCGGCGAATGTGGCCGCGAGCGGCTGCGCGCCGCCCATGCCGCCCAGGCCGGCGGTAAGCACCCAGCGTCCGGCGAGGTCGCCGTGGTAGTGCTGCCGGCCGGCCTCGGCGAAGGTCTCATACGTTCCCTGCACGATGCCTTGCGTGCCGATGTAGATCCAGCTGCCGGCAGTCATCTGGCCGTACATCATCAGGCCCGCGCGATCCAGCTCGTTGAAGTGCTCCCAAGTCGCCCACTTCGGCACCAGGTTGGAATTGGCAATGAGCACGCGCGGCGCGCCGGCGTGGGTGCGGAACACGCCGACGGGCTTGCCGGATTGCACCAGCAGCGTTTCGTCCGGCTGGAGCTGGCGCAGCGATTCCAGGATGGCATCGAAACAGGGCCAGTTGCGGGCGGCCTTGCCGATGCCGCCGTAGACCACGAGTTCGTCGGGGTTCTCGGCCACGGCCGGGTCGAGGTTGTTCTGGATCATGCGGAAGGCGGCCTCGATCTGCCAGTTGGCGCAGGTGAGCCGCGTGCCCTGCGGTGCGCGCACGGGGCGTGCCTTGCTGTGCGGGAAGGAAGGCGGGGACAGGTCCGGCATGTTGCGCTCCAGGAGGGGATCGGGCCGGGATGGCTGCGGCTTCCGGCTGTTCAACGGCCGCATCGTAGTTGTCTATACAACTTGTGTCAACTCGGGTATTCTTCGGGCATGTCAAGAACGGATACTCCGGCCTACGAGCAGGTCAAGAGCTGGATCAGGCAGCGCATCGCCAGCGGCGAATGGCGCCCCGGCGACCCGGTGCCCAGCGAAGCGGCGCTCATCCAGCAGTTCGGGATCAGCCGCATGACCGTGAATCGCGCGCTGCGCGAACTCGCGGGTGAAGGGCTGGTGGACCGCGTGCAGGGGTCGGGCACGCGGGTGGCCCAGCTGCACCGCATCTCTTCCACGCTCACCATCCGCGACATCCACGAAGAGGTCGCCGAGCGGGGCCACGTGCACACGGCGCGGGTGCTGCTGAAGGCGGGCGAGAAGGCCGGCGCGGCGGTGGCGAAATCGCTGGGCCTGCGCGCGGGCGCGCCGGTGTTCCACTCGGTGCTCATCCACATGGAGAACGGTGTGCCCATCCAGTACGAAGACCGCTACGTCAACCCGGCGGCGGCGCCCCGCTATCTGGAGACCGATTTCACGCAGACCTCGCCCACCCTGCACCTGCTGCGGCATGCGCCGCTCACCGAGGCCAGCTACTCGATTGAGGCCTGCCTGCCCCGGGCCGAGGAAGCGAAGGCGCTGGGCATCCGGAAAAGCGAACCCTGCCTGGCCATGATGCGGCGCACGGTGAGTGGCGCCCACGTGGCTAGCGTGGCACGGTTGGTGTACCCGGGCACCCGCTACAGCTTTGCGGGCCAGTTCCAGGCATGAGGCATCCCGTGTCAACCCCCTGTTGCGGTGAGGTTCAGCATGGCGAAGCGGTAGCGGCGTGACCCGTGAATGGCGCATACTCGACTTGAAGGCCATCGTACGGCTCCTGGCCGGAGATGCGCTCTGGATGGAGGTCGTTCCATGACAGTGCAGATGTGGAGCCGCTGCCGCGCGGCGACCATGCAGGCCGATGTCTTGCAGCCTTACGGGTTGATCGAGGACGCGGCCGTGGTGACCGAAGGCGACCGCATTGCATGGGTGGGTGCCCGAAAGGCTGTGCCGCGCGAGTGGCTGGACCGCTGCGAGGAGCGCCACGACGGCGACGGCGCGCTCGTCACGCCCGGCCTCATCGACTGCCACACGCATCTGGTGTACGCGGGCAGCCGGTCGCAGGAGTTCGAGCAGCGCCTAGGCGGCGCGAGCTACGAGGACATTGCGCGGGCCGGCGGGGGCATCGCTTCGACTGTGCAGGCCACGCGGGATTGCGCCGAGGCGCCCTTGCTGGCGCAAAGCCTGCCGCGGCTGCGCGCGTTGATCCTGGAAGGCGTGACGACACTGGAGATCAAGTCCGGCTACGGCCTGTCGCTGGAACACGAAGCGAAGATGCTGCGTGTCGCGCGGGCTCTGGGCGAGCACAATGCCGTGCAGGTGCGCACCACATTCCTGGGCGCCCACGCGCTGCCCCCGGAGTTCAGCGGCCGCGCCGGCGAGTACATCGAGGAGGTCTTGCAGATGCTGCCGGTGCTGCACGACCAGGGCCTGGTCGATGCGGTGGATGCGTTCTGCGAGCGCATCGCGTTCAGCATTTCCCAGGTCGAGCGGGTGTTCCGGGCCGCGGCCGCCCTGGGCCTGCCGGTGAAGCTGCATGCCGAGCAACTGAGTGACAGTGGCGGTGCGCAGCTGGCCGCCCGCTACCGCGCGCTCAGCTGCGACCATCTGGAGTGGTTGAGCGATGCGGGCGCCCGCGCGATGGCCCAGGCCGGCAGCGTCGCCGTGCTCCTGCCGGGCGCCTTCTACTTTCTGCGCGAGACGCGCGTGCCGCCGATCGCTCTGCTGCGCCAGCACCAGGTACCGATGGCCATTGCCACGGACTGCAATCCGGGCAGCTCGCCGTGCACCTCGCTGCTGCTGATGCTGAACATGGCGTGCACTTTGTTTCGCCTGACGCCCGAAGAAGCCCTGGCGGGTGTCACCCGCCATGCAGCCCGTGCACTGGGCCTGGGCGATCGTGGCGTGCTCGCCGCGGGCCTGCGTGCGGACATGGTGCTGTGGGGCGTCACCCATCCCGCCGAGCTCGCGTACGCGATGGGATTCAACCCCCGGCTTCGCACCATCTTCGGCGGGCGCAACGCATGACTTTCCTCTTTCATCACGGCACGTCGCCGCTGCTCGTGAGCATGCCCCACATCGGCACCGCCATCCCCGGGGACCTGCGGGCCGGCTACATGCCGCGCGCCTTGGGCGGGGAAGACACCGACTGGCACCTGGACCGGCTGTACATCGGCTTGCCGGCGCTCGGCGCCACGGTATTGCGTGCGCGCATCTCCCGTTACGTGATCGACCTCAATCGGCCCCCCGACGACACGCCGATGTACCCGGGCGCGTCCAACACCGAACTGTGCCCCACCCGTTTCTTCAACGGCGATCCGTTGTACCTCTCGGGGCGCGAGCCCACGCCCGAGGAGCGGCTTCGCCGCCGCGGCCTCTATTGGCAGCCCTATCACCGGGCGCTGCGGCGCGAGCTGGACCGCATCCGCGCCGAGCACGGCTACGCGCTGCTCTGGGACGCCCACAGCATCCGCAGCGAGATTCCCTGGCTCTTCGATGGTGTGCTGCCTGACCTGAACATCGGCACCGCCAACGGCGACAGCGCGCACCCAGCCATCACGGCCGCGGCGGCCGACGCCGCATCCCGCTACGCCGACGTGAGCCACGTGGTCAATGGCCGGTTCAAGGGCGGCTATATCACCCGGCGCTATGGCAACCCCGCGCATCATGTGCACGCCGTCCAGCTGGAGATGTGCCAGGGCCTCTACATGATGGAGCGGCCGCCGTTTGCGTATGACGAGTCGCTCGCCCGCGGAATCCAGCCGGTGATCAAGGACATGCTGGCCGCGGCGCTGCAAGCTTGCGAGGGCCTGTATGCCCGCTGAGGGCCATCGCTACCTCGCTCCCGCCGCCTGGGTGAACGGCGCATGGGCCATGGATGTATTGCTGGAAGCGGGCGAGGACGGCCGCTGGCGGCGCATCCTTGCCGGTGCCGTGGGTGAATCCCGCCAAGGCGCCACGCTGCTTGCGGGCCCTGTGCTGCCGGGCCTGGTCAACGCGCACAGCCACGCGTTCCAGCGGGCCATGGCGGGCCTGACCGAACGCAGCCACGGCGGCGACGACGACTTCTGGCACTGGCGCGACCGCATGTACGGCGTCGCGCTGCGCATCACGCCCGGCCAGCTGGAGGCGGTTGCCGCGTTTCTTTACGCGGAGTTGCTGCGCGCCGGCTACACGCAGGTGTGCGAATTCCATTACCTGCACAACGATCCTCAGGGCAGGCCTTATGCGGACCCGGCCGAGATGTCTCTGGCCCTCGTGCGCGCCGCCAGCCAGGCGGGCATCGGCCTCACGCTGCTGCCCACGCTGTACATGCGTTCGGGCTTCGGTGCGCAAGGCCTGCGCGACGAGCAGCGGCGGTTTGCATCCACGCCGCAATCCGTGTCGCGCATCATGCAGAGCGTGACCCGCCAGGCGGGTACCGCGGATTCGCGGGTGAATGTCGGTCTCGCGCTGCATTCGCTGAGGGCCGTGGGCCGGGACGCACTGCGCGAGGCCGTTGCCGCGGCCGCCCGCGACATGCCGATTCACCTCCACCTGGCCGAACAGCGGCGCGAGGTGGAGGATTGCATCAGCCGGCACAACCGCAGCCCCGTGGCATGGCTGCTGGACCAGGTGGCGCTGGATGACCGATGGAACCTGGTCCATGCGACCCAGTGCACGCGCGGCGAGCTGGAGAGCTTGCGCAACCAGGGGGCCTCCATCGTGCTGTGCCCCACCACCGAAGCCAATCTCGGCGACGGCATTTTCGATCTTGCGGGCTGGCTGGGCCAGAGCGGCAACTGGTCCGTCGGCTCGGACAGCCACGTCACGCGCAGCTGGACCGAGGAGTTGCGCCTGCTGGAGTATTCGCAGCGCCTCGGCCAGCGGCGGCGCAATGTGGCGGCCCATGCGGCCGTCTCCGAAAGCACGGCCGCGGCGCTGTTCCAGGGCGCGCTGGCGGGCGGTACCGCCGCGGCCGGTGTGGCGCTGGGCGGGCTGAAGCCGGGTCAGCGTGCCGACTTCGTCGTGATTGACACCAATTCACCTGCGCTGCTGGGCGTGCCGGAAGACCACTGGCTCGATGCGCTGGTGTTCTCCAGCCCGCACGACGGATTCGCCGAGGTGTACGTGGCGGGGCGGCCTGTGCCGCCCGTGGATCCCGCTGTGACCGCGCGCATGCGCGAAGCCATGCGCACGCTCTGGCCGTGAAGCGTTGTGATGCCGGGTGGCTCCCGGGTCACGCCCGGGATGACAGCAGGAACTGGCTCGGGGGCTGCCCCATGGCTGCCTTGAACATCGCGGTGAACGCGCTGTCGCTGGCGTAGCCGCTGGACGCGGCCACGTGGCTCACGGGAACACCGCGCGCCAGCAGGGGCAGGGCGTGGGCCAGCACCGCCTGCTGCCGCCATTGCTGGTAACTGGTGCCCAGCTCGTCGCGGAACAGCCGGGCCATCGTGCGTTCGCTGGCGCCGGCCTCGGCGGCCCACTCGGCCAATGTGGCACGTTGCGCGGGCGCGCGCAGGACGGCTTCGCACAAGGCGCGCAGGCGCTTGTCGCCGTCCTGGGCATGGGGCAGGGGCACGCCCAGCGCCTGGATGTCCGCGCTGGCGATCTCGTCCAGCACCAGTTGGCTCAGCCGCTCCTCGCGCGGCCGCGGCAGGGGGCTGGCGGGCGGGGTGTCGAGCGCCTGCACCAGCTCGCGCAGCAGCGGGGACACCACGATGACCCGGCAGCCGCTCCAGCCTTCGGGCGTCACCGAGGCGTCGATGTAGAGCGTGCGGAACTGCGCATCTTCCAGCACGTGCACGGCGTGGCGCGCGCCCGGTGCGATCCACACCGCGCGCGAAGGCGGCACGATGTAGGTGACTTCGTCGCCGGCGGCCGCCCCTTGCTCGGCCGTCACCTGCACGATGCCGCTGGCGCAATACGCGACCTGCGACCAGGCATGGTGGTGAGGTTCGAAGTGCGTGTCGGCCGGCATGGCGCGCGCGCGCACGCGCACCGGCCGCTGGCGGCTGGGGCGGAAGGGATCGGTGTCGCCCAGCGGTGCGGGGCGCGTCGGGCGGCTGCGGACCATGTGGCCGATTTTCGCAGAAAGCTGTCGTTCTGTCGCATTTCAGAAAGCGTCCCGGCGACTACGATGGGCACCATGTCCACGATCGCCGCTCACGCTTCGCCCCCCGTCAGCCTGCGCCAGGACGTCGGCGTCATCGGCCTGGTGGGCCTGGCCCACATGATCAGCCACTACAGCCAGCTCCTGCTGGCGCCGCTCTTTCCGTGGCTGAAGGACGCGTTCAATGCCAGCTACACCGAGCTGGGTTTCCTGATGACCCTGTTCTTCGTTGTCAGCTGCGCGGTGCAGGCGGCATCGGGCTTCCTGGTGGATCGGTACGGGCCGCGCCCCATCCTGTTTGGCGGCCTGGCCCTGCTGGGCACGGCCGCGTTCGGATTTGCCTTCAGCCCCAACTACGGGACCCTGGCGATGTTTTCCATCGTCGCCGGCATCGGCAACGGCGTCTTCCACCCGGTGGATTACACGCTGCTCAACCGCAAGGTCAGCGCGGCGCGGCTGGGCCATGCGTACAGCTTTCACGGCATCACCGGCAGCCTGGGCTGGGCGCTCGCCCCCGCCATGCTGGTGCCGTTGGCCATCGCCTTTTCCTGGCGGGTGGCCCTGATGGGCGCGGGCACGCTGGCCTTCACGGTGCTGGCCGTGCTGTGGCTCAACCGGCGGCGCCTGCTGTTGCCTGCGGCGGCCCCGAGCCCAGCCGGGGCCGCGAGCAAGGCGCACGCGGAAGGTAACTTCGATTTCCTGCGCATCCCCGCCGTCTGGATGTGTTTCGGTTTCTTCTTTTTCTACGCCGTGGTGCTCAGCGTGATCCAGGCCTTCGCGCCTGAAGCCGCACGGCAGCTGCACGGCGTGCCGGTGGCCCTGGCCGCCATGTGCCTGACGGTGTACATGGTGTGCAGCGCGGCAGGCATGGTGCTGGGCGGCTTCCTCGCGGCCGATCCGTCGCGGTGCGAGCGCGTGGTGGGCATCGGCTTCGGCATGGCCGCGGTGATCGCCTTGGTCATCGGGCTGGGCACGGTGCCGGCTCTCGCGGTGCCCGCCCTGTTCGGCGCCATGGGATTCGCGAGCGGCATCGCCGGCCCCTCGCGCGACCTCCTGGTGAAGAAATCGACGCCGGAGAATTCCACCGGCCGTGTCTATGGCATCGTGTACTCCGGGCTGGACATCGGCCAGGCCATCGCGCCCCTGTTCTTCGGTGCCTTGATGGACAGCCGGAACTACCAGGGCGTCTGGCTGGGTCTGGTCGCCATGCAGGTGGTGCTCATCAGCAGCGCGTTCAATGTGCGGCGAGTGCGGCGCACCGCGGTGGCAACGGCTTGACGGCACAGGGTTCCCGCTTGCGGGACCTCCGCTGCAACGGGGTATCCTTCCGCCCATGTACGCCGCCTACTTCGGCCTGAAACAGGAGCCGTTCTCCATCGCGCCCGACCCGCGCTACCTCTTCATGAGCGAGCGGCATCGGGAGGCGTTGGCACACCTGTTGTACGGGCTGGGCGGGGGCGGGGGTTTCGTGCTGCTGTCGGGTGAGATCGGCACCGGCAAGACCACGGTGTGCCGCCTGTTCCTGGAGCAGATCCCGGCGAACTGCAACGTGGCTTACATCTTCAATCCGAAACTCACCGTCACTGAACTGCTGCAGTCGATCTGCGAAGAGTTCCATATCCGGGTGACGCAGAAGGACCTCCTGCCGCCCACCGTCAAGGACTACCTCGACCCGCTCAACGCCTTCCTGCTGGAGGCCCACGCGGCAGGCCGCAACAACGTGCTCATCATCGATGAGGCGCAGAACCTCTCGGCCGAGGTGCTGGAGCAGCTGCGCCTGCTGACGAACCTGGAGACGCGGGAGCGCAAGCTGCTGCAGATCATCCTGATCGGCCAGCCCGAATTGCGCAGCATGCTCGCGCGCCCGGAGCTCGAACAGCTGGCACAGCGGGTGATCGCGCGTTTTCACCTTGACACGCTCACGCCGGCTGAAACCGCGCAGTACATCCAGCACCGGCTGGAAGTGGCTGGCCTGGAGCGCCCGATGCCGTTCGACCGCAAGGCCCTGCAGCGGATCCACCAGCTCTCGCGCGGCGTGCCGCGCCGCATCAACCTGCTGTGCGACCGGGCGTTGCTGGGCGCGTTCGCCACGGCCCGGGGGGCCGTGGACCGGCCGACGGTGAACAAGGCGGCCGCCGAGGTATTCGATGCGCCCGCGGCGGCGCCGCGGTGGCACCGGCGCTCCGCCGTGGCCCTGGGCGTGGGGCTGCTCGCAGGCGCGGGCCTGCTGGCCGCGGCCATGCACCTGAATCGCGAGCGCGCCGCAGCTTCCGCACCCGCCGCGACGAGTGGCGTCGCATCCGCGGCGAGTGCCGCAGCCTCCGCAGCGGCTCCTGCCGTCGCGAGCGCGCCCGTGGCGCCCGCGTCTGCCGTGCGGCCTGCGCCCTCGCTGTTCCAGGATGCCGATGAGGCCTGGCGCGAACTGGCCCGCATCTGGAAAGTGGAAGCGGTGAAAGGCGATCCCTGCAAGCTGCTGCCCGGGGAACAACTGCACTGCTTCAGCAAGAACCTCAGCCTCGCCGTCATTCGCGAGCTGGGGCGCCCGGGCATTCTCACGCTCGACGCGGACACGGGCACACCCCGCTACGCCGTGCTCACGGCGCTGACACGCGACAGTGCCACGCTCCGCGCGGCCGGCTCCGAACAGACCGTGACACTGGCGGCCCTGGCTGCGCGCTGGCAGGGGGATTTCGCCACGTTGTGGCGCGTACCGCCGGGTTATGCGAATCGCGGCGCGAAGGGGCAGGGCGAGATGGTGGACTGGATCGCCGCGCGCCTGGCGGCCCTGAATGGCGCCGCCGCGCCGGACCCCGGGCGCACGGCCCCGGATACTGCCCTGCGCACGCGATTGCGCGCGTTCCAGCTGGCGCACGGCCTGGCGGGGGACGGGCAGCCCGGCCCGCTGACGCTGATGCAACTCAATCGCGCGGCCGGCATCGACGAGCCGCGCCTTCGCACCGACCACTGAGCAGCCATGTCCTACATCCTCGATGCCCTCCGAAAAGCCGATGCGCAACGCGAACGCGACCCCGCCCGGGGCATCCATGCGCAGTCGCTGAACCCTTCGCTCGCCCACACGCCTGAACGCGGCGCCAGCCTCTGGCTCTGGGGCGTCGTCGCCGCTGTCGTGACCGTGGCCGCCGCCGCGGGCTGGTACTTCTACCAGGACAGCCGCATGGTGAAGGTCGCACCAGCGCCGGGTTCCCAGCGTCCGGCGCCCTTGCCGCCGGTTCGCGCCTCGGCCGAGGTCGCGCCCGCGCCCGTCGTGGGCATCACCCCGGTGACCGGCGGCGTTGCCGTGCCGCCCGCACCCGCCACGCCCGCCCATGCGATCCAGCCGCCAGCGCCGCCCGTGCGCATGGCGCAGGCCCCGTCGGGGGACACCCCTGGCGCCAGGCCACAGCCTCCGATTCGCGGGATGCTCCCGCCTTCCGGCCCGCCCGCCGGCGCCGCACCGATGGCTGCGCCCGCAGCGGGCACTCCATCGGCAGCAACGCCGACAGTGCCGCCACCGGCACAGCCCCCGGTTGCGGTGCCTTCCGTGAACCCCGCCCCCCCGCCCAGGCCCGCGGTATCCGCGCCGGTGGCCTCGACGGCCACCCAACCCCCCGTGGCCGGACTGCCGCCCGATGCGCCCAAGCTGGCGGTGAGCGGCGGCGTCTATTCCACCAACCCGGCGCAGCGCATGCTGATCGTCAATGGGCAGGTGTTCAACGAGGGCAGTGAAGTCGGGCCCGGCGTGGTGCTGGACGAGATCAGGCCCAAGACGGCGGTGCTGCGCTTCCGCGGTGCCCGGTACACCGTCGCGTACTGACAGCTTGCGGTGCTTGGCTCAATGCGCCTGGGGTGGCTGGAACACCGACCATTGCCCGCCCCTGAACAGGTAGAGGGCCGATGACAGGCGCGTGCCCGGTCCACCGGCATACAAGGCGGCCACACTGAAACGCAGGCTGGTCACGGCGGCTTCGTCCGATGCCGGCGCATAGACCAGGCCACCGCGGCGCGGTACCGCCACCACCACGCCCTCCGGGTGCCGTGCCTGCACGCCCTGCCAGAAATCGCGGTCCAGAAAGTAACTGCTCGTGAGGTCGGCCGATGCGGCTTGCACCTGCATCAAGCCACCACTCCAGGGCTGGATGGCGGGGACGCCATACACGCGCCGCAGGTTCGCGATCGCCAGTTTCAGGGCGTCTTGCGGGCTCAGGCGAAGGCGCGCCAGGTCTTCGGGCGACGCGCTTTGCAGGGTCTGGGCGCCATCGAACACCAGGCGGATGTGCATGTCGCCCAGGTACTGGTACCAGCTGGTGTCGAACTCGATGCGCTGGCCATCGGGCATGCGCGCCGCGACCTTGCCGAAGGGTTGCAGCGATTCGTCCTGCTTGTTCTCGCCTTGCGACTCGCGCAGCACCACGAGCAGGTTGTGCGCGCCCGTGTCGAACGTTTCGGGCTCCTGCTGCGCGAAGGCGGGCAGCAGCATGAGCGCGGCGCAGGCCGCAAGGCATTTTTTCAGGACATCCGGGACGCCGCAGGCCATCGTTCTTCCCCTCGTGTTGGCTTCATGGTGACCGGCCTCTCGCGAGGATGCAACACGCGTTTACCGAGAATGAGGAATAAGTCGCACGCGCGGAATCCGGCGTCGGTACGCGGCAACGAATTTGGTTACCGATCTTGCTCAACCGGACTTTCCTCGAAGGCAGGTGATCCGTAGCATCGGCACCTCTTTCAACGCCACTCAGAGGAAGTACATCATGGCACTGCAATCCCCCTTCTTCAACAAGCGCGAACCGGACGCTTACAACCAGCGCAACATCGTGAGCCCGAATGCGGCAGCCTCGTCCCAGGCTCCGATGACCGCGGCCACGACGACGGCTGCACCCACGGCCGCCGCCGCGAACAGCGCGCCCGTGAAGGAAGGCGAAAGCAAGCTCACCGTCGGCCCCAACATCAAGCTCAAGGGCGTGGAGATCACCGATTGCGACACGCTGGTGGTCGAGGGCTCGGTCGAGGCCACGATGGACTCGCGCGTGATCCAGATTTCCGAGCGCGGCTCGTTCAAGGGATCCGCCGAGATCGACATCGCCGAGATCCGCGGCCAGTTCGAAGGCAACCTGACGGTTCGCCAGAAGCTGGTGATCTACGCTACCGGCAAGGTGACCGGCCGCGTGCGCTATGGCAAGGTGGTGATCGAGGAGGGCGGCCAACTGTCGGGGGAAATCGAGTTCGGCACCGCCAACAACGGCCTGCGCTCCGGGAACAACGTTCGCCCCGTGCAGGTCCACACGGCCGCGGGCTGACGCAGGCGCCTAAACCGCGCTGCGGTGCCGCTGGATGCACGTATCCAGCACTTCGGCGGTGCCGCGCTGCCACCAGTTGCCGGTGGAGAAGATCTCCACCTCGCTGTAGCCCGCGAAGCCCTGGGCCTCGACCCAGCGGCGAATCATCGGGATGTCGATCACGCCATCCCCCATCATGCCGCGATCGTTCAACAGGTCGGCCGTCGGCGTGAGCCAGTCGCACACATGGAACGCCAGCAGGCGTTCCATGCCCGCACGCTCGATCTGCGCCTGCAGCTTCGGGTCCCACCACACGTGATACACATCCACGGCTACGCCCAGCGCGCCTGAGTGCCGCGGATCGAGTTCGTCGCAGACATCCAGCGCGTGTTCCAGGGTGTTGATGCACGCACGGTCGGCCGCGTACATCGGGTGCAGCGGCTCGATGGCGAGCGGCATGCGCGCGGAACGGGCGTAATCCAGCAATTCGGCGATGCCATCGCGCACCTGGTTGCGCGAGAGCGCGATGTCCTTGTGCGCGGCCCGGCCTTCGAGCGCGCCGGGCAGGGCGCCCACCACCAGGACCAGGCAGGGCGCGCCCAGTTCGCAGGCTTCGTCCACGGCGCGCCGGTTGTCGTCGCGCGCGGCACGCAGGCCCTGCGCATCGACAGCGGGGAACATTCCGCCTCTGCAGTAGCCGGAGAGTTCCATGCCCCGGGCCTTCACCTGCCGCGAAATTGTTTCAAGTCCTGCGGCGGCGACCTGGTCGCGCCAGGGCGAGATCGCGCGGATGCCGCGCTCGGCGCAGGCGTCGATGATCGCGGTGAGCGGCACCTCGGCGCCACGCGACTTGCGCACAGTGGCGGTGTTGATCGAGAGCCAGCGGTGGTCGTGGGAGAAATTTCTCATGGTTTTCAGTCTTGCAGCCCGCCGCCGCGCCGCAGCTGGCGGATGATGGCCGCGTTGTCCAGGTCGCCGTCGCCCGCGGCCACGGCTGCGCGCATCAGCTGCGCGTGAGTTTCCGAAAAGGGCAGTGGCAGGCCCGCAGCCTGTGCGCTTTGCAGCATCAGGTCGACGTCCTTCAGGTGCTGTCGAATGCGCGATTGCGGCGTGAAGTCGCCTCGCACCATCATGTCGCCCTTGCTTTGCGCGGCTGCGGAGCGCGCGGGGGTGGCCAGCACCAGGTCGAGAAAGCGTTCGGGTGCAATACCCAGTGCCTGGGCGAACACCATGCCTTCGGCGAGCACCGCGCGGTTCAGCCTCAGAACCAGGTTGGTCGCCAGCTTGGCCTTGGCGCCCATGCCCGCGGGGCCGACGTGGATGCGCCGGGATGCGACGGCTTGCAGCAAGTCAGCGCATCGCTCGATCGCGTCGGCCTCGCCGCCGATCAGCAATGTCGCCTCGCCCGCGGCGATCTGCTGGCTGGAGCCGGACAAGGGCGCCTCGATGAACGCCACGCCGCGGGCCTTCAGGCGCGCCGCCAGCGGCTCCAGCATCTCAGGGCTGCCGGTGGAGCAGTCGATCACCGTATGGACGTGGTGGCCCGGCGCCAGCAGTCCTGCTTCAGTCTCCAGAGCCTGGATGACGTCGTTCGTGTCGAAGACCGCGAGCACGACGCAACCGGCACGTTGTCCCACTTCGTGCAGGGAAGCGGCGCATGCGCCCCCGGCCGCCCGGAACGCCTCCAGCGCTTCGCTTCGCAGGTCGAAGCCCACGGTGGACCAGCCGGCTGCCCGCAGGCGGCTGCCGATGGCGGCTCCCACCAGGCCGAGTCCGACGATGCCGACAACGGGGTTTTGTTCCGCTTCAGCCATGGTCCAGCGAGGCTCCACCGCAAATCTGGATCTCCTGCCCGGTGATGGCGGCTGCGGCCGGTGAGAGCAGGTAGGCGACCAGGGAGGCGATCTCCCCGGGCTGGATCAGGCGGCCCAGGGGGGGCAGCTTGGGCGGCGTGGCCCGGCGGGCGGGATCGTCCAGCATCGCGGTCTGCGTCGCGGCGGGCGACACCACGTTCACCGTGACGCCCGAGGCGACCACTTCGGCCGCCCAGCTGCGCGCCAGCGAAACCAGCGCCGCCTTGGTGGCCGCGTACTGGCTGCGGCCCGCGATGCCCCGCGCGACCCGGCTGCCGATCAGCACGACGCGCCCGTCCCGGGCCAGCGCCATGGCCGGCACGAGCACACCGGCGATGCGCGTGATGGCCGCCACGTGCAGGCGCCACATCAGTTCGCCGTCCGCAGGGTGAAGCGCCTCGAGCGGACCCACCCGCAGGACGCCGGCGGCGTGAACCAGCGCGTGGACGCTGCCCGCGTCGCGGGCAGCCGCCTCGGCCGCGTCGCCATCGCACAGGTCCACCCGCACGGGCGAAAAGTTCGCGTGTTCGGCGCGCGGCGGCGCGATGTCGAATCCCAGCACGTGCCAGCCCTGCGACAGCAGGGCCTGCGCGACCGCCAGCCCGATGCCCGAGCTGCTACCGGTCACGACCGCGCGACGCGCCTCATTCGACACGGATATTGCCTTCCGTGATGACCTTCTGGGCCTTGGCCATGTCGTCGCGCTGGAACTTCACGAAGTCGTCCACCGAGCCAGGCGTGAGCAGCAGGCCCTGCGGGCTGAATTTCTCGCGCATCTCGCCGGCCAGTGCCTTGTTCACTTCGGTGTTCAGGCGCTGCGTGATGTCGGCCGGCAGCTTCGCCGGGCCCCACAGGCCGTACCAGCTGTAGAACTCGTAGCCGGGCAGCGTTTCGCCGACGGTGGCCACCTCGGGCAGGTTGGGCGTGCGCGCCGAAGACGTCACGGCCACCACCCTCAGCAGGCCGCTCTTGTGGTACTGGAGCGAGCCGAGGATGGGGTCGATGAAACCCGCGATCTGGCCGCCGATCAGGTCCTGGAAGGCCGGTGCCGTGCCCTTGTACGGCACGATCAGGTAGTCCAGATTGCCGGCGCGCTTGAGCAGCTCGGTTGCCAGATGGCCGGCCGAGCCGATCGAGCCCACGGCGAAGGTCATCTTGCCTGGGTTGGCCTGCGCATACGCCAGCAACGTCTTGACGTCGGTGATCGGCAGGTTCTTGTTGATGGCGATGGAGAGCGGCGCCTTGGCCACCATCGCCACGGGAGAGAAGTCCTTGACCACGCCGTAGGGCACCGACTTCATGGTCATGGGGGCCGTCACGAACGTCGAGGCATTGAACAAGAGGGTGTAGCCGTCGGCAGGTGCCTTCGCCACCACGTCCGCTCCAATCGTGCCGTTGCCGCCGGGCTTGTTCTCCACGACGAATTGCTGGCCCATCTGCTCGCCCAGCTTCAGGGCCAGGTTGCGGCCCAGGGTGTCCAGCGTGCCGCCCGGCGGGAAGGGGATGATGATCTTCACCGGCCGGGACGGATACGCTTGCGCGGACGCGGCCATGGCGGCAGCGCCCAGGCACAGCGCGAGCATGAGTTTGATGAGGCTTTTCATGGGAGTCTCCTTGGTGGTTGTGGATGGCAGTGGGCAAATTTCGGGTGGCTAGGACGATTCGATTCCGTGCAGCGCGAGCAAGGTGCGCATGCGCCGCACGGCGAGCTCCGGCTGCTCCAGCAGGTTCGCCGCGTCGGCGAGGCGGAACAGTTCGGCCAGGTGCGGCAGCGATCGCGTGCTCTGCTGGCCGCCCACCATCGTGAAGTGCGACTGGTGGCCGTTCAGCCAGGCCATGAACACCACGCCGGTCTTGTAGAAGCGGGTCGGCGCGGCGAAGATGTGGCGCGACAGCGGCACCGTGGGGCCGAGGATGGCGTGAAATTTCTCCAGGTTGCCTTGGGCCAGCTCACCCAGCGCGGCGCTGGCGGCGGGGGCGATCGCGTCGAAGATGCCGAGCAGCGCGTCGCTTTTCCCGTGCAGGGGGTCGCTGCCGAAGCCATCGCCCGCGATCAGCTCGGCATAGTTGAAGTCGTCGCCCGTGTACATGCGCACGCCCGCGGGCAGGCGCCGGCGCATCGCGATTTCCTTGTCCTTGTCCAGCAGGGAGATTTTGATGCCATCGACCTTGCCGGCGTGCGCGGCGATGATGCCGAGTGCCGTGTCCATGGCGGCATCCACGTCGTGGGTGCCCCAGTAGCCGGCCAGGGCCGGGTCGAACATGTCGCCGAGCCAGTGCAGCACCACGGGTTGCTTCGCCTGGCTGAGGATGCGCGCATAGACGCGCTCGTAATCCGCCGGGCTTTTCGCCACGCGGGCCAGTGCCCGGCTGGCCATCACGATCAGCTTGCCGCCCAGTTTCTCGATGGCGGCCATCTGCGTTTCATAGCCTTCGATGACCTCATCGACGGTCTTGACGTCGTCCAGCACCAGGTGGTCGGTGCCGCAGCCGCTGGCCACCAGCGAACCCGGGACGTCCTTGGCCGCATCCAGCGAGCGGCGTATCAGTTCCAGCGACGTCGGCCAGTCCAGGCCCATGCCGCGCTGGGCCGTGTCCATGGCTTCGGCCACGCCGAGCCCCAGCGACCAGAGGTGGCGGCGGTAGGCGATGGTGGCGTCCCAATCCACCGCGCATTGCAGCCACGGATCGACGGCCGCAAGCGGGTCGGACACGACATGCGCCGCGGAGTAGGCGATGCGGTTGAACTTGACGCCCGCGGCCGGACGAACTGGGCCCTTGCCTTGCAGGGTGTAGGTGCGCAGGTCGCTGCTCGCGGTGGGCAGTTGGAGTGACAGGGCCATGTTGCCCCCTTCAGACGTTCAGCGGGGGAACATCGACCCAGCGGCGCTCTTGCCAGCTTTCCAGCGCGGCTTCCACCAGTTGCACGCCCTTGGCGCCCTCCGGCAGGGTCCAGCGGTAGGGCTCGTTCTCCACCACGTGGCGGATGAAATGCTCCCACTGGATCTTGAAGCCGTTGTCGTACGCCTGCGTGTCCGGAACTTCCTGCCACTGGTCGAAGAAGTTCATCATCTGCTTCTCGTCCGGGTTCCACACCGGGCGGGGTGTGTTCACCCGGCTTTGCGCGCGGCACGAACTCAGGCCCGCCACGGCCGAGCCGTGGGTGCCGTCCACATGGAAGGTGACCAAGTCGTCGCGGCGCACGCGAGTGGCCCACGACATGTTCATCTGCGCGATGACGGTCTCGCCGTTGTGGCCGAGCAGTTCGGCGGTGGCGTAGGCCGCGTCATCGGCGGTGGCCTCGTAGGGCTTGCCGGCTTCGTCCCAGCGCTGCGGGATGTGCGTGGCGCCGATGCAGGAGAGCGACTTCACTTCGCCGAACAGGTTGTCCAGCACGTAGCGCCAGTGGCACATCATGTCCAGGATCATTCCGCCGCCGTCTTCCTTGCGGTAGTTCCAGCTGGGGCGCTGAATGGGCTGCAGGTCGCCTTCGAACACCCAGTAGCCGAATTCCAGCCGCACCGACAGCATGCGGCCGAAGAAGCCGGCGCGGCGCAGCATGTCGAGCTTGCGCAGGCCGGGCAGGAACAGCTTGTCCTGCACGGCGCCGTGCTTCAGGCCCGATTTTTGGGCGAGCCTGGCGATCTCCACGGCTTCGTTGAGGTTGGTGGCGATCGGCTTTTCGCAGTACACGTGCTTGCCGGCGCCGATGGCCTTGGCCAGCAAAGTGGGGCGCATCTGCGTGGTTCCGGCATCGAAGAAGACTGTGTCGTCCTTGTTCGCGAGCGCCTCGTCCAGGTCGGTGCCCCAGCGCTCGATGCCGTGGGCCTTGGCCAGCGCCGCGATCTTCTCGGCGTTGCGGCCGATCAGGATCGGATCGGGCATGACCGTGTCGCCGGTGGAGAGCGTCACGCCGCCTTGCTTGCGGATGGCGACGATGGAGCGGATGAGGTGCTGGTTCATGCCCATGCGTCCCGTGACGCCGTGCATGATGATTCCGAGTCTTTGAGTGGGCATGGTGTTTTCCTGCTGGGTCTGTGTGGCTACTTCTGAACTTCCAGGCCGGCGGCTTTCACCAGCACGGCGTTGGACTTGATTTCGTCTTTCAGATAGGCGTCGAACTGCTCGGGCTTGAGCGTCCAGGCATCGGCGCCCAGCGCGGCAAAGCGCTCCTTCACCTCGGGCGTCGCCAGGGCCTTCACGACCTCGTCGTTCAGGCGGTTGACGATCTCGCGGGGCGTCTTGGCGGGCGCGAACATGCCGATCCAGAAATTGAACTCGGAACCCGGCACGCCGGCTTCGGCGGTGGTTGGCACGTTGGGCAAGGCGCTCGCGCGCTGGGGCGAACCCACGGCGAGTGGCACGAGTTGGCCGTTGCGGATCTGGCCGATCACCGGCGCGATGGGCGAGAAGTAGTAGTCGACCCGCCCGGCCATCACTTCGGTCACGGCTTCGGCGGATCCCTTGAAGGGGATGTTGGTCGCTGCTATCTTCGCGGCCAGCTTGAACTTCTCGGCGTTCAAGTGGGTGGCGCTGCCTTGGCCGGCCGAAGCGAAGTTCATGCTGCCGGGCTTGGCCCGCGCGGCCGACAGCAGTTCCTGCAGCGTCTTGATGTTCTTGGCGGGTGAAATGACCAGCACGTTGGGCGTGCTCGAAATCGGCGTGACCCCAGCGAAGTCGCCCACGGTGTCGAACGGCAGCTTGGCAAAGGTCGAGGGGCTCACCGTGTGCGAAGACGAGTGGACCATGATCGTGTAGCCGTCCGGGGCTGCCTGTGCCACCGCCGCCTGGCCGATGGTGCCGCTCGCACCGCCACGGTTCTCGATCACCAGTTGCTGGCCCATGCTCTGGCTCATCTTGTCGGCGATGGCGCGGGCAATGATGTCCGTGGTGCTGCCGGCGGCGAACGGAACGATCACGCGGATGGGTTTGCTGGGATAGCCGCCTTGCGCCAGTACTGCCAGGGGCGACAGCAGGGCCAGGCTGGCCAGTGAGCTCACGAGGATGCGGCGATGGATGTTCATGATGTCTCCAGAAGGAATCGTGGAAGGATCGATGCAGGACGGCAATTCACTGTTTGGTGAATTATAGGGAAAACTTCGCCCTGTGCAAGTACCCGATGGCGAAGGAGGGTCTGAGAGCGCCTAGCCCCTCAGCACGTAGCCGAGGATCACGTCGCACATGTGCGTGAGGCGTTCGTTCTTGGCTTTCGCCGAGAGGAGGTCGCGCCCGAAGATGGCCGAGAGCGTGTGGCTGTTGGACAGGTAGAAATAGGCGAGCCCGGCAATGGAGACGTACAGTTGCAGCGGGTCCACGCCACCGCGGAAGGTGCCTTCCTTGCGGCCGCGCTCGAGGATCTCGGCGAGCATTTCTATCAGCGGCGAGTTCATCTCGCGCGCCTGTTTCGATTCCTGGAGGTGACGGGCGCGGTGCAGGTTGGCGCTGTTCAGCAGGGTGAGGAACTCAGGATGGCCGAGGTAGTAGTTCCAGGTGAATTCCACCAGGCGCCGCACCGCGTCGGCCGGCTTGAGGTCCAGCAGGTGAAGCTTGTGCTCTTCCTCGCGGATGTCCTTGTAGGCCTGCTCCAGCACGGCCTGGAACAGCTTCTCCTTGTCCTCGAAGTAGTAGTAGATGAGCCGCTTGTTCAGGCCCGCGCGCTCGGCGATGCGGTCCATGCGGGCGCCTCCCAGGCCGTACTCCGCGAATTCATCGCGGGCCGCCGCTAAGATGATGCCTTGCGAGCGGTCGGCATCGCGCTGGCGCTCTTCGTTGGCCGGAACGGTGTCTCGTGTCATGGCTGCATAATTCACTGATTGGTTAATAAAGTCAAGGGTCCATGTCCAACGCCTCGCCCCAGCTCGCCGGCCATCTGCTGGTCGAATGCCTTGTTGCCCAAGGCGTCTCCCATGTGTTCGGCGTGCCGGGCGAGAGTTACCTGGCGGTTCTCGATGGCTTCCATGCTTATCGTGACAGCATTCGCTTCATCATCAACCGGCAGGAAGGCGGCGCCGCCTTCATGGCCGAGGCACACGGCAAGCTGACGGGGCGGCCGGGTATCTGTTTCGTCACGCGCGGCCCTGGCGCCACCAATGCGTCGATCGGCGTGCACACCGCGTTCCAGGATTCCACGCCCATGGTGCTGTTCGTGGGCGACGTGGCGAGTGAGCAGCGCGACCGCGAGGCCTTCCAGGAGGTCGATTACATGAGCTTCTTCGGTCCCAGCACCAAGGGCATGGCCAAGCGGGTTGAGCGCATCGACGACCCGGACCGTATTCCCGAATATGTGGCGCGCGCCTTCGCCACGGCCATGAACGGGCGGCCCGGCCCCGTCGTGCTGGTGCTGCCGGAGGATATGCTGACAAAGGCCAGCCAGGCCCGGCCGCTCGCGCGCGTGGAGCCGGTGCAGGCCTGGAGCGACCCGGGGTCGCTGCGCGAGTTGCGCGAGCTGCTGCTGCAGTCGAGGAAGCCGTTCGTGATTGCCGGTGGCGGCGGCTGGACGCCGCAGGCGGCCCAGGCGCTGCAGCGCTTCGCCGAGAACTGGAAGCTGCCGGTGGGCAACGCCTTTCGCTTCCAGGACACCTTCGACAACCACCATCCGCTGTACGCGGGCGACGTGGGCATCGGGCTGGGCCCCAGGTTGGCCGCGCGCATCAAGGACAGCGACTTGATCCTGGCCATCGGGCCGCGGCTGGGCGAAATGACGACCGGCGGCTACACGCTGCTTGAAGTGCCGCGGCCCCGGCAGAAGCTGGTGCACATCCATGCCAGCGCGGAAGAACTCAATCGCGTGTACCAGGCCGACCTGGCGATCAACGCCACGATGAACGCCGCGGCGCGTTCGCTGGAAGTGCTCACGGCCCCCCCCGAAGTGCCCTGGGCCGACTGGACCGAGGCGGCACATGCCGACTACGAGGCCAATCTCGTGCCGCAGCCCCTGCCCGGCGACATCGACATGCCGGCCATCGTGGGCATGCTCAAGAAGCACCTGCCCGAGGATGCGGTACTCACCAACGGTGCGGGCAACTTCGCGAGCTGGGTGCACCGCTTCTTCAAGCACCATGGGCTGGCGAAGGGTTTGAAGACGCAGCTCGCCCCAACCGTGGGCGCCATGGGCTATGGCGTGCCCGCCGGCATCGCGGCCAACCTGGTGAGCGGGCGTGTGGCCCTGACGATGGCGGGCGATGGCGACTTCCTTATGAACGGCCAGGAGCTGGCGACGGCGGTGCAGCATGGCGCCAAGAGCATCATCGTGCTGCTCAACAACGGCATGTACGGCACGATCCGCATGCACCAGGAGCGCGAGTACCCGCGGCATGTCAGCGGCACGGCGCTGGCCAACCCCGATTTCATTGCCCTGGCGCGCGCCTATGGCTATGCGGGCGTGCGCATCACGCGAACCGAGGAGTTCGAGCCGGAACTGGTTGCCGCTCTGGAGCGTGCGCAAGGCACCGTGATCGAGGTGATGCTGGATCCCGAGGTGATCACGACGCGCGGCACGCTGAGCGCGATCCGGGAGAGCGCGCTGAAGCCGAAATGACAAAGGGCCGCGAATGCGGCCCTTTCAACGCCAGGCAACGCCTGATTACTTGACGTGCTTGCCGATCAGGCCGGCCATCTCGAACATGGAGACCTGGGCCTTGCCGAAGATTTCCTTCAGCTTGGCATCGGCGTTGACCATGCGCTTGTTGACGGCGTCCTGCAGCTTGTTCTTCTTGATGTAGGCCCACAGCTTGCTGACCACTTCGGTGCGGGGCAGCGGTGCGGAACCGACGACGGCAGCCAGTTGCGGGCTGGGCGTCAGGGCCTTCATGAACGCGGCGTTCGGGGTGCGCTTCTTGGCGGGCGCCTTCTTCGCGGCAGCCTTCTTGGCCGGAGCAGCGGCCTTCTTCGCCGGAGCAGCAGCCTTCTTGGCCGGAGCGGCCTTCTTCGCCGGCGCCTTCTTGGCAGCGGCTTTCTTCGCCGGTGCAGCGGCCTTCTTCGCGGGTGCAGCCTTCTTTGCAGGCGCCTTTTTTGCCGCAGCTTTTTTCGCAGTTGCCATGATTATTTCCTTCTAGAAGTTGAGTAATCACCAATGGGAATCTGCTTTTCCAGCATTCACTCCCATCGGCACTGCGGATGCTACTGGAGAAAAAACGCGTTTCCAAGCGAAAAGTGGCTTTTTTCACTCTGGCGTGTCGCTTTTTCACTCGGCACGTGCAGCCGTTTTCCCTCTGAAGATCAGGAACACGCCCGCCAGGATCACGCCGCAGGCGATCCATTCGCCGCCAGTGATGGCTTCCGAGGCGAAGGTCACCCCCAGGAAGAGGGCGATCAACGGGTTCACGAAGGCGTAGCTCGTGGCCATCGCGGGCGACGCGTTGCCCAGCAGATAGAGGTAGGCGCTGAAGGCGACGAGTGAGCCGAACACCACCAGGTAGAGCCACGCCGCCACGGCGAGTGGCTGCACGGGCCCCGCGGGCTGCTCACCCAACGCGAGAGATACCAGCATCAACACCGCGCCGCCACACAACATTTCGCTGGCAAAGCCCATCGGTCCCGCGGCCAGCGGCAGGCGGGTGGTGGAGAGTACGGAGCCCAGCGACCACGCGAGCGTCGCGCCCGCGATGCTGGCGATGCCCGCCGGCGACGCCGAGAAGCTGGCGCCGCTCACCAGCAGCAGCACGCCCGTCAGCCCCACGGCCATGCCGGTGAATTCCTGGCGCGAGGGGCGCTGGCCGAACAGCAGTCCCCAGCCGCACACCAGCATCGGCACCACCGCGATGAAGGCGGCGATCAGGCCGGAGCCGATGTGCTGCTCGGCGCTGGCGGTGAGCCCCATGCCGCCGCCCAGCATCAGGGTGCCCACGATCAGGGCGTTGCGCCATTGGGCCGGCGTCGGCAACAGCAGGGGCTGCCGCCGTGTCCGGCCGCGCCAGAGCAGCCAGGCCATGAGGATCACGCCGGCTGCCAGGAACCGGGTGCCCATCTGAAAAAAGGGCGGAAAGCTGGCCAGCGCCAACCGGATCGCCAGGTAGGTGGAGCCCCAGACCAGGTAGCAAGCGAGCAGCGGGGGCACGATCAGGGTGGGCTTGCGTTTACCGCACGAGGCGAGGGCTGTGGTGCTCATGCGGGCCATCGTAGTTGCCCGGCTGGCTGTATTCCATGGGTGTTTAAAGGTGATAGTCTTTCTTGACCTTGTTTTTGAAAGTATTTGGCCATGCCCACCGAAGTTTCCGAGCTGGACGTTCACGACGGCCGAATCCTGGCCGAGCTGCAGCGCGACGCGCGCATCACCATGGCCGAACTGGGACGCCGGGTGCACCTCAGCCAACCGGCCGTCACCGAGCGCGTTCGCAAGCTGGAACTCAACGGCGTGATCAAGGGCTACCGCGCGGTGGTCGACTATCAGCGGCTGGGTTACGGCATCCGCGCCGTCGTCCGGGTGGGGCGCGTGGAGTACGCCCGCGTGGTCAAGCTGATCGAGCAGACGCCCGAGGTGGTGAATGCCTGGAACGTGACGGGTGAGGACAGTTGGATCCTGGAGATCGCGGTGATCGATGTGGAGCACCTTGACGCCGTGGTCACCCGATTTTGTATCCTTACCGAAACTTCCACTTCCATCGTGCTGAACGCGCCGCGTGAGAACGCCCCGGTGCTGCCTGCGCGGCGGGAGAACATCAAACCCGCCATCAGGAAAGTCACCGGAAAATGAACACCACGTCCCCTGCCACCTGCGATCTGTGCGATGCCCATGAGGAAGACACTTCGGGCGCGTTCCGCGTGCTGCCGCCGGTGTTTCGCGACTTTGGCGCCTCTGGCAGCTTCAGCGGGCCGGTGGCCACCCTCCGCGCGCTCGAGGACAACTCGCGCATCCGCGAAGCGGTGAATTCGCCCGGCGAGGGCCGCGTGCTGGTGGTGGAGGGGGGCGGCTCGGTGCGGCGCGCCCTGGTGGGCGGCAACCTCGCCCTGGCCGCGGCGAAGAA
>DATILF010000077.1:0-3592 GCA_035476755.1 Ramlibacter sp.
GGCTGGAAGAGCCGGGCCGCGGTGCTCGCGGCTGCGCTTTGGTGGGGCAGCCTCACGGCCACGGGCTTCGTGGTGGTTCCGCTGCTGTTCGCCCACCTGCCCACGGCGGCCCAGGCCGGCCAGATGGCAGCCCGGCTGTTCACGGCCCAGACCTGGATCGCACTGGCTTGCGCCATGGTGCTGCTCATGGCAGCGCGCGGCCGGGGCGAGCCCGTCCGGATGGATTGGGCCGGGGGAGCGCTGCTGTTTGTCGTCGGGGGGACGCTACTCGCGTTGCTGGCCGAATTCGCGGTCGCACCGCGCATCGTCGCCCGGGAGAACCTGAGGCTTTGGCACAGCCTGGGCAGCGGGATGTACCTGCTGCAGTGGCTGTGCGCCGGAGCAGCGCTCTGGAAGGTGAGCGGCCCATCAGCCCGGGCGTGAGCCCGGCAACCGGCCGCTCAGGTCAGCCGGCCCTTCTTGACCGATTTCTGCTTCGGCTTGGCCCGCTTGACCTGCCCGCCGGACGTGAGGCGCTGGTTGCCCAGCACACGCAGGGTCTTGACCTCGGGGCGCTGGCCGCCGCGCTTGCTGTACTTGAGCACCTTGAAGTCGCGCGGGCCGGGCATCCGGTCTTCGTCCTCGGCTTTCGCCTTGGCCGGCTTGGGGCGCCAGAGCACCAGCAGTTTGCCGATGTGCTGGATGGGGGCGGCGCCGAGCTCGTCGGCGAGGGACTGGTACATGGCCTCGCGTTGGGTCCGGTCATCGCCCAGGACGCGGATCTTGATCAGGCCGTGCGCCTTGAGGGCCCCATCGACTTCCTTGCGGACGGCGGGCGTGAGGCCGTCGTTGCCGATCATGACAACGGGGTCGAGGTGGTGGGCTTCGGCGCGGTGGACCTTGCGCTCGGCAATGGTCAGTTCAATAGCAGGCATGGGGACTATTATCCCCGCACAGGCAGAGCACGATGAAGGCGAAGACGAAAAGCAGCAAAGTGAACCGGGCGTGGTTGAACGACCATGTGAACGACACCTACGTCAAGCTCGCCCAGAAAGAGGGCTACCGGGCGCGCGCGGCCTACAAGCTCAAGGAGATCGACGAGACCTTGAGCCTGATCAAGCCGGGCCACCTGGTGGTGGACCTGGGCTCCACGCCCGGGGCCTGGAGCCAGTATGTCCGGCGCAAGTTCTCACCCGGCGGAGCGGCGGCGGGCGAGATGCACGGCACCATCCTGGCGCTGGACATCCTGCCCATGGAGCCGATCGAAGGCGTCACCTTCATCCAGGGCGACTTCCGCGAGCCGGAGGTGCTCGCCCGGCTGGAGGCGGCGGTGGCCGGGCGCAAGGCCGACGTGGTGATTTCCGACATGGCGCCCAACCTGTCCGGCATCAGCTCGGCCGACGCCGCGCGGATCTCCCTCCTGGTCGAGCTGGCCATCGATTTTTCCCGCCAGCACCTCAAGCCCGAGGGGGCGCTCGTGGCCAAGCTCTTCCATGGCGGCGGCTATGAGGAGCTTGTCAAGCTGTTCCGGGAAACTTTCCGCACGGTGAAGCCTCTCAAACCCAAGGCCTCGCGCGACAAGTCGTCCGAGACTTTCCTGGTCGGTATCGGTTTGAAACCCGGCAGGTGACGCGCGCGGGGCGTCTCTTCAATGCCCCTGGCCCCTGTTGGGGCCGTAGCGAAAATACATCATTCCCAGGCTTGAAACCCCTAGAATGGGCAGCAGCTAGAGAAGTACTCTTTCCGGAGACGCGAGTTGAACAATCAGTGGTTTTCCAAAATTGCCGTGTGGCTGGTGATAGCCCTTGTGCTTTTCACCGTTTTCAAGCAGTTCGACACGCGTGGCGCAGCGGGCGCATCGGTCATGGGCTACTCCGACTTCCTCGAGGAAGTCCGCGGCCGCCGCATCAAGAACGCCATCATCCAGGAAGGCCAGGGCGGCACCGAGATCGTGGCCATCACCACCGATGACCGCAAGATCAGGACCACGGCCACCTACCTCGATCGGGGCCTGGTCGGCGACCTCATCAACAACAACGTCAAGTTCGATGTGAAGCCTCGCGAAGAGGGATCGCTCTTGATGACCCTGCTGGTCAGCTGGGGCCCCATGCTGCTGCTGATTGGCGTGTGGGTCTACTTCATGCGCCAGATGCAGGGCGGCGGCAAGGGCGGCGCCTTCAGTTTCGGCAAGAGCAAGGCCCGCATGCTCGACGAGAACAACAACCAGGTCACGTTCGCCGATGTTGCAGGGTGTGATGAAGCGAAAGAAGAAGTGAAGGAAGTCGTGGACTTCCTGAAAGACCCGCAGAAGTTCCAGAAGCTCGGCGGGCGCATCCCGCGCGGCCTGCTGCTGGTCGGGCCTCCGGGTACCGGCAAGACCTTGCTGGCCAAGGGCATCGCCGGCGAGGCCAAGGTGCCTTTCTTCTCGATTTCCGGCTCCGACTTCGTGGAAATGTTCGTCGGCGTGGGCGCGGCCCGCGTGCGCGACATGTTCGAGAACGCCAAGAAGAACGCCCCCTGCATCATCTTCATCGATGAAATCGACGCGGTGGGCCGCCAGCGCGGCGCCGGCCTGGGCGGTGGCAACGACGAGCGCGAGCAGACCTTGAACCAGATGCTGGTCGAGATGGACGGCTTCGAGACCAACCTGGGCGTGATCGTGGTGGCCGCCACCAACCGGCCCGACATCCTGGACGCCGCACTGCTGCGCCCGGGCCGCTTCGACCGCCAGGTCTATGTGCAGCTGCCGGACATCCGCGGCCGCGAGCAGATCCTGAACGTCCACATGCGCAAGATCCCGATCGGCCAGGACGTCGCCCCGAGCATCATCGCGCGCGGTACGCCCGGCATGTCCGGCGCCGACCTGGCGAACCTGTGCAACGAGGCGGCCCTGATGGCCGCGCGCCGCAACGCACGCGTCGTCGAGATGCAGGATTTCGAGAAGGCCAAGGACAAGATCTTCATGGGCCCCGAGCGCAAGAGCATGGTGATGCCCGAGGAAGAGCGCCGCAACACGGCCTACCACGAGTCCGGGCACGCCCTCATCGGCAAGCTGCTGCCCAAGTGCGACCCGGTGCACAAGGTCACGATCATTCCGCGCGGCCGCGCCCTGGGCGTGACCATGAGCCTGCCCGCGCAGGACCGCTACAGCTACGACAGCGAATACATGCTCAACCAGATCGCCATGCTGTTCGGCGGGCGGATCGCGGAAGAAGTGTTCATGAAGCAGATGACCACCGGCGCTTCCAATGACTTCGAACGCGCCACGCACCTGGCCCGCGACATGGTCATGCGCTACGGCATGAGCGATGCGCTCGGCCCGATGGTGTACGCCGAGAACGAGGGCGAGGTGTTCCTGGGCCGTTCGGTCACCAAGACCACCAACATCAGCGAATCCACCATGCAGAAGGTGGACGGGGAAGTGCGCCGCATCATCGACGAGCAGTACGCGCTGGCGCGCCGCCTGATCGAGGAAAACAAGGACAAGATGCACGCCATGGCCAAGGCCCTGCTGGAATGGGAAACCATCGATTCCGAGCAGCTGGACGACATCATGGCCGGCAAGGAACCGCGTCCGCCCAAGGACTGGACGCCGCGCACGCCTCCCTCGGGC
>DATILF010000078.1:0-7098 GCA_035476755.1 Ramlibacter sp.
GGCGTCAACACGGTCGGCTGTGGCATAGGGATCAACCCGCCATGGCGTGACAAAGCGCAGACTGCGTTGGACGAGGGTGCTTACATCATCGTCGCGGCCGCCCTGACCAACAAGGTCAGGGCGGCCCGGATCCCTGAGCGCCCTCGCCGCGAGGCCCGGCAGGAAGGGAAAAATGGAACCGCGCGCCCTGGTCCACCTTGCTCTCGGCCCATACCCGACCCCCATGGCGGACCACGATCCGCTGCACGATCGCCAGGCCGATGCCCGAGCCTTCGAACTCCCGCGAGTGATGGACGCGCTGGAACACCTCAAACAGGCGGTCGTAGTAAGCCATGTCGAAGCCGGCGCCGTTGTCGCGCACGGTGTAGATCACCTCGTCTCCCAGCCGGTGCCCGCTGATCTGGATCATCGGCTTGGCGCGCTTGCTGCTGTACTTGATCGCGTTGGAGATCAGGTTGGCCCAGACCTGGCGCACCAGCACCGCATCGGCCTGGGCCGCAGGCAGCGGGCCGATGTCGATCTCGGCCTTGTTGGGCGCCGGCGGGCTGCCCTGCAACGCCGCTTCGATCACCTCGTGCAGCATCGCCTCCATGTCGGTGTTCTCCTTCACCACGGGCCGGCGGCTCAGCTTGGAGAACTCCAGCAGTTCGTCGATCAAGGTCGACATCCTCTTTGCGTTGGCACGGATCAGGCCCAGGTACCTGCGTCCCTGGTCGTCCAGGGCGGCGCCACACCGCTCCTGCAACGCCTGGGCAAAGCCGTCGATGGAACCCAGCGGTGACCGCAGGTCGTGCGATACCGAATAGCTGAAGCTCTCCAACTCCCGGTTGCTGGCTTCCAGGTGCGCCGCGCGCTCGGCCAGGTTCTCGCTCAGCCGCGAGATTTCCTTTTCCATGGCCCGTTGCTCGGTGACGTCCTCGGAGATGCCCAGCAGATGCCGGGCCTTGCCCCGCTCGTCGAGCACCGGCACCTTTTTGGTATGCAGGATGCGCACGCCCTTGTCCAGCGTATGGATGACTTCCTCGGGAATGTCGCCCACAGTGCCACGCGCGAGCACCTGGCGGTCCTCGGTCTCGAAATGATCGGCCTCTTCCCGCGGAAACAGTTCGTGGTCGGTCTTGCCCAGCACTTCCGAGCGCGGCCGACCCAGCAGGACCTCGCCGGCGCGATTCAGGTGGATGAAGCGCAGGTCGGGAACGTCCTTGATGAACACCATGTTGGGAATGTTCTCGATCAGGGAATCGAGAAAGCGGTTGGTGGAGGCGACCTCGGCAGAGCGCTTCTCCAGCTCTTCCTGGCTGCGCCTCAGGTCGCGGTTGCGCTGGGTCGCCGCCTCGTATGTCGAAAGCAGCAGGTTGAGGATCTGCAGTCGATCGGCCGTGATGTAGTGCCGCTTGTCGTTGAAATTCAGCTCTATGCCGGCAGCGGCATCCTGCGTCAGGCGCAGGTATTCGCGGTTCATGAGCATGTAATGAACCCGGCTGACCAGGTAGCGCTCGTCGTAGGGCTTGAGCACGAAGTTGTCGGCCCCGCATTCGAGGCCGAGGATCACGTCCTCGGGTTCGGACATGGTGGTCACCAGGATCACGGGAATGTCGCGCAGGTCAAGTTGCGCCTTGAGGCGGCGTGTCAGTTCGTAGCCGTCCATCTCGGGCATCACGATATCGCTGAGCACCAGCGACGGCCGGCGCTGGCGCGCCATATCGAGCGCGATCTTTCCGTTGGACGCCACGTCGACCTCGTGGCCATGCTGTTCGAGAAGATGCTCCAGGCGCTGCGCCTGGGTGGGGCTGTCCTCCACCACCAGGATCCTCGCCGAAGGGACAATAGCGTGCGAATGCGAAAGCATGATGCCTAACTCCTTGCTGCAGTCGTGTGGAGGCCAACCAGCGCCACCAGCGTGTCGGCGATCTGCCCGCTCGCCAGCACCAGGCTTGCCGCGCCCAGCGCGATGGCCACGCCGGGCATCCCATGCACCACCGAACTGGCCTCGTCCTGGGCGATGGTGGTCGCACCGAGGTCCCTCATGTTCCGAAGTTCGTCGGCGCCGTCGCGGCCCATGCCGGTGAGCAGCACACCGATCACTCTCGGCCCGTAAACCTGGGCGAGGGATCGAAACAGGAACGATACGGCGGGCCGCACGTGGCTCTCCTTGGAGGCACGGCTCAGGACGATCGCCCCGCCGGCTGAGACGCCCATGTGGCAATCGTCCGGCGCCAGGTACACGTGCCCTGGCAGCGGATACACACCGTCTCTCGCGATTTCCACCGCCAGGCGAGTGGACGCGGTGAGCCAGGCCACCAGTCCCGGCAGGAAGCCGGGCGCCAGGTGCTGCACCACGAGGATCGGGGCCGCAAAGCCTTCCGGCAGGCCCGCCAGGAGCGTTTGCAGCACCGCGGGACCGCCGGTCGAAGCGCCGATGCCCACCGCCTTGACCCGGGCGGCGACAGAGGGAGCGGGCAAGGGCACGGTCCGGGCCTTCGCGCTGCCGCCCGCGGCCGCGGTGCGGCGCACCACCTTGACCTCGGACATCAGTTTCACGGTCTGGACCAGATGGGCCGCCTTGGCCTGGTCGTCACCCCACGCGCTTCCCAGCGGCTTTTCGATGCAAGCGATGGCGCCGGCTTCCATGGCCTGGAAGGCGACCACCGTGTCCCGCGTGTCGGCCGTTGCGCTGCACACGATGATGGGCACCGGCTGGGTTTCCATGATGCGCCGGGTCGCCTCGAAGCCATTCATGCGCGGCATGTGGATGTCCATCAGCACCGCATCCGGTGTGGTGGCTTGAACGAATGCCACCGCAGCCTGGCCATCGGAAACCTGACCGACCACCTCGATGGCCGGATCCGTCTCCAGCAGATGGACCAGCAGCATGCGAACCACCGCCGAGTCCTCGGCCACCAGCACCTTGATTTTCGTCATGTGGCCCCTACGATTTTCATGGTCATGGCTCAGATGAGGCGACCTACCGTCGCCAGCAGGTCGCTCTGGTCGAAGCTGCTCTTGACCAGGTAGGCATGAGCACCGGCTTCCAGGCCGCGCTCGCGGTCCTCACGGCTTTCGCGGGCGGTCACCAGCACCACGGGCAGCTCGGCAAGGCGGCTGTCGGCGCGCACTCTCGCCGTGAGGTCGAAACCGTCGAGCCCCGGCATCTCCACGTCCGAGACCAGCAGTTCGAACTGTTCCTCGCGCAAAAGCTTGAAGGCGGCCAGGCCATCCGGGGCGGTCCTGACCCGGTAGCCGGCGCCCTCCAGGATGCCCTTGAGCAGCAGCCGCGAGGTGATGGAGTCTTCCGCCACCAGGATCCGCGCTTGCCGCGCCGGCTGCTCGGGCGCGCGAGCAAGGCGCGGCGTTGCGCCCGCCTTGCGCGCCGACTTGAGCAGGTCGGCGACGTTGAGCACCGGCGCCACCCGGCCCGAACCCAGCACGGTGGCCCCCGAGACATTGCGCACGCGCAGCAGCGGCCTGCTCAGGCGCTTGACCAGCACCTCCTGTTCGTCCAGGACGCTGTCCACGGAGAACGCCGTGCGCTGCTCGGCCTGGCCCAGCACCAGCACCAGCATGCCCAGGTTGGACGATGCTTCCTCGGCCGGCGCTGGGGCCAGCTCCAGGACTTCGGCCAGGCACACCAGGGCCACCGCCCGACCGCCGAGGTCGATGGCTTCACGGCCCTCCACACTCTTCACTTCCTCCCGCTTGACGCGCACCACGCGCTCGACGTGGAGGGTCGGCACGACCAGCAACTGCCCCGCTGCCATGACGAGGATGCCCCGGAACGTCGACTGCGTGGCAGGCACGACGATGCGGAACGACGTGCCGCGGCCAGGCTCGCTTGCCACCGAAACACTGCCGCCGAGTTTCTCGGCCTTCTCGCGCACGATGGCCAGGCCCAGGCCGCGCCCCGACAACTGCGTGACTTGCGGGCTGATGGACAGCTCGGGCAGGAAGATCAAGGCGCGCGCCGCGTCGTCGCCAAGTCCCGCCGCTTCTTCGGGCGACAGCAGCCCTCGCTCCACCGCGGCCCGAGCGACGCGGGCCGCATCGATACCGCCGCCGTCGTCCGAAACGGTGATCTCCACCTGGCTGCCGGGGATCTGCGAGACCGCGAGCCTGATCTGCGCGCGAACCGGCTTGCCACGGCCGGCCCGCACCTGCGGCGGCTCGATGCCATGGCCCACGCCGTTGCGCAGCAGATGGATCAAAGGGTCCTTGAGCTCTTCGAGGATGCGCTTGTCGATTTCGACGTCACCGCCCTCGATCGCCAACTCAGCCTCCTTGCCCTCATCGCGGCACAGGTCGCGCACCACCTTCGCAAAGGAGCCCGAAACCGAGGAGAACGGCAGTAGCAGCAGTTTCTTGGAATCCTCGAGCAGGTCGTCCACCAGCTTGCCGACGGCGTTGCGGTCCTGCTTCACCGTGCGATCGAGCGCGAGGGTGCGGTCCTCCACATCCTTGATGCACTGCGCATTCCAGTCCAGGAAATCGAGCAGCAGCGTCAACTCCGCGTCGCGGGGGCTAGCCTCCACGTTGGCCGCGCGGGTGCGGCGCAGGCTCTGGACCTGGGGCTCCACGGCACTCCAGGCCTTGCGCCAGGCGGTGAAGCCGCCACAGAGGTCGCGCAGGTCGGCCACGCGCTGCGCCGCGATCAGCTTGGCGGTGAGCAACTCCTCCGCCTCCAGCAACCGGGCCTCGAGCTTGTCCACGGCAATGCGCACCGTTTGTGCGGCCCCCTCGTGCGCGCCACCGGCGACCTGCGCCTGCGCCTGCGCCTGTGCCTGTGCCTGTGCCTGTGCGGGGCGAGGCTGTGCGAGCGCGGCGGGCAAAGCGACGGGCGCGCCCGGCCACGCGGGCACGGCAGCCGCGCTGCCGGGGGCCAGCACCGCCGCGATCGCGTCGAGCGATCGGTGCAGACCGTCGAATGCCTCGGGCGTCGGCTGGCCCGTGCCGCGCCGCCAGCCGGCAAAGACATCCTCCAGCGATTGGCACAGCAGCTCGATTTCGCTGTAATCCACCGCGCGCGCGCCGCCCTTGAGGCTGTGCGCTTCCCGAAACACGGTTTCCACCCAATCGCCTCGCGCTTGCGGCGGCGCCTTTTCAAGCTCCAGCAGGCCTGCCGTGATGGCATGCAAGTGCTCCGCCGCTTCGAGCTGGAAAGTCGCGCGCAGCTGGCGCAGGAAGGAGGCTTCGGGAGTGTCCATGACGTTTGCCTAGACCTTGTAGCGCTCGACCATTTCCTTGAGCCGCTGCCCCAGTTCATTGAGGTTGCGCGCCGAGGCTTCCAGCTGGCGGGCCCCGGCCACGTTCTGCACGCTCGCCTGGCGCACGCTGTCCATGGCGCTGGCCACCTGGTCCACGCCCACCAGCTGCTGCTGGCTGGACGCCGCGATCTGGGTGGCCGCCTGGGCCCCTTCGGTGACACTCGAGGCCAGCGCCTGGATGGCCTCGGCCGCTACTTCGGTCTGCCGGCTCCCCGCCTCCACGGCCTTGGCTCCCTGCTCGGTCGCCATGACGGCCGTGGTCGTGGCCTTCTGGATGTCGCCGAGGATGGTGCGCACCTGTTCGGTAGCCTGGCGCGATTGCTCGGCCAGGCTCTTGACTTCCTGGGCCACCACACCGAAGCCCTTGCCCTGCTCGCCCGCCTTGGCTGCCTCTATCGCCGCATTCACCGCCAGCAGGTTCGACTGGGCTGCCAGGTCTTCCACGGTGGCCATGATGCGTCCGATCGCCTGGCTTTGTTCGGACAGGCGCATCATGCTCGCCGCGATCGCTTCCATCTGCACGCGGATGCGGTTCATCCCGGCGGCCACGTCCTCGGTCGACTTGCGTCCGCCCTGGGAGATCTGCACAGCCTTCTGGGCGCTGTCCGCAACGGTGCGCGCCTTCAGGCTGGCCACCTGCGTGGACTGCCGCACCTGCTCCACGGTGCTGCTGGTCTGGGTCACCACGGCGGCCGACTCGCTCGCGCTGGCGGTCAGCTGCGTCGTCGAGGCCACGATCTCGCTGGCGGCCGAACCCAGCACGTTGGCGCCCTCGACCAGGGCCCGGATCTGCTCGCGCAAACTCTCGGACATCTGGCCGAACGTGGCGAACAGGAGACCGATCTCGTCGGAGCCGCGCCCGGAGGGCAACGCCACCGTCAGGTCGCCGGCGGCGATCAGCGACGCCGCTTGCGAGATTTCCTGGATCGGGCCGGAGATCACGCGCTGCATCCGCGCCGAGACCGGCAGCGTGATCACCAGGGAGCCGATCAATACCAGCAGGATGATGCCGCCGTAGCGCCCGAGCCGCTGCGGCAGCGACTCGATGCCGGCACGCAGGTAGACCGTGCCGGCCAGCCGGTCGCCATCCTTGACCGGCCGGAACACCTCCAGCTCATCGCCCAGCAACCTCTGCCCGGCAGACTCGGCGATCGGCGGCACGGCCCGGCCGGTACCGCCGGGCCGCGCGTAGCGCGCAAAGAGCTTGCCGTCGCCGGCATAGATGCCCGCGGCGCCGATCTCGGGGTTGGCCTCCAGCGCCTTCAGGTATTCGGTGGCTGCCTTTGCATCGTTGAAGGCGATGGCGGCGGTGGCGCTGGCCGCCAGCGTGTCCGCCTGCACCGTGATCTCGCGCGCCTTCTGGCCGGTGTAGGTGACGTTGTCGTAGGCGACGATGACGACGCCGGCCAGCAGCAGCGCGATGGCGCTGGACAGCGCGCTGATCAGCAGCAGCTTGGCCCGGATCGGAACGTTGGCGAATGAGCCCATCTCAGCCTCTTCCTGCCCGTCGGGGCTTGACGTTGAGCGCGACACCCAGCAGCTTGGAGCTGATGGCCAGCCGATTCTGCATTGCCGCGTCATCGTCGATGTCGAAGCGCACGCGCTCGTCCTTGATGACGAAGTTGATGATGCCGGCCGCAGCACCGGACGCCTTGACATCGCTCACGGTGAGAACGCTGTTGCCGCGCAGTGTCTCCGCCACCTGCGCCAGGCGCGGGGCTTCGGACGGCGCGACGTACACGATGTGGCAGCCCGAGTCGGGCTTGACCGCCTTCAGGCGCCGAACTTCGATGGCGCGGCCCCCGGCCTGCTGGCCGCTGACAGCCCGATCGAGCACGGC
>DATILF010000079.1:0-6989 GCA_035476755.1 Ramlibacter sp.
GGGCACGGGCCCCGGCGTCCACAGCCCCAACAGCCCGTTCGCGCCGCTGCCCGCGCGCAGCGACGTGGTGCCGTGGTCGGTGCTCACCGCCGTCAAGAGCAAGACCGACAAGAACAAGGTGCTGCCGGTGTTCGAGCCGCCCCAGCTCGCCCTGAACCAGAAGACCCAGCGCGTGCAGGGCTTCATGATGCCGTTGGAACCCGGCGAGAAGCAGAGCCATTTCCTGCTGAGTTCGGTGCCCCTGACCTGTGGCTTTTGCGTGCCGGGCGGGCCGGAGAGCATGGTCGAGGTCAAGACGAGGTCCCCGGTGCGCTACACGCTGGACCCGGTCACGGTGGAAGGCAAGTTCGCCGTGCTCCAGGACGACCCCTACGGCTTGTACTACCGCATCACCGACGCGGTGGGCGTCAAGTAGATGCAGGCACGGCGCGGTCTGGTCTGGCTGCTCTTCTCCGCGCTCGTCGCGGCGCAGGCCCTGGGGCTGATGCACCGCGTGGTGCACGGGCCGCAGGCCCAGCTGGCGCTGGGGTTTGCCGCCGAACATGACCCCTACGCCGGCAACCCGCATTCGCCTGGTGCGGACCGCGCGCACGACCACGGCGCCCATTGGAGCGCCGCACTGTTTGCAGGGCATGACGACGATTCGACCTGCCGCCTGTTCGACCCCCTGAACCATGAGGGCCCGCCCGCCGTCCCGGCGCTCGCGTTGCCCATGGGGCTGAGCTCATTCCTGTTCCAGTGGTTCCAGGCCGAGGCCCTGGTCCGCTGGGCTGCGCTGTTCGACGCGCGCGGCCCGCCTTCGATTCGCTGATCCCTTTCGCCCGCCGCATGCCGCCTTGGTTGCAAGGTGTGCGTGCGGCTGTCCTCGGCCGTCAACGAATCGAACCTCATGAATCCCCATTTCTCCCGCAGCGCCCTGGGCGCCGCCATTGTTTCCCTGTGCGCCGCCGCCGCGGCCCAGACCGGCACCTTGCAGGAGGTGACCATCACCGGCAACCCGCTTGGCGGAGAGCTCATCGCCCCGGCCACGCAATACAGCGGCCCGGCCCTGCTGCTGCGTTCGCAGGGCACGCTGGGCGAGACGCTGAATCACACACCCGGCGTGGCCAGCACTTATTTCGGCCCCAACGCCAGCCGCCCGGTGATCCGCGGGCTGGACGGCGACCGTGTCCGCATCCTCAGCAACAGCGGGGCGGCGCTGGACGTCTCCAACCTGAGCTACGACCACGCCGTGACCGTGGACCCGATCAGCATCGAGCGCATCGAGGTGCTGCGCGGGCCAGGCGCGCTGCTCTATGGCGGCAATGCCATCGGCGGCGTCGTCAACCTGATCGACAACCGCATCCCGCGCGAGCCGATGGAGGGCGTCACGGGCAAGGTGGACCTGGGCCTGGCCAGCGCGAACCGTGAGCGTGCCGGTGCCTCCATGGTGGAAGGCGGCACGCAACGCATAGGCCTGCACGTTGACGTATTCAACCGCGCCACCAAGGATGTGGATGCACCCGTTCTGCTGCCTTGCACGCAGGGCAGCGTCACCTCCCTGGCGCGGCGCATCTGCAATTCCGCGAGCCAATCGCGGGGCGGCGCCGTGGGCGCGTCCGTGTTCTTTGACCAGGGCTTTCTGGGCGCCTCGGCCAGCACGTACCGTAGCGACTACGGCACGGTGGCCGAGGACGAAGTGACGGTGGGGATGCAATCGAACCGCTACGCCATCGAGGGCGAAGTGCGCCAGCTCGGCGGGTGGCTGCAGTCCGTCAAGGGGCAGGCCAGCCACACCGACTATGGCCACACCGAGTTCGAGGCGGGGCTGCCCGGCACCGTGTTCAAGAATCGTGGCAACGATGCGCGGCTCGAAATGCGGCATGCGAAGTGGGGTCCGCTCGACGGTGTGATCGGGCTGCAGGTGGAGAACGCTCGTTTCTCGGCCGATGGCGCCGAGGCCTTCGCGCCTTACAGCCGCACGCGGCAGGGCGCGCTCTTCATGCTGGAGGAACTGGCCACCTCATGGGGCAAGCTGACGTTCGGCGGGCGCGCCGAAACGGTGACGGTGGCCTCCGAGGGCAACCCGCTGGTGGCCCGTTTCACGCCCGCCAGCCGCAGCTTCCGGCCGGCGAGCACCGCGCTGGGCGGGCTCTGGAATCTCGCCCCTGCATGGCAGCTCACGGGTAATCTGGCGCGCAGTGAACGCGCACCCAAGGACTACGAGCTGTTCGCCGATGGCCCACACGTGGCGACGGGCGCGTATGAGGTGGGCAACCCGTCGCTGGGCAAGGAGAAGTCGGTCAACGCCGATGTGGGGGTGCAGTGGAAGCGTGGCCCGAACCAGTTCAAGGTGAACGCCTTCCAGAGCCGGTTCAGCAATTACCTCTCGCTGGCATCGACGGGCCTTGTGCGTGACGCCGAAGGCAATGGCGCGGGGACGGGCGCAGCCGATTGCGGCGATGGCACATCGGTGGAATCCGGCTGCGCCGAGGAACTGCTGCCCGAGTTCGCCTACCGCCAGGTGCGCGCGAAATTTCGCGGCCTTGAAATGAGCGGCACGGTGCGCCTGATGGACGGGGCCTCCGTGCTCGACCTGGAGTTGCGCGGCGACCTCGTCCGGGCGACGAACACCACCACCGGTGAGCCGTTGCCCCGCATCGCGCCCGTGCGCGTGGGTGCGACGATCGTCTGGTCACAAGGCCCGTGGGGCGCCCGCCTGGGTTTCGATCATGCGGCCCGGCAGAGCCGCGTGCCGGTGGGCGAACAATCGACCGGTGGGTACACATTGTGGAGCGCGGCACTCACCTGGCGCCAGAAAGCGGGGGCGGCCAATTTGCTCTGGTATGCGCGTCTGGACAATGCGGCAGACAAGCTGGCGTACAGCGCCACGTCGATCCTGACGCAGACCGCGCCGGGCAGGGCGCCCTTGCCGGGGCGTAGCTTGAAGCTGGGGCTGAGGGCGGACTTCTAAACGCGCCGCATCGATCAGGGCAGCCGCTTTGCTGCGTGCTCGCGGACCCACACAGCAAATTCCGCCTCCGTGATTTCACTGGCGGCCAAGGCCAACACGGCAAGTGCGGCCTCGGCCTGGGTGGCGTGCAAGCGATAGCCGTTGAGGTGGAGAAAAATACCGACAGCCAGGAAGGCCGTCCTCTTGTTGCCGTCTATGAACGGATGGTTCTTGGCCAGGCCAAACCCATAACTTGCGGCAAGGTCAGCGAAGTCCGGCTGGCCGTAGGCCGCGAGGTTTTCCGGTCGTGCCAATGCCGAATCAAGAAGCGATGCGTCCCGCAGGCCCTGTCCTCCCCCGTGTTCGGCCAGGCTTTCCGCATGCAACAGGAGCAGGGCACCCCTGTCTACCCAACGCCAGCTCATTTGGCGAGCTGGTGGAAGGTGTCCCGGAACTCCCGCATGAATTCACGGCCGGCCTGGATTTGCTCTTCCAGGGCTGGATCGTAAGGCGTCAATGCATAGCCCTCCGGCGTCTCTGTCAGGAAAACGGATTGCCCCTTTTCCAGGCGCAGTCGAGCCAACGCCTCCTTGGGAAGCACGACCCCGACCGAATTGCCGATCTGTGTGAGCTTGAGCATGTGCATGGCGATGACCCGTGTTCTAACGTATGTAAATACTAACGCGCTTGCTGAATCAAGGCAAGCTCGGCCATCGCATCACGGCGCCAGCCGCTCCCGAACCCACCCTTCACCCTCCAGCCGATACCGCAGCCGGTCATGCAGCCGGCTCTTGCGCCCTTGCCAGAACTGCCACTGGTCGGGAACGAGGCGATAGCCGCCCCAGTGCGGTGGGCGCGGCGGGCTGAGCATGAACTGCGCGCCGTATTTCGCGGCGTTCGTCACCAGCACCGTGCGGCTGGCGATGACCTGGCTTTGCGGGCTGGCCCAGGCGCCGATGCGCGAATCCAGCGGGCGGGTCGCAAAGTAGGCGTCGCTCTCCTCGGCACTGGTTTTCTCGACCCGGCCTTCGATGCGCACCACGCGTTCCAGCTCGACCCAATGAAATTGCAGGGCGGCATAGGGGTTGCCCGCCAGTTCCTGGCCCTTGCGGCTCTCATAGTTGGTGTACCAGGTGATGCCGCGCTCGTCGTAGCCCTTGATCAGCACCACGCGCGTGCTCGGCCGCAGGTTGCTGGCGACGGTGGCCAGCGTCATGGCGTTCGGCTCGGGCACTTCGGCGCTGATGGCTTCGGTCAGCCATTGGTCGAACTGGCGCATCGGATCGGCATGGGATGCGTCTTCGCTCAGTTCAGCGCGTTCATAGCTCTTTCGCAGGTCGGCCAGGCGGGAGGAGGTCGTGCTCATGCGATGGATTCTCGCATTGGGGGAGCAGGACATCGGTACAGTGCGGCTTGATGAATGCCCTGAATCCGCCCGTGGCCCAGCCCGTCGTGCTCGTCCTCGCCTCAGGGCGCGGCGAACGCTTTGCCGCCTCGGGCGGGACGGGCGGCAAGCTCCATGCCTTGCTCGGCGGCAAGCCGGTGCTGCAGCACACGCTGGACGCCGTGCGTGCCAGCGGGTTGCCCTGGCATCTGGAAGACCGGGGGCACGCGGGCATGGGTGATTCCATTGCCGCGGCGGTGCTTGCCACCCAGGATGCGTCGGGCTGGCTGGTGCTGCCGGGTGACTTGCCCTTCGTGCGGCCCGAGACGCTGCGTGCCGTGGCCGAGGCATTGGCGCGGCACGCCGTCGTGCTGCCGCGCCATCAGGGCGAGCGCGGCCATCCGGTGGGTTTTGCCGCATCCTGCCGCGATGCGCTGCTGGCGCTGTCGGGGCCTGAAGGCGCCGCCTCGGTGGTCCGCGCGCAATCCGCTCAGGGCAACGTGGTCCGGCTCGACCTGGACGACCCCGGCATGCTGATCGACATCGATACGGTGCAGGACCTGGCGGCGGCCGAGCGGCGGCTCGCGTCGCGTTAACCCAGCGTTAGCCCTGGGTGATCACTGCGCACGCCAGCCGCGGGCCGGCATTGCCGGTGGGCTGGGTCTTGTAGTCGTCGGGGTCGCGGTGCACGATCAAACCCTTGCCCACGATGTCGCGCGGGCTGCCGCCGACGCGGATGGTGGTGGAGTCGAAGCTGAAGCGCGCTACGCCGGAAGCATCGGCCTTGAGCGAGGGCAGGTCGCCCGCGTGATGATCGCCTTGGCCATGTTGGCCGTGCGTGATGCCGGTGGGGTTGAAGTGGCCGCCGGTGCTCATGCCGTCGCCGCTGGAGCAGTCGCCTTTTTCGTGCACGTGAAAACCGTGTTCGGCGTTGGGCTTCAGGCCCTGGACCTGGCCGCTCACCATCACCTTTTCGCCACGCTGGGTGAAGTTCACCGTGCCGTTGGCCGTGCTGCCTCGGGTGGACGCCAGTTGCGCCACCGCCCGTGTTTCGGGCGCTCCCGACGAGGCGCAGCCGGACAGGACGAGAAGGACAAGGAGAAACGCCGGCAGGGGCAGGGGTGCACGCATGGAACTTCTCCCGTCGTAAGTATGCTTACACTGTAGCGACAAAGCCCCTTGCCGGGCAAGGCCCCGCAACGATTTTCGCTAACGATCGATCAGTTTCAGCAGCCGCTCCAGCTCGCGATCGCGGATGTTGTGGCGGCGCAGCTCTTCCAGGGTGCGGTGGGCGTACTCGAGCGTGGTGCCATAGATGCCGGTGGCCTGCGAGAAAATGCGCCGGTATTCCTCTTCCGGCAGCACCCCGGTGTGGCTGGGGCTCTTGCGCGACAAGGTGAACGCCAGCGCGCGCACCGGCCCGTGGCTGGTCTGGCAGGTCAACCATTTGGGGTCGTACACGGCCGTGATCATTTCGCGCGCCCAGAGGCGTGTCAGCACCTCGGCGCCTTCGTGGCGCGGGATGCGGAAAGCCATGCCCTGGCAGCAGCCGCCCGACAGCATGCCGAAGACCAGCCCCGGCCGCTCGGGCGTGCCGCGGTTGATGCGGCTCCACATCTTGAGCGCGCGGTGCCAGCCATGCACCTTGGCCGGACGGCGCTCGGCGAACTCGAAGTCGGGCCTCCAGATCAGCGAGCCATAACCGAAGATCCAGAGGTCGTCGTGGCCACCCCATTCCTGCAGAACCTTCTTCAGCAGGGGCGCCGGATCGCGAAGCGGCTTCAACACGTCACTCATGAAAACAGACTGTAGCGCCGCGCCTTCTGCCGTGCGTGTTGGTAACCGGTTCGTAACCCGCGTACACGCCGTACGGGGTCTTCCGGGGTACCATTCGTTGTAATTTAGTTACGAGATTCTATGAAACTCCATTCCACAGTCGAGGCCGTGACCGAGCGCATCCGCCAGCACAGCGCCCCGGGGCGCGCCGCCTATTTGCGTGGCGTCGACGAAGCGGCGTCCCGGGAGCGGGGCGCCGACCGCATGGGCTGCGCCAATGTGGCGCACGCGTTCGCCGGGCTGCCCGCCAACGACAAGTTCAAGGTGGTGGCCGAGAAGGCGCCCAACATCGGCATCGTCACCTCGTACAACGACATGCTGTCGGCGCATGCGCCGTTCGCGGGCTACCCCGAGCTCATCAAGGACGAGGCTCGCAAGCAGGGGGCCACCGCGCAGGTGGCGGGCGGCGTGCCGGCCATGTGCGATGGCGTTACCCAGGGCACGTCCGGCATGGAGCTCAGCCTGTTCTCGCGCGACGTGATCGCCATGGCCACGGCCGTGTCGCTCAGCCACGACGTGTTCGACGCGGCGCTGATGTTGGGCATCTGCGACAAGATCGTGCCCGGCCTCTTGATCGGCGCGCTGCAATTCGGGCATCTGCCCACCGTGTTCGTCCCCGGCGGGCCCATGCCCAGCGGCCTGTCCAACAGTGAGAAGGCGAAGGTGCGCGAGAAGGCGGCCCAGGGGCTGGTCGGTCGTGCCGAGCTGCTGGAAGCCGAATCGCGCGCCTACCACTCGCCGGGCACCTGCACCTTCTACGGCACGGCCAACAGCAACCAGATGCTGATGGAAGCCATGGGCCTGCACGTGCCGGGCACGGCCTTCGTGAACCCGGGC